>CAYSZM010000094.1:0-13642 GCA_964435365.1 uncultured Victivallis sp. | reverse complement strand
GAATCCGGCAGGCGGTGTCGGCGTAGCCGTTCGCGGCCAGGGCGCGCGGCACGAATTTCGCTCCGATGATGCCGAAATCGACCTTGCAGCGGCGTTCTTCCATGTGTTTCGCCAGACGGGCGGCGACCGCTTTGTGCTCCTCCTCCGGGCAGAGGCCCTGTTCAAGCACGATGCCGAGCGCGGTCGGTTCGCCTTTGGCGTAGAGGCCGTCGCCGTGGTAGAATTTGGCGTTGAACGCCTGGCGGATTTCGGCGGCCAGGGCGGAGAGTTCCGCCGCATCGTCTTCGCGGCCGAGCAGCCTGGCGAACTTGGCCACGGTCAGGGTTTCCCAGTAATAATAGGAGGTCGAGGTGAGCGCGGTATCGACGATCCGGTGGCGGTCGAAATGGCACCAGTCGCCGAGGCCGAATTTGACGATGTGCCCGGCCGCCAGCGTTCCCAGATAGCCGAGGTAGCGTTTCATCGCTTCGTAATTCCGCTCGATGAGCGAGGTGTCTCCGGTGTAGAGCCAGACGTTGTACGGAACCACGATGAACACGCTGTCCCACACCGGCCCGGAGCCCCAGTTGAAGCCCCAGCCGCCGGAGGGCACGATGCCGGGGAGCTGGCCGTTCGGACGCTGCACGTCGGCGATGGACTGCATCCATTCGGCGTACGACGCGGCGAGGTCGTAGTTGAAAAGCCCGGTTTCGGAGGCGAGCGAAGCGTCGCCCGTCCAGCCGTTTTTCTCGCGGTGCGGGCAGTCGGTCGGAATTCCGACAAAGTTCCCGACGAAGCTGCGCCGGGTGCATTCAAAGAGCTGCGTCAGCTCGCGGCTTGAGGATTCGAACGAACCGATCGATTCGAAATCCGTGTGAACGACGCGTCCCTCGAGCCCGAGCACTTCCGCTTTGCCTTCTTCCACGGAGACTTCGACGTACTGGAAGCCGTGATAGACGAAACGCGGCTCCCAAACCTCTTCTTCGCCGCCGCCCTTGAGCGTATAGCGGTCAGTCTGCGTATCGCCGCTTTTGATGAAACTGTTGATGTTGGACTGATTCAGCTCGTCTCCCCAACCGGAGATCAGTTCGGAGTGGCGGATGCGCACCACCGCGCCGCGGTCGCCCCGCACCCGGACCCGGCTCCAGCCGGCAATCGCTTCGCCGAGGTCATAGAGCCAGCCGCCGTTCCTGGATCGGGAGACGCCTGTCGGTTTGATGGTCCGCATCACCCGGCAGGGCGGCATGATCTGTCGGGTGAGGACGCCGCCCGGACCCGGAATGATTGCCGCGGATTCCCAGGCGGAATCGTCGAAGCCCGGTTCGGCCCAGCACGGAATCTCGAGGCGGGCGTCGTAATGTTCGCCGTTGCGGAGCTGGGTGAACGTGATCGGCCCGCCGGTGCGCAGACATTTCCACGACTCGTCGGTGCCGAAGACGCGCTTGCCGTCCACCTCGACTTCGAGCAGCAGTTTGGGGTAGTCGCGCCAGGAGACTTTGTCGAAGTGCCAGACATCGGCGGTGGCGGGGAAATACCAGCCGTCGCCGAGAACGACCCCGACGGCGTTCCGCCCCTTGCGGAGCAGACCGGCCAGATCGTATTTGACGTAACGGGAGCGGCGGTCATACTGGCTCACCACCGGATCGAGCACGTGGTCGCCGACCTTTTTGCCGTTCAGGTAAAGTTCATAGTAACCCAGTCCGCACAGATAGACGGTGCATTCGCCGCCCTTCCAGTCGAACTCCCGGCGGAAATAAGGCGCCGGGCGTACCGGAGCCTGCCAGTTGGAGGCGCAGAATCCGGCTGAAATCCAATTGGAACTCCACTTTCTCTCGATGTCGCATGAAATCATGATGACAATCTCCGGTTGTCTGGTTGAGTTCGAAAAAGATACTGCCGATTTCCCGGTTTGCAAGTCTCCGATGCGGTTTATTCGGCACGAAGTACGGTGATCGGATTCTGCTGCGCCGCCTTGTAGGCCGGGTAGGTTCCGAAAATCACTCCGGTCAGGCTCGAAATCGCCAGCGCCAGCACGATGCTCCAGGCGGAGTAGATGGTCGGCATCGCCGTGTAATAGGTGATCGCCGAACCGATGCCCACCCCCAGCATGATCCCGGTGACGCCGCCGATCGAGGTGAGGAACACCGTCTCGATCAGGAACTGGAGCAGGATGTCCGACTTCTGCGCGCCGAGGGCGCGCCGTGTGCCGATCTCCTTGCGCCGTTCGTAGACGCTGGCCAGCATGATGTTCATGATGCCGATGCCGCCGACCACCAGCGAGATACCGGCGATCGAACCCATGACGATGGTGAAGATGTTCTGGGTCTGTTCCAGCTGCATCAGAAGTTCGAGCGGAACCACCACGCCCCAGTCCTTGGTGTCGGAATGGGCCTTTTCAAGGTATCCGGTCACCCGCTTGGCCGTATTGTCGATATAGCTGGTGTCGGCGACTTTGATCAGAAAAAGATCGTATTCGATGCGGGTAATCTTGAAATTGAACCCCTCGCGCAGGAACGTGTAATCCTTGTAGAGCGCCCGGGAGGTGGTCATCGGAATCAGGATCATGTCGTTCTGACCGCCGATTTCCGGATACTGGTTCCCGTATTTGTTGTCGATGATGCCGATGATCTGGAACACCGCATCTTCGATCCGTATTTTACTGCCAACGATGTTCGTGTTACCGATCGAAAACAGCCGGCGCTTGACGTTCTTGCCGATCACGCAGACATAGGCGTTGTTCTTATAGTCGGCCGGGGAGAACCAGCGCCCCTTCTCTATCGCCGACTGCGAATCCACGAGGAAATTGTAATCGCAGCCGATCAGCTTCAAATCGGTCCGCTGCAAGCCTTTGAGCACTTTCTTGCGCGCATCGAAGATGCTGGTGATGCGTTCGACGTTGTCCATCTTGGCGATGTTGCCCAGATCGCGGTCGTTGAGCCCGTAACGCTCCATCACGCTGACGTTGTTGGAGCCTTCGCTTTTGCCGTCGATCGGAGGGCGTTTCGAAAAGACGATGATTTTGTCCACTCCCATCGCTTCGATCTGGGCCAGGGCGGAGCGCTTTGCTCCTTCGGAGATCGCCAGCATGGCAATCACGCTGCCGACGCCGAAAATCACGCCGAGCGAAGTCAATGTCGAGCGTACCTTGTGCAGCAGCAGATTGTGCAGCGACAGCCGGAAAAGATCGCGAACCAGCATCATCTGGCGGCCTCCTTCCGTTCGGCTTCCGCCCGGTGTTCCTGCTCTTTGGCCTCCCACTCAAAAGGCGTCTCGTCGATCCGCCCGTCGCGCAGCCGGATGATCTTGTCGTAGTGCGGACCGAGCGCCGGGTTGTGCGTCACCATCACGATGGTCACCCCCTGCTGCTGGTTCAGCTCGTGGAACAGCTTCATAATTTCGGCGCTGGTCTTTTCGTCGAGGTTGCCGGTCGGCTCGTCGGCCAGGATGAAAGCGGGGTTGTTCGACAACGCCCGGGCGATGGCGATGCGCTGGCATTCGCCGCCGGAAAGCTGAGTCGGGCGGTGGCCGAGACGGTGCCCGAGGCCCACCCGTTCGGCCAGGTCGAGCGCCCGTTTGCGCCGGGTCTTCCGGATAATCCGCCCGTAGACCATCGGCACTTCGATGTTCTCTTCGACCGAAAGATGCGGAAACAGATTGAAACTCTGAAAGATGAAGCCGATTTTCCGGTTGCGGATGGTCGCCTGCTCCACGTCGGTGAGCCGTCCGACTTCGGTCTCTTCCAGGTAATACTCTCCCCCGGTCGGCACATCGAGCATGCCGAGAATGTTGAGCAGCGTCGATTTGCCGGAGCCGGAGGTTCCGATGAAGCCGACGAATTCGCCGCGCCGCACGGTTGCGTCGATCCCTTTGAGCACCGGGACCTTGAGGTCTCCGGTGATGTAGGTTTTCCGGATGTCGATCAGCCGGACGATATCGTCGGAGACCGCGCTTCGTCTGGGTTCGGCCATTATTTCGCACCCTGCGTTTTCTGGTACGGCCGGTACAGATAGACGACGTTCCCTTCCTTGAGCCCTTCGGTGATCTGGACGAAGTTGTCGTTCGACTCGCCGATCTTCACATCGACCTCTTTGGGGCCGGTCAGCGTGGCGCGGTAGACGAAGAAACGGTCGTTGTCTTCAAACACCGCTTCGACCGGAATAGCCAGCGTATTCGGAATCGTCTTGGTCACGATATTGATCTGGACGCTCATGCCGTTGACCAGCTTCGGAGACTGCTGGTCGAGCTTGATTTTCGATTTGTAGATCTTCGGCGACGAGGCGTCCCAGTTGACCAGGTTCACCGGCAGCGTGTCGATGTGCGAAACCTCTCCGCCGAACTTAAGGCCCGGCAGCGAATCCGGCGAAATCACCGCGCGGTCGCCGATGCGCACCTTGGAGCGGAACTGCTCCGGCAGATCGAAATCGACCACCAGGTTCGACATCTCCGGAATGGTGATGAGCACCTGCCCCTTGTTGATGTCGATGCCGGGTTTCACGTCGAGGTTCCCCCAGCGCCGGTCGGGGTCGGCGTAGATGACCACTCCGTCGACCGGAGCGCGCAGTTCCATGATGGTCAGGTACTCCCGGTACCGGGCGAGCTGGTCGCCGGTCCGCTTGATGCGGCCGCGATAGTTCTCGATCGATTTGTCCGACTGCACGATTTTCGACTCGGTGGAAATCTTGATCTTGCGCAGATTCAACTTGGCCTGTTCGTAGGCGTTCATCAGGCGGGTGAGCTTGCTCGGGTTGTCGTAGCGGCGGAACACCCGCAGATTGTCCTCGGCCTTATTGAGGGAATTTTCCTTCTCGTCGATCTTGGCCTGGGCTTCTTTGAGGAGGGTGCGCTTTTTATCCTCGGCGTTTTCGTCTTTGGAGACTTTCGGCTCGGTGTCCCGGGTGGTGACGTAGTCGCCCTGTGCGGTATCCAGCGCCGTTTCGGCGTTGACCACGGCAAGATCCAGCTCGTCGCGCTTGCTGGAACGCTCGAACCGGCGGTATTTGCGCATGGAGTCTTCGGCCTGGAGCAGGCTCTCCTCGGCGGCCTGGAGGTCGGCGGCGTTGGTGCTGATCTGGATCTTCTTCGACTCGACCGCGAGGTCGAGTTCCTTTTTCAGGTTGTCCAGCTCGATTTCGAGGTTCTCGATCTGCTCCTTGAGCTCGTCGGTCTCGAATTTCGCCAGCAGGTCGCCGGCCTTGACCTTGCTGTTTTCGTCGATGACCCAGAGCAGTTTGGTTTTGTAGTTGGCCTGAAGCGACAGCTTGTGCTTCTGGCTGGCGTTGACATAGCCGCCCTGCAGGAGGCCGATGACGAGATCGTCGCGCTTGACCTTGTAGGTGCGGTCCATGTCGGCGCTCTCGGTGGCGAGCTTCCGGGCGGCGGCGTCATCCGCTTTGCGCCGGGGAACGATCACGCCGAACCAGACTCCGGCGGTTCCTCCGGCGAGCACAAGAAGAATGATCAGCCATGTGATGATTCTGCGGCGGAACTTCATTGTTCTTACTCTCCGGCCGGTTGGGTGGCGGCGGCTTCATCCTTCGGCGTCACCGTGACCCGGACCGACGGCTTGTGTTCGCCGGGGCCGGCAGGCGCTTTTTCGGAGGCGTCGACGGTTTCCGCCGGTTCCATCACGAAAAGGTCGGAGTCCACCGGGCTGACGTTCGGCACATCCTGGTCGCCTGTGGATTTGATGACGATCGGTTTTTCCTTGAAGCGTTTCCGCTCCTCTTCGCTCTTGCCGGGCAGCGCGCCGACCACTTCGTCATGAAATTTCTTCGCCGAGGTTGCCCGGGGCGGGAAGGTGTCGGAATGCGCCACGATTTTGCTCAGCGTCTCGCTGACTTTGGCGCTGCGGTCGAAGTCGAAGAAGACCCCGCTGGCGACCCGGTCCGGCGGAATGATGTGGACCTTGAGGAAGAAAACCAGCTGGGTGATCTCCTTGGTCTCGTTCTTGCCGGTGAAAAGCTCCCCGACATAAGGCAAATCGGAGATGATCGGAATGCGCTCCTGCTGCAGCGCGGTGCGGTTGCTGTAAAGCCCACCCATCATCACCACCTGCTTATCCTGCATCCGGAGGTGGGTTTCGACGCTCCGCGCCGAAATCACCGGGACGGAGTAGTCGTTGCCGCCGCTGGAAACGGTCTCGTAACGCAGCACGTTCGAAACCTTCGGGTAGATGCGCAGCGTCACATTGTCGAGGTTGATCATGCTCGGCTCGACTTCGAGGGTCACGCCGACGTTCTTGAACGTCGTACTCATCAGGATGGTGCTGCCGCTGGAGCTGGCTTCCTGGATCGGAATCTCTTCGCCGGTGATGATCCGGCTCACTTCGTTGCGCGAAATCAGAATGTTCGGACTGGAGAGCACCGTGGCGTCCTGTGCGGTTTCGAGCCACTGGAAGGCGATGTTCATGGAGTTCTTCCCGGAATACGGCGTGAAGTCGCCTCCCGCGCCGGACGTCCCCGTGCTGGTGTTGCCCGGAATCGTCGTTTTGGCGCCGACCTTGTAGCGGGAGCCCTGGAACATGAACGACAGATTGCGCTGCATCCCGTCCGAGAACATCACTTCGACCACCTTCGCCTCGATCAGGATCTGCGGCGACGGAATATCCATCGCCTCGAGGATTTCTTTATAGCTCTCCACTTCCTTGAGATCGGCGTTGATGACGATTTCGTTCTGTTCTTCGAGCGGTTCGACCAGGGTCGTCCCGGTGATGATGCCGTCCAGCGCCTTGAACATCTTCTTGGACGAGGTGAACCGGGGACGGAAAATCAGCGTCCCCCGGCCGTTGGCGGACGGAATCACCTTGCTGTAAGGCGCCATGATCTGCTGTTTCGCGTCGCCCAGCACAGGCGCGGGCGCGTCATCGGCGAACAGTTCGGCGAGCTCCTCAATGACGGAACGGACGTTTTCCTTTCCTTTTTTGAGATCGTCCTCGGTCCGGATCACCGGAGCTTCCTGTTCCGCGGCGGGAAGGGAAACGGGGAGCGAGGTCAGCGCGATCAGTGCCCCGCATACGGCGGCAGCCGACTTCAGGTGTGGAGTTCGCCCGAAATGCATTTTCTGTGGAGTCCTTCTCTTTCTGAAATACTATAATTTGCGATTTGCGGTCGGTTCAAACATGTTATCTTCCCATCCGGTGAATCATGCGTTTCAGCGCTGCAATTCACTACGGATTTCCGAAAGTTATACCGGTTTGCAGACAAATGCAAGCGGTTTAGTCGAATATTTCCCGTTTTTTTCAGTCGTTGCGAGGAAACAATTATCTTTCTGCGAACTTCTGCCGGAAACAGCGGATGCCTCGCCTTGCAGAGGCGCCGGGTGCGGGTCGCGGGCGGACGGGGCCGGCCGCTTTTTCTCGCCTTTCCCGTCGCGGCGCTTGAAATTCTCCCGAAGCGGGCTATCTTTCTATGGTCTATTAATTACGGAGAATGAAAGACATGCCCAAGTCCCAGGTTTTCAGCATTCCTGCCCTCAAGCGCATGCCCGCCTATCTGCGCGAACTTAAGAAACTGGAGTCGGCCGGGAAACTGCACGCCACCAGTCCGGTATTGGCACAGGCCCTCCGCGTGGACGCCATCAGCGTCCGAAAAGACCTCGAAATGGTCGGCGCCAGCGGCCTGCCCGGGGTCGGCTACAAAATCGACACCCTCATCGACGCGATCGAGAGCTTCCTCGGCTGGAAAAACGCCTCGGAAGCGTTCCTGGTCGGCGCCGGCCACCTCGGCACCGCGCTGCTCGGCTACCGCGGATTCGCCGAATACGGGTTGAAAATCATCGCCGCCTTCGACAAGGGGCCGATTCCGAAAGATACGTTCGTCCACGAGGTTCCGCTTTTCGACTTCGCCGAATTTCCGCACCTGGCCGGCCGTCTGCAGATCCGCATGGGAATTCTCTGCGTGCCGGACGAGGCGGCGCAGGAGGTTGCCGAACAGATGGTCGACGCCGGAATCCTCGCCATCTGGAACTTCACCGGCCACACGCTGCACCTGCCCGATGAGATCATCCGTCAGAAAGTAAACCTCGCCGGGGATTTTGCGGTCCTTTCGGCCAAACTGGCCCGGAAACTGCAGGAATCCGACCCGGCGGCACAGGGAGAAGCCGCGAAATGAACCATTCGTACCCGGTCTACACCCTCGAAGCCGAGTGCCAGGACTGCTACAAATGCGTCCGCCACTGCCCGGTCAAGGCGATCAAGGTGCGCGACGGCCACGCCGCCGTGATTCCGGAGCTGTGCGTCGCCTGCGGCAAATGCGTCGAGGTCTGCCCGGTCAAGGCCAAGCGGGTGCGCAACGACACCGCCCGGCTCCAGCAGCTGCTCTCGGAATCAGCGCCGGTCTACGCCTCGCTCGCTCCCTCGTGGGTCAGCGAGTTCAAGAATATCGCGCCGGGTCAGTTGATCCGGGCGCTGAAACAGCTCGGATTCGCCGGGGTCAGCGAGACCGCGCTCGGAGCGCAGATCGTTTCGGCCGAAGTTTCGAAGGAGCTCGACGGCGGGAATCCGGGGCTGCTGCTCTCGTCGGCCTGCCCGACCGCGGTCGATTTCGTGCGCAAATACATTCCGCACCTCGCGGCGAAGATCACCCGGGTGGGGTCGCCGCTCATGGCGCACTGCCGGTTGCTCCGCGACACCTTCGGCGACGGCATCCGCACCGTTTTCGTCGGCCCCTGCATCAGCAAGAAAAACGAGGCGGACCGCAACCCGGAACTGCTCAATCTGGCGGTCACCTACCCGGAGATCCGGCAGATGCTGCGCGAAGCCGACATCGACCCCGAACGGATGGAGCCGGAGGCCGACGATAAATTCGTGCCCGAATCCGCCGAAGAGGGCGCGCAGTATCCGGTCGAAGGCGGCATGAACGACACCATCCAGTTCCAGTGCAAAAACCGCAAGGTCCACTATTTCACGCTGACCGGGCTGGACAATATGAAGCTGGCGCTCGACGGCCTCGGCCTCGACGAAATTCCGGCGGACGAAACCATTTTCATTGAGACGCTCGCCTGTCCGGGCGGCTGCGTGCACGGGCCGTGCACCGAACACAACTCGCCGGGGCTGCTGGAACGGCTCCGGGTGCTCGGCAAAACGCGCTTCCCCGCTTCCCCGAAACGGCGGGAGACCGGCGGAAGCATCGCCGCCGCCTTCCCGGAAGACGCGGTCGCCGCACCGAAACCAGCCGTCTCCGACATTCAGGCCGCACTGCGCAGCATCGGCAAGACCACGCCCGAGGACGAACTCAACTGCGACGGCTGCGGCTACGGAACCTGCCGCAACTTCGCCCAGGCGCTGATCGCCGGGCACGCGGAGCCGTCGATGTGTGTCTCGTACCTCAAAAAACAGGCGCAGAAGAAGGCCAACGCGCTGCTGCGAAGCATGTCGTCGGGGGCGGTCATCGTCGATAAGAAGCTCCAGATCATCGAGTGCAACCGCCACTTCGCCGAACTGTTCGGCGAAGAGATCGTCGCCGCCTACGACGCCTGCCCCGGCATGGCGGGCGCGGACCTGACCCGGATCGTCCCGTTTGCGAACCTCTTCGAGTCGTCGCTGCTGAGCGGGAAAGACATTCGGCGTGATTCGCTCAAGGTGGGCAAACGGCTGTTCAACGTGAACATCTTCAGCATCGACCCCGGCGAGGTGATCGGCGGGGTGATGTACGACGTGACCAACACCGAACTGCGGCGCGAACAGATCGCGGCGCGCGCCCGCGAAGTAATCGACCGCAACATCGCCGCCGTCCAGGAAATCGCCTGCCGCCTCGGCGAGCAGATGGCCGACACCGAACTATTGCTCCGCTCGATCGCCGAGGACTACGCCGACGACAGCAACCTCTCCGGACCGGCGGAACGCGGCGCGAAACCGGGGTCCGGCAAAGCATGAACCTCACCACCGAAAGCCTGTTCATCGACACCGGCTACAGCCAGTGCTGCCATTTCGACGAGAAGGCGTGCGGCGACGCCGTCGCCTTCCGGCGGATTCCCGCCGAAGAGCGGCTGCTGGCGGTGCTGGCCGACGGGCTGGGGCACGGGCTCAAGGCGAACATCCTCGCGTTGATGACCACCACCATGGCGCTGCGGTTCAGCGCCGAAGACCGCGAAATCGCCCACTCCGCCGAGATCATCATGGATTCGCTGCCGGTCTGCCGCGACCGCGGCATCAGCTACGCCACCTTCACCATCGTCGACACCCGGCTGGGCGGCGTGACCCGGGTGGTGGAGATGGGCAACCCGCCGTTCCTGCTCTTTCGCGGCGACGAGCGGCTGCCGGTGGAAGGAGAGGAATTCGCTTCCCCGAAATACCGCGAGCGCACGATGACCGCCTACTCGTTCCGGGCGCAGCCGGGCGACCGCATCATCTTCACTTCGGACGGCGTCACCCAGGCCGGACTCGGCACGCCGCACTTCCCCCTCGGCTGGGGGAGCGACAACGTCGCTGAGTATGTGAGGAAACAGATCGTTTCGACGCCGGACATCTCGGCGCAGGAGCTTTCGGAACGGATTCTGCGCGAGGCGATCGCCCACGAGCCGGGGTTGCGCCCCGCCGACGACATCACGGCGAGCTGTCTTTATTTCCGGCGGCCGCGCCGGATGCTGCTTTTCACCGGTCCGCCGTTCGACCGCCAGCGCGATGTGGAGTGCGCCCGGCAATTCCGCGATTTCGAGGGAACCAAGGTGATCTGCGGCGGAACTTCGGCGGCGATCGTCGCCCGTGAGCTCAATACGCCGCTGGTGCTCGAACCGGACACCGCCTCGGGGGACCTGCCGCCGACCTCGAAAATGGCCGGAGTCGACCTGGTGACCGAGGGGATCTTCACGCTGTCGCGCGCCGCCGCCTATCTCGAACAGGGCGACGCCGAACACAACGACCCCGCCGGAAGGCTGGTCGAACTGATGCGGCGGAACGACATCATCGAATTCCTGGTCGGCACCCGGATCAACGAGGCGCACCAGGACCCGAATCTGCCGGTCGATCTCGAATTGCGCCGGAACATCGTCAAACGGCTGGCGGCAGTGCTGCGCGACCGTTATATGAAGGAAGTCCGGACCACGTTTGTCTGACCGTTCATGAAGTGCCCCTGAAAGGAAATCCGCCATGAGCATCCGCCTCGCCGTCGTCGCCGATATCCATTACGGCGACCGCCTCAATCTGAACAACCCCAAACGCCAGGGACTGGAAGGCGCCCGGCTGTTCAACCGCGTCCTGCGCTACCTGGCGGCGGAGGGCTGGCCCGATGCGCTGATCGTGGCGGGCGACCTCATCGACTGCGCGGGGGAAGACGATCTCACGGTCGAAGCCCGGCTCGACGAGCTGGCGGAGATTCTGGCGGCGGTGCCGGTTCCGGTGATCGCGATTCCGGGGAACCACGACCTGCCGCCCGAGGAGTTTTACCGCCACCTTCCGCCGCTGCCCGAATTCTTCGAGATCAACGGGGCCAGGATCATCCCGTTCCTCGACCCGGAGCGGCCGGGGTACAACGCCGAACGCCTGCCGGAAGAGCTGGACAGGTTCGACCGGGCTTCCGCCGGATTTTCCGGTCCGCTGATCGCGGTCCAGCACGTACCGCTCTTTCCGCCCGGAACCGACGCGGCCCCCTACCGCTATTGGAACGCGGAGGAGATCATCCGCAAAATGCACGCGACCGGCTGCGCGCTGTCGATCAGCGGGCACCACCACTCCGGCAGCGAGATGGTGTTCGACGGCCAGTCCTCGTTCGTCTGCGTCCCCGCCCTCTGCGAACCGCCGTTCTCCTTCGCCCGCGTGGAGCTGGGCGACGACGGGGTGACGAAATACGTGGTCAGCTCCTTCGGCCGCGCCGACTGACCGGTTCCTCCTCATAAAAGCGGAAGAAGAAAAAATCGTTAAAAAATTAGACACGGCTAATTTTCGGGCTTGCAAAGCGAAATTCCGGTGATATAGTAATGGTGTTCTCCGGAAAAGAATCGGGCACTCTTTTCCCCGCCTCCCCGGATGTCGTTTCTGCATTTTCGGCATCCGGGGAGGTTCCTTTTTGTCAGGACCCCTTGACGCATGGGGCAACATGTGCTACCGTATCCGATAAGAAGGGGGAGTGTTCCATGAAACGACTGCTTTCTGTCATCGCATGCCTGGCCGCCGGGTTCGCCGCGCTGGCGGACCTGCCGGACATCGCCGGAATCGAAACCATCCTGACCGGAAACGATTCCCCGCGGAAAACCGAGCTGCTCGGGGAATTGGAGAAAACCTGGCTCGATCCCGGATGGGGAGAGCCCGATTCCGAGAAGAACCGCCGGCTGGCCTCGCTTTGCATCGCCGAAGTGAATGCGTTCCAGTGGGAAACCTATGCAGCGATGACTCCGGAGCAATTGCAAGCGTTGACGGAAAACGCGGCTTTCAAGAAGACTCTGCCGTTCCTTGTGCTGCTGACGCTGGAAAAGCTGGACGGAAATCCGACGGCGACCGCCTTTTTCGCCGCTCTTGCCGGGAAGGGAAAGACGGACCGGCGCGCCGAGGCGATCCTCCGCATTTCCGCGAACTGCGAGCGGATCTACCGCAGACAGCGTGAAGGCAACATGGTCTCCGAAGTTATGCGCCGGAACTGGCCGGAGTTGAAGAAAACAGTGTTCGGAATCATGGAGACCGGTTCCTGGCAGCACAACTTCGTGGACTTGAACGTTCTTTTCGCCCTGGGCAATAATCCCGAAAAAATGGCGAAACTGAAAGAGGACGGAAACGCGAGGGAGCGGATTCTCCGTGAAATCGAGCGGCAATTCCCCCCTTCATCCGAACACGATGCGGACTGGAACGGCATGGCCGTTCGGACTTTTACCGAACTGTATGCGAATCTGGCAACTCCCGACCGGGCGCTGGCGTGGCTGAAACGCACCCGCCTCCCGGAACCGCTGTCGGATCAGAACCGATGGAGCGTATCCCGGAAGATCGCGTTCCTGGAATCGGAGGAACGATGCGAGGAGTGGATTCAGAAAAGCCGGGCGAAAGACCTCGTTCTCGTAACCGCCCGATTGGAGAAAACGACGCTTGAGGTTCGCATTGAAAACTGTTCCCCGACTCCGGTTTTGATTTTCCGGAACGGACAGCCGTTGAGCGAACTGCACATTGCCGTCCGGGAACAGGGGAACGGCGCCCCGGCTCGAATGACAAAGCTCGGAGCGAAAGAGAGCGAACCGTATTCCGGGTCGGCGGTACTGTTTGGCCCGATTGCTCCCGGAACTTCACACGAATGGAAAATCGACTTGACGAAATACTTTGTGCTCGAAACCGGAAAAAGCTATGACATTGAGATATCCGGCTATTACAGCCTCCCAAAAAAGACGGAGGAATGCTTTCGCCTCGAAAAACTTCCTCTGAAACTATAAGCCCCGAACTCCCCAAAAGCCGCACGCCGGGCACGACCCAAACAAGAGGACCCGCGCCAGACGGCCAACAACGTTTCGAAAGCCTGCCAAGCCCTTGTATCGATCTCCACACGGGCGTAACAACCAAACCGTTCCGCGACGGTCTTGCGCCTTGCCAACCATCTTCCTGCAAAAACAGGCGTAGGAGTGCCCTCTTGCCCTAAAAAAAGGGCAAGAGGTGCCGACGGAGCGGTATTTTGCGCCCTCCGGAACCTCGTACTACCTCCCGAATTTCTTAGTCGGAGCGTCAAATGCGCAGCATTTGATGCGGATCTGGTCG
>CAYSZM010000093.1:0-13738 GCA_964435365.1 uncultured Victivallis sp. | reverse complement strand
TCCGGAACCCTGCACTACCTCCCGAATTTCTTAGTCGGAGCATCAAATGCGCAGCATTTGATGCGGATCTGGTCGCGGCACCGGCACCCTGCCGGTCGGGGTGCAGGGGCGAAGCGCCCTGCCCGCCGGAGGCACCCACGACGTTAAAAGTCGCGAGGGAGATTGCTTTTGCCGGTGATGGTTTCGGTGTCGAAACGCAGGATTGCGGTGCGGTCGAGCATCGCGGGGGGATAGTCGAAACTCCCACGGGCGCCACAGTGCTGCATCAGGAGGTCGAGGGCGAGACGTTTTTCAGCCGGGTCGGTGACGAAAACGATCCGGCCTGCGGCCATGACGCACTCATAAAGACAGGTGGAGCGGCAGGCGGGTTCGGCGAGGACGATGCGGTTTTCGCCGACGGCGGAGAGGGAGGCGCGTGGATCGGCCTTCAGACAATCGATCTTGCGCCCCTCCTGCGCGGCGTGGAAATAGAAGACGAACTTCCCGGATTCGTCGACCCGGTACCCGAACGAGAGGGGAACGAGGGCGGGCAAACCGCCGTCTGAAAACGCCAGCGTAAGAAACTCGGCCCGGTCCAGAATTCCGGCGAGCTCTGCGACTCCGACAACTTCCCGATCACTGCGACGCATCTTTTTTCCTCCCTGCATAAAATGGAACACAATCACTCTTCGTTCAGCGGAACGCCGGTTTCGGCGGCGTTGCGGAATTCGGCGGGGGTCATCCCGGTTTTCCGGCGGAAGAAGCGGGAGAAATAGTTGGGGTCGTCGAAGCCGCTTTCATAGGCGATTTCGCGAATCGTCAACGTGCTTTCCTGCAACAATTTCCGGCTTTTCACCAGGCGTTTGAACTGAATATAGTCGCTGACCGGCATTCCGAACGAACGGTGGAACAGCCGGGTCAGGTGGCCGGCGGAGACGCCGCATTCCGCCGCCGTTTCCGCGACGGTCAACGTACGGCGCAGACAGTTTGCATCGATGAAATTCCTGGCGCGGAAGAGGAGTTCGCCCGACTCCCGGCTGCGCGGCGGCTCCCCCTCCCCTTCCTGCAGCACCAGCCCGAGAATCTGCATCAGGAGCCCGCGCCGGGTCAGTTCGCCGGCGGGGTTCTCCGGGTGGGGCAGAAAATAGCGCTGGAGCAGCGGCAGGATTTCGCGGGAAACCTCACGGCGGAACAGGGGAAACCTGACGCCGGGCAGCTCGGGGTCTCCGGCGCAGAGCTCCTCGCGGAACGGCCCGGCTTCGTCCTGGTAGACGAAGATCAGCGGCGCTTCACGGTGCGCCCGGCAGTCGCCGAACCAGTCGAAATGGACGCACCAGCGTTCGAGCTGGGTCACCCCCACCGTGCAGTGGACGAGCTGCGGCGGAATGATGACCGCCGAACCCCGCGTGCATTCGAACACGCCAGCCGCGGTGATCACCCGCCCGCTGCCGTTGGCGAAATAGACCAGCTCGTAATCATAGATGCGGCGGTTGCGTTCGATGCGCCCGGAGGGCCAGATCGAGTGCCAGACCGGGCCGGCATCCAGGAAAAAGCGGCCTGTTCCTGTTGCTGTTTGCATTTGTGCTGACAATCGGCGATCCGTCCTCTGTACAAAACACCTTTCTTCTGCTATACTATAAATGATTCAACCTCGGAATGCAAGAAAGGAGCATCATGGAACGTTACGATTTCGAGACGTGCTCGCGCTACGCGGGCGGCATGGAGCAACTGGCCGATGCGCGGCTCATGGCGCTGGAGGAAGGCAATGGGCGCGGCGACCGCGTCATTATGTTCCGCAACGGCTCCGGCCTCGCCTTCACCGTGGCGGCGGACCGCGGCATGGATCTGGTGGATTGCTCGTTCCTGGGGATTCCGCTGGTGTTCCGCCCCCCGGTCTCCTGGTCCTCGGGCGGCCGTTACGAACCGGCGGGCAAAGGCTGGCTGCGCAACTGGCAGGCCGGGCTGATGACCACCGCCGGGCTGCGCAACGTGGGCGTGCCCAACAACGAATACGGGTTGCACGGCCGCATCTCCAACCTCGCCGCCGAAGACGTCGGCATCCGGCGCGGCTGGAAGAACGGAAAATACCGGCTCGAAGCGTCGGGAACCCTCCGCGAATGCGCGATGTTCGGCGAATTCATGGAACTCGAACGCACCATTTCGACCGGGCTCGGCGACAATACGATCACGCTCCGCGACCGGGTCACCAACCGCGCCGCCCAGGCGGATTACCTCCAGTTTCTCTATCACTGCAACCTCGGCTACCCCTTCGCCTCGCCGGAGCTGGTCTTCGAGACCGAGCCGCATGAGGTATCGCCGCGCGACTCCGCCGCCGCCGCCGGAATTGCCGAGTGGCACCACCTCGACGAACCGACGCCGGACTATCAGGAGCAGTGCTTCTACCACAAATTCCAGGCCGACGCCGACGGGCGCGCCGGAATCACGGTGGCCAATCCGAAGCTCGGCATCCGGCTCCGCATCGAATATTCGGCGGATACGCTGCCCAACTTCATCCAGTGGAAGTGCTGCAAATCCGGCAACTACGCGCTCGGGCTCGAACCCTCGAACGCCACGGTCATGGGCCGGACCGCCGACATCGAAAGCGGCGTCGCCCGCCGCATCCTGCCCGGCGAAAGCATCGATTTCGAGCTCACCTTCCGCTTCGAAGCGCTCTGACCGGTTCCCCCGCCGCCTCCGATTCGGAGGCGGCGATTTCTCCCTCTCTCCCCGCCCGTAGAAACTTTTCCTCTTTTTCTCATTTTCCCTATTGACTTTTGCCTTTCTTTTTTGTATAATTAATCTACAGAAACGATTCAGTCAAACGATTCAGTAAGGAAATGAGCCATGCCGATCACGTTGAAAGACATCTCCCGGATCTCCGGGGTTTCGACTTCGACGGTCTCCTACGTGCTGTCTGGCCAGGGGGACGCGATGAAGATATCGACGGCCACCCAGCAGAAGATCAGGGAGATCGCCCGGAACCACAACTACCGCGCCAACCGGCTGGCCAAGAGCCTGCGCCGCCAGACGACCCGCACCATCGGGGTGGTGATGAACGAGCTTTCGAGTTCCTGGGCCAACCAGATCATGATGGGAGTCGATGAGATCCTGCTCCCGGCCGGTTACCAGCCGCTGATCGGGATCACGATGTTCGGCCGCCAGCGCGAGGAGAAGCTGATCAACTCCTTCCTCGAACTTCAGGTCGAAGGACTTCTGGTGCAGCCGGTGGCGACTTCCGGGGAATTCTACCGCCGCCTCCCCGACCTGACCGAGACCCCGGTGGCGTTCTTCGGGGACGCCATCGCCGACGTCAAAATCAAGCCGTTCATGCTCGACGCGGTTCAGGCCGGGCGCGACCAGATCGATCTATTGTACCGGCTCGGACACCGCCGGATCAGCTGCATCACCACCGATTACGACTCCCTGCAGAGCTGCGGACGGCGCGAGGGAGCGCTGGCGCGGATGAAGGAACTCGGGTTGAAAGAGCCGGAATCCTATCTGCGCAGCACCCGGACGATGTCGCCCGAGAGCGACCGGAACATCGTCGCGGAACTGCTGGCGCTGCCGGAGCCGCCGACGGCGCTCGCCGTATTCTGCGATTACATCGCGTTCCACATGCTCGGCGCGCTCCGGACCGCCGGACGCGACGACATCGCCGTGGTCGGCTGCGGCGACCTGCCGGAAAGCGCCACCGAACTCATTTCGCTCTCCACCATCACCGAACCGCGCGAGGAGATCGGCCGTCTCGCCGCCGACTACCTGCTGAAACAGATGAGCGAACCCGCCGCGAAGGGCGACTGTGACGCCGTCCTGTGCCGCGGCGAAGTCATCGAACGCAGTTCCACCATCGGGAGAGAAGCTAAATGCTGAAATTCCACCAAACAGCGGAAGCCGCCTGAACATTGCGGCCTCCTCTCGTTCCGTTGAAAAAGAAAAAACAACAGGAGAGAAAGCAGAATATATTAAATCTGTTACCCTCAGGAAAAAGCTGAAATGAACCGGTATCCAAGCCAAAGTCGATGTATTCTTCAAATCGGCCAAATAAAAATTAAGCCAGAACGGAAAGAGGTAATTTCATATTCACACATAAATCCGCACACATTTCACAAGAGCAGAAATCAGGAGTAAACTTTATGCAGCACCTCGCCCGAACCTACGGAACCAATCGATACCCATCGCTCGGAAACAACAAATTTACGCTGATAGAATTATTAGTTGTGATTGCGATTATTGCCATTCTTGCCGCCCTGCTTCTCCCGGCGCTGAATCAGGCGCGGGCCAGGGCGCTGGGCACGCAATGTGTTTCCAATTTGAAACAACTCGGGTCACAGCTCGCCATCTATGCTGTCGATCAGAAAGGCGAATTGCCTCCGCTCGCGGGAAAGCTGGGAACGGCGACCAAAGGCTGGCCGTTCTGGCTGGCCCAGCAAACCAACAACAACCAGCGGAAAACAACCTCCATTCCGAAAATCGCCTATTGCCCGCTGGCGGAAAAGAGCATGCAGACCACCGACGGAGGCTGGTTCGATTACGGTTACGGGATGGTCGGAGCTTACGCGGGCGAACATATGAAGTACAGCAGCGGAAGCCCCAAAGACGAAGCCGCGGTTCAGGCAAGCGCCGACCTCGGACTCTGCGCAGACTATCAGAAATCGATGTCCGTCCGGATTCTTCTGGCCGATACACAGATATCCACCACTGACGGATATTATGTGCCGTTGCGCTCCCGTTCGCGGATCAGCGTCCGAAACAACGGCGGGTGGGGGATTATCAATCTTATTCATGCAAAAAGCGCCAACGCGCTGATGTGCGACCTGCATGTCGGTTCGGTAAAGGAGAACAACCTGAAAGCCGGTACCGTCATCAAGGTAAAACATTACTCGCTGGGCGACGGCTTTGCCCACAATACCGGTTTTTGAACAAGGAGAATATCCGAATGAAATCGTTCCTGACAGTTTTGGTTCTGGCGTGCGTTCTCTTTTCCGCCGCTGCAGATTTCCCGACATACAACATGCCGGGCAGCGGCATGAAAGCGTCCGGCGGCGCCACCGGTTTTTTCCGTACCGCGAAGGTTGACGGGCGCTGGTGGTTCGTCGACCCGAACGGAGAGCTCTTTTTCGCAATGGGCACCGATTGGGTTAACTGCAACGGCTTCAACAAAGCCTATAACCAGAACATCTCCGATCTCTATGGGAATTCGGAGCAATGGGCCGCACAAACGGTGGAACGACTGAAGCATTGGGGATTCAACCACCTGGGGACCAGCAATTCTCCTGAGTTGAGGCATCGGGGGCTTCCCTTCAGTCACTGCGCCAATATCGGCAGTCGGGCGCTCCGGGGCATTGCCGCGGACAAAGAGACCTGGAAGAAAATGCCCAATGTTTTCGACCCGGGGTTTCCGACGGGCTGCCTCCGCGCCGTAGAAGGACTCACCAAAGAATTCTCCCCCGACGATCCCTGGCTTTTCGGATTCTACATCGACAACGAGCTCCAGTGGTACGGTAAAAAGAAACGGGAAAACAGTCTCTTTCTCGATACCATGGAATTTCCGGCAGGACACTCGGCCAAAAACGCATTGATCGAAATTCTGAAACGCGAGCACGGCACGACCAATGCGTTCAATCAAGCCTGGGACCAGCATATTTCGGACTGGCCGGAGATCGGCAGCTTGAAAACGCTCAGCGCCCGGACTCCTGAGGCGAAAAAAGCGGAACTGGCCTTTCTCTCCGAATTGGCCGAACGTTATTTCCGCGATACAACCGCGGCATTCCGTAAAATTTACCCCAACCATCTTGTTCTTGGCTGCCGCTTCGCCGGAAATGCACCGGCCTGGGCGTGGCGCGCATGTGCGAAATACTGCGATGTCGTATCATTCAACAACTACCCGTCTGTCGATATCGTCACCGGCGATACGACTGAGGCGGCAACCGTCATCGACGGATACTCCCGGCTGGCAGGAGACAAACCGATGCTGCTGACCGAATGGTCATTTCCGTCGCGGGATTCCGGCCTCCCCAACAAGAAAGGCGCCGGCATGCGTGTGGACACCCAGGAGGAACGTGCCCGCGCCGCCGAACTGCTACATCATCTCCTGATGACCCGTCCCTATATGGCAGGCAGCAATTTCTTTATGTGGCAGGATATGCCCGCCAAGAACTTCGGGGAAGACTGCAATTACGGCCTGGTTAATGAAAAGGATGTCCCCTACGACACTTTGACCCAAATGTTTTCGCGTCTCAACCCGCTTGCCGTACGCATTCATCGGGGTGACAAGGACGCATACAACCTGAACCCCGCGCCCCTCCTTGTCCTCGACCCAAATCAGTCCGGCTCTCCCGATATGCTTCCCCTCGCCATCGCCAACCCCGGGAAAAATGCGGTGGAGAACGCCCCCGTATTCTTCGATGTTCCCGGCAAGTTCGCCCACGCCGTGTTTTCCGCCGACGGAAGAAATCTTGATGCGACCGGCGGCATCCTGCTGCTGCGCAACATTCCTCCGAAGACCAAACTGTCGGGGCAGCTTTATCTCGCCGGAAACATCGGGAAAACGGCGGTCCGGTTTGAGCGCAGGGACGACGGATTCGTTGCGGACAATGGCGTCATCCGTTTGGAACAGGACGGAAAAAGCGGAAGATTCGCCGACCGTGTACTGCTGAACGGAACCTTGCTCGGTTCCCTGCAGACCCTGATCTGGGAAATCGACGATTCCGGCAGGGAGAGCTGGAAGGGGGTGAATCGCCTGGAAAAAGTCGAAACCTCCGAAAATACCGATTTTCTCTTCGTCGATCTCACCGTCTCCGGCACCGGCGCTTCGGGAGCTCGGATTGAACTCCAGTTCCGGGTGACGTTGTGGGCTGATTCCCCGGTATTCTGCATCAGGCCCCTTTCAATCCGCAATTGTTCTTCTGATAAGACCGTCGCGCTCAAGGGGATTTTCTTTCAGACGCCGCCAGCGTCCAAACAGGTGGAGATCGATAGAAAAGACGGGTTGGTCTGTTCTTATGACAAAACGGCGGGGCTCCGTTACGGTGTAATCCCGACTCCGTTGCCCAAACAGTCGTCTTACACGTTCTCCCCTTCGTTCGAACTCCAGCCGGGAGAAGAGCCGGATGCGTTCGCCGATATCTGGGGATTGTTCCGTCGCCGGGGCGGAATTCAGGTCAACTACTGGGGAAAAGAAGGGCAGCACGCTGATTCCATGATCGTCTTCGGCTGCGCGGAAAAACTCGCACCGGGAGGAATCCATACCCCTTCCCCATCGCAGGGGCTGCTGGTTTTCGGCGCGAAAGACGCCGATTTCCCCGCGCTGGCGAAACAGATCGCGGGGTGGAGAAAACTGCAGGTCCGCACCGGAGAAACCAGGAAACAATAGCGGAAACTCCGGATCATTCCGCCTGAGGGCGGATTGCGGCGGCCGCGAGGCGCGCCGCATCCCACACCGCATAGAAGAAGACGGCGGCGAGTCCGAGCGCCAGGTAATAGGCGTTGCCGAACACGTACAGCCCGCAGGCGAGAGTCAGGAAAATCCCGAGCCGACGGTTGCGGCGGAACAGAATGACCGTCGAGAGTAGCATGACGAGCATCCCCGCGGCGTCGGCCCAGCCGATACCGCCGGGCCGCCACAGCAGATGCCACGGACTCTCCAGATAATAAGCGTAACTGCCGCGCGAGGCATTCGGCGTGCAGAGAATCCAACTGCACAGAATAAGCGCCATCCAGCCGAGGTCGCGCCGCCGCAGCGTCTTCCACAGCCCGTTGGCGGCGATGGCGATGAAGAAGGCGGGGTAACTGGTCAGGATAAAACGGACCGGGTCGTCGGTGCCGTGGCTGTAACCGAAAAAGAACCAAATCACCGGCACCGCCCAGAACGCCAGGATGATCCGCAGTTTCCGGTCGGAAAGGAAGAAGAGCGAGAGAATGCCGGGAATCCAGACCAGCTGATTCACATTCCCGTAAAACGCGCTGTTGAGCTCGACGAATATCCAGTGGATATAGGTGTGCGCCCCCTCCGCGTAGTTGGTGTAGGAGAATTTGAGCGGACTGCCGAAAAATTTCCAGTTCACCAGCATCTGCGGCAGAAAACCGAGCAGGAACGCCCCCGCCCCGGCGGCGGTGTTGAACAGCGTCCGGCGGATTCCGGCGAAATACTCCGGCTGCCGCAGCCAGCAGATCGCCGCCAGCGCCGGGACGAACAGAATGTTGTTGATCCGGAACAGGCACGCCAGGCCGAACACGAACGCCGCCAGCGCCGCGGTATGCCACACCGCCCGGCGGTAGAGCAGAATCACCATCGCGAGCAGCACCAGCAGCGTGGACGGCGTGTCGCTCATCGCCGAGAACCCGCAGCCGATCAAAGTGATGTAGTGCCGATAGGAGAAACTCGCGTCCGGCAATCCGAAAAACGCCTCGAACGAGCGCCCGTCGAAATCGGGCAGATGGTGCCAGACGAACGGCAGCACCGCCCAGACCAGCATCGCCGCCAGCGCTTTGCGGTCGCTCCCGATGAGTTTCCGCCCGATCAGGTAGCCGAGGAAGAGCGACAGCGGCGCGAGGACGAAGCCTTCGATCCAGGAGACCGGCACCATGATGTCGCTCAACTGCCGGGTTCCGGAGAGCAGCTCGAAGGGGAGGTAAAAGATCGACGTCCCCACCGTGAAGTGCCAGCGCTCCGAAAAGTCGCCGGCCAGAAAATGAACCAGATTCGAGTAATACCCCAGCTCGTCGGCCGGAGAAGTGATGATGTTATGGGCGGCGTTGACCAGCCAGACCAGCAGCGTCATGCGGAGCAGGACCGGAATCAACCCGAGTCCCAGCCACCGCCAGCGGTCCGTCAGACGGCGCCGTTTCCAGAGGATGACGCAGAGAGCCGCCAGCAGCCCGGAACAGAGCGCGGCCAGCGGGTAACGCCAGGGTTCCATCATCGAGCCGAACTCGAGATTGCCCTGCCGGGTCAGCAGAATTTCGGGGTTGAACCAGCCGCTCCGTCCGTCCGGAAGCCGCACTTCGGTGAACCGGTAATAGCGTGCCAGCGGATGCTGCTGAATGAGAACCAGCTTCGACCCGGCCTCCGGCAGCTCGGTCGGCTGCGTCGCCACGGCGATCACCTCAGGCGGCAGTTTCGGCTCGCGGAACACCGGCGTCCCCGGTTCCAGTACGACCGTCGCGCCGAATCCCGCCGCCGTCAGGCAGGCAGAGAGCAGAAGAAACGCAAGCCGTTTCATTTCAGCGGATCAGCTGTGATATGGTCTTGAAAATGGGATTCTTCGCATCGCGGAGCAGCATGAACAGCACCGATTCGGTCGGAAGAACCAACGCTCCGGCATGACGAATGGCCGACAGCGCCAGCTCCCGGTTCTCCGGCTTGCGGCTGGAGACGGCGTCGGCGACGCAGATCACCTCGAATCCGTCGTCCAGCGCATCGAGCACGGTCTGGAGCACGCAGATGTGGGTTTCGATCCCGGCCACGATCAGCGTCTTCTTCGGCGTCGCCACCAGCTTCGTGCGGAACGACGGCTCGGCGAAGGCGGAGAACCCGGTCTTCTCAATCGTCTCCGCGTTTCGGGAAAGCAGGTCGGCGATGGGCGCAACCGTATGCCCCAGCCCTTTGGGGTACTGCTCGGTGACCAGCACATCGACGCCGAGCGCCAGCGCGCCTTCGAGCAGAATCCGGGAACGCGCAACCACGGCGTCCGGCTCGGACACCACGGGGAGCAGGCGTTCCTGAAGATCGACGATCACCAGAACGGACGATTCGGGACGGGGGAAACTCATGGTCAGACCTCCTTGCGGTTCGGCAGCCGCCCGGCCATGATCTGGACGGGCGAGGGGTGTGAGAGATACGGCGTCAACGCGGCGTTCAGCGCCTCGCGGTCAACCGCGCGCAACTCCGCCTCGTGGCGGAAACATTCGTCGAGTGCGCGCCCGTAGTGCAGCGAAAGCAGCGTGGAGTTGAGCGCAGTCCCGACCGACTCCGCCGCGCGCGCCGCCGCGAAGGCGGCACCTTCGCGGGCCGAGTTGAACTCTTCCGGGGACAATCCGTTGGCGGCCAGCCGCCGCCGCTCCTGTTCGAGCAGTTCCAGCGCCCGTTCCGCCGTCTCCGCCGCCGTGACGGCGTAGAGCAGCAGCCAGCCGGGGTGGAAACCGCCGGAGAGCCGCATTCCGGTCGAATAGGCGAGCGAATGCTCCTCGCGCACCAGTTTGAACACCGGGCTCGCCAGCCCGTTCTCCGCCTGGAAGAGAATTTCGCACATCGAATACAGCTCTCCGCCCAGCGCCGGGCCGGGCACCGCGGTGAGCACCATCGTCTGCTCGCGCGGCAGCGGAATCGCCGCCGTCCGGGGGCCGGAGGGAAACACCGGCGGCTCCGGCAAGGTGATCCGTTCCCCGCGCCACGGCATCGCCGCCGCGAGTTCTTCGGTCCACTCCCGCGCCTCGGCCTCGGTGCAGTCGCCGCCCCAGCCGAAAATCGTCTGCCCGGGAACCAGCCGCGAAAAATAGTACTCCGCGGTGAGCTCGCGCGTCAGCCCTTCGAGCTGCGACGGCGTGCCCGCTCCTCCCCAGCCGTAGGGATGGCCGCCGAACATCAGCATCCGGGCGCGGTCCTCGGCGGCGGCGCGCGGCGACATGGCGCGGCTTTTGAGGAGTTCGCGGCGGTTCGCCTTCTCGCGGTCGAACTCCGCCTGCCCGAAAGCCGGGGCCGCGACGATCTCTTTCAGCAACCGGAACACCCGGGCGAAATGCCGCCGCGGGCAGGAACATTCGATCAGGAACGAGTTGAGCCCGGCGTTGACCGAGACGCTGGCGCCGCCCGCGTCGAGCCCGGTCAGGAGCGCGCTCTCGGAGTGCCGCTTCGTCCCCGCCGTCAAGAGGTCGGCCGCCAGCCCGGAAATTCCGCCCAGCTCCGGGCGTTCGAAAATGGTTCCGCCCGGCAGCGAGAGCGCAAAGTCCACGATCGGCAGCCTGCGGTCGGAGATGGTGACCAGCCGCGCCCCGTTGCCCAGCGTCGTCAGCTCGGGCGTCAGCGCCGCCGTTTTGGCGGACGCCGCCCGGTTCGCGCTCCGCGCTTCGGAGTGCTGCCGGACCACGCAGAAACGGTCGGGGTCCAGCGCCGCCGCGACCCGGACGAGATCGTCCGGCGTCAGTTTGGTCAGCCGTTCGAGGTAGAAGTCGCCGAAATCCGGCGAGCCGGTCGCCACCACGCTGCCGCCGATATTCGCGGCGATTTCGCGGATGCCGCGCAGTTCGCGCAGGTGTTCGGCGTACTGCTGCGTCTTCTCCCGCTCGATTTCGGCATGTGACAATTCGCCGCGCCGGACCGCTTCAAGTTCGCGCATCAGGGCGCTTTCGAATTTCTTCGCCTTGCCCGGAACGAAGTTCGCGGTGACGCCGAGCAGGCCGCCCGCGTTCTGGCTGTAGCTGAAGCTGCGCAGTTTCACGGCGAGCTGTTCTTCAAGTTCGAGTTTGCGCACCAGCCGCGAGCCGTCGCCCATGCCGAGGATGCCGGAAAGCACGTCGTAAGCGGCGATGTCGGGGTGGGTGATCTCCGGAATCCGGATGCCGACCGCCAGCCGCTCCAGCGGATCGGCGAAAACGAAATTGTCGGCGCGGGGCGCGCACTGCGCCGGTTCCGGCGGAATCGACGGTTCGGCGAGATGGCGCCGCCCCCAGCCTTTCATCTCCGCTTCGATCAATTCGAAGGTCCGCTCCGGCTCCGCGTCGCCGACGACGACCCAGAAACAGCGGTCCGGGGTATAACGCAGTTCATAATAGTCCGCCATGATGTCGCGGGAGACTTCGGCGATCAGCTCGCGGTAACCGATCACCGGATGCTTGAGCGGATGTTCCTGGAAAATCGCGGCGTTGAGCCGGGTATAAAGCTGCCGTTCGGGGTTGTCGCGCCCCATCTCCTCCTCGCGGAGAATCACCTCGCGCTCCTCCTTGAAACGCGCCTCCGGGAACTCCGGGAAGCGCACCATGTGCGCGAGAATCCGCACCGCTTCGGGCAGATGCCGCCCCGCCAGGTTGGCGTGGTAGGCGGTGTGGTCGTAACTGGTGTAGGCGTTCATCGAGCCGCCGAGGCGGTCGATCGCGTCGGCCGCCGCCGTGCCCGGATAATCGCGGCACCCCTGGAACAGCATGTGCTCCAGAAAATGCGAGAGCCCGTAGCCGAGCCGCGCTCCCTCGTGGATACTCCCGGTCCGGATGAAACACTCGACCTCCACCGCCGTGCCCGGCTGGGGAAAGACGAAAATCCGGACTCCGTTCTCCAGAGTCCGCGAAACGACGTTACGATAAAATTTCATGAATCCCCACGGGTTCTACTGCTCTTGTCAGTCGATTTTCGGCGGCTTCGCCGGGGACGGCAGCTCGGAGGAGACGGGCGGGTCGGCCAGCCTGAAGTCGATGTCGAAATCTTCCGGCGCATCCTCCTTCGAAGCGGAGAGCAGCCCGGATTCGATCAGGAGATAGACGATCCGCCCCACATCCGCGGCGCTCTGGATGCCCCACTCGTGCAGCACCTCCCAGGCCAGCACGCCGAACTCGTCGCGCGCGTAGTCGTGCACGCCGCCGAGCAGCTCCAGCGCCGAGACGTGACGGTGCGACGGGAGCCGCCCCACCGTGTAGGAGACGGCGTTGGCGACGAAGGCGTAGGCCTCCTCGGCAAAACGGGGTTCCCGGCGCAGGATATCTTCGATTTTCGCCTTGATTTCCGCGTCATCCATCTGTCATTCTCCTTTGACCGGCGGCTTCTTCTTTCCTGTCACAAGCGAACTGGGGTCCGTGGTGAGCGAATTCGCCAGTTCGGTCAGCGCATCGAGCGTCTGGTTGAGCTTGGTGAGCGTATTGGCCAGCGCATCCTGATTGAAGGTGATCGAGTTGGAGGCGTCGCGGAAAGCCGAGGTACTCTCCGGCAATCGGGCCTCCTTCGTCTCTTTGATCAGCTGGTCGGTCAGCTTGTTGATGCTGGCGAGATCCTCTTCAACCAGTGTCGCCAGCCGGGTCAGCCGTTCTTCGCTGAGCACCCGGGAGACGGAACGGCTGCCGAGTTCGAGATTTTCCGCCGCCTCGTTGATGCGGGAGATGGCCGATTTGAGCGCCGGATCGGAGAGCAGCCCGGAGAGTTCCGATAGACTCCGTTCCAGCCCGTCCGAAATCTCTTCGAACCGAATCCGCGAAATCCGGTCGAGCGAAGTTCCGATCGCCCGCAGGATATCCCGGAACGGCGACGGCACCGCCGGAATGTACAGCGCGCCCGCCTCGTCCGGAAGCCCGGCCGGCTGCGTCGGCAGCGTCTGCCCCGGCGTCGCGTAATAGTCGAAATCGATGTAGCGCATCCCGGTGATTCCGGTGTATTCCAGACGGCAGCGCATCCCCTGCTCCAGCTCGGACTGGAAGAAGTGCCGGAACTGGCTGAGCTGCTGCGGTTTCTTCTCTCCGCTCGACACGAAGTGCTCAAGCTCCACCGCCATATCGACCTGCACCAGCTTGTCGCTGACCCGGATCGAAATTTTGGTCACGTTGCCGATCGGCACCCCGCGGTATTTGACCGGGGAACCGACGCTCAAGCCCTGCACCGACTCGCTGAAATAGGTGCGCACTTTCGCCTTGTTCGTGAAAAGGTCGGTCATGCCGAGAAAAAACATGACGGCGATGAGAAGCGCCAGCCCGCCCAGCACGAAAAGGCCTATTTTAAACTTCTGGGTCGAATCGTTCGCCATTTTTTACCTCACTTCCGTTATCCGCGGCTCGGGCGGCACGT
>CAYSZM010000092.1:0-13773 GCA_964435365.1 uncultured Victivallis sp. | reverse complement strand
ACGATCACGTCGCCCGCCCGGTTGCGGAAGGGCAGCACCATGCAGCCGTTGTCGCTGCCGACCTGAACGTCATCCCAGTTGCGGACCAGAATCGCGCGCTGATTGCCGCGATGGAGCGGTTCGGCGGTGACCGTCACTTTGATCTCCGGCGCAAAGCGGAAGCCGTTGAGCCGCGAATTGAGCCGCCGGAACGCCAGGTAGGAGGGTTTGAAGCTGAAATCATTCCGAAGCAGCCCGAAATTCCCCTCCGCCGCATTGGTCCGGGAGTTGTATTTGTCGAGGAAACAGTATTGCACCACCGCCGCGATATCCAGCGTCACCGCCTCCACGAAACGCCGGACCAGGTAAACCGCCTGCGCCTCCTCGGTGTAGCCGCCGTAAAATCCCTTCTCGTTGGAGCCGTCCCACCAGTAGGTGGTGTAGCCGCATTCGGTGAGCCAGAGCGAACGGTCCTTGCCGCTCTCCTTGAATTTGCGATGGTAATCGGCCACCAGTCCGGCGAACGAGTTCTCCTCGTCGCCGACGCGGACGCCGTCGCGCTTTTCGTAACTCCAGCCGTAGGGAACCTTCTCCGGCGGCAGGCAGTAGCTGTAGGGATGGTCGGTTACACCGTCAAGGTTCGAAGTCACGCCGATATCGAAATAGCGGTAGTTGGTCGGCGGATTGGCGCCGATGCCGATAATCGTCGCCGCCGGGTAGATCTTCTTGAACCGGTCGGCGATCGCATTGGTATATTGGCAGTGGGCGACGACCCAGGGCGAGGTGGAGTTGTCTTTCTCCTTGCCGTTCCACGGACCGCCGAATTTCTGCCGCCAGCCGCCCTGCCCGAAGGGTTCGTTGCCGAGTTCGTAAATATCGAGCAGATCGCGGGTGTCGCGCACCATCGCGTCGACCTTCTTCATATACTCTTCGACGGGCTCGTTTGCATAGAGCCGGAAGATGGCGATGACCTTCAACCCTTTTTCGCGGGCGTAGCGAATCCACTCCAAGTCCTTCTGCCGGACGCGGTAACCGCCCTTGTCGTCCTTCTCCAGCAGCACGGTGTCGCGAATATACTTGAACCCCGCTGCGGCGATGAGATCGGTCAGCTGCCGGTAGTCGGCATACCCCCCGAAAGTTCCGTTCTTCGGGTCGCCGTAAGCGAAGTGGACCTGCGTCCCGATCTTGGATTCGGCGATCTCGGAACTGGAGTAGAACCGCTCCATATCGAGCGCCGCGTAGCCCGCCCCGGTCAGCGCGACCGAACGCGTCGAGGAGAACCCTTCGCCGCTGAGTTTCAACGCAAGCGTATAACGGTTGAACGGGTTGCCGCAGAATTCGCCGCCGATCAGCTGATCGATCCGCCGTTCGCCCGCCGCGGGGTCGAGTTCGAACCGCCAGACCTTGTCCCGCAGCAGGAAGGGAAAAGTGACGGAAAGCTGTGCACGCGGTGCATCTTTCGCCGGTTTCGCGGTCAGTTGCAGCAGCAGCCCGTCGGGACGGCCGGAAAACGTGCCGGAAAGCTCCCAGCCGCCGCCGTTCCATTGAAAATCGTCCGCTTTCGGCAGCGTCATTTCGGGCGCGGAGCAGCGCAGTGCCGTGATGGCGACCGCTCCCGACTTCGGACTCTTTTCATCGGCATGCACCAGAACCATCACCGACTTCACCGGCGATGTGAAAGTCTTGACGCTCGGGTCGCCGCCCCAACTCGACAGGAAGGGCCCGGCGAGCGGACAGCGGAACTCCGCCGGAGCCCCGGCCTTGAACAGTTCCGGGCGGGTCTGGAACAGCCTGCCCTTCGCATCGGTGAGCCGCAGAGAGAGCTTCACGTCGGCGCGGGGAGTGAAGCCGACGGCGAATGCGTCCGCCATGCCGAACACCTTGCCGAGATACTTGATCCCGACATACCGGCCGCCGCCGGTGAAATCATAATCGAAAAGGAGTCCGCCGTCTTTTTCGGCCACGCCTCCTCTGGCTCCGGGATACTCCGCCCCGTCAAAGAAGCTCCAGGAATCGGAATTCCGGACGCCGTCCAACTCGAACTCTCCGGCGCCGCAGAAAACGGCGGCCAGCAGCGCGACGAACAATAATGCTGTCTGTCTCATACTTACTCTCTCTGATGCGGTTAGATATCTTCCGGACGGTTGAACACTTCCCACCGGTTGTTCTTCTTGCCGGAACTGGAAAACGCGCCTGCGGTGTACAGCCCGGAATACAATCCGTTCGACGACCGCACCGATTCGACATGACCGTCAAGAAAAACGGCGTTGCAGCTTCCGCTGTGGCGGGGGAACACCTGCGGATTCGAGCTGTTCGGGACATAGTGCGCCCAGTAGTGACCGCGAACCGAGCTGGCGAGCACGCTGGTCGCGGCGTCGGCCACATACATGACCCGGGACGCATCGGCGATGCGGCTCAGCTTCTGGGGCGGGTCCACCAGCTTGCGGTTGACGCCATAGCTGATCTTGCCTTCGTCGAAGAGCTGAATCCGGCTCTTAGTTCCGTTCAGCCATTCCGGCTGGATGTCGAGATCGCACCAGAACACCTCCGAGGCTCCCCGGTTGACCACGTCCTGCCGCTTCGAGAAGTAGGGAACCGTCTGCGTATGCCATTTGAAGGAGTTCCCCCCGGTGCCGGGCGAAACCGGCGCCCACTGGCCCTGGTCGGCGCAATAAAGCGCCAGAATGGTTCCGTGCTGTTTGAGGTTGCTTTTGCATTTGGCGCTGACCGAGCTCACCCGCGCTTTGTTGAGCGCCGGCAGCAGCATCGAGGCCAGAATCGCAATGATGGCAATTACGACTAGAAGCTCGATTAGTGTAAATCGGCGAGAATTCATGGCGACACCTTTCCGTTATTCCGGGAATTTCGAAGATTCCCCGTATTCGATTTCAAGAACGGCGGGTTTGAGGCAGCGGCCGACCGCCCCCCCCGACCGGAGCACTTCAAACGCTTCTTCCGCCAGCATGCCGAGATCGGGATTGGCCAGCGTGGTGATGCTGGGAGTCAGATAGGGCGCCCAGCCTTCGCCGTTGACCGCGGCGAGCCGGACGTCTTTCCCGGTCTTCAAGCCGAAATCGTAAAACACCCGGGAGAGCCCGAGAGCGGCGGTAAATGTCGTACAGAGAACCGCTTTCGGATTCCACTCCCCGCCGCGCAGCAGCGAAGCGGCCACCGTTGCGGTGTGGCTCAGCGTGTCGCCGAAGAAATCGACCGGATAGTTAAAACACCTCCCGTGTCGCGAAAACTGTTCCCAGAGCGTCAGGCGGCGGTCGATGATGTCGTCCAGCGGCTGAACGTTGAAGCAGTCCACCCGGTCGCCCCGCCCGGCGAGGTGATCGAGCAGTTTGCCGATCATCTCCGGCGGGAAAGAGAGAATCGAGAGGAATCCGCGATCGCTCCAATCCGCCTCGAGCACCACCACCGGTGTGCCGGATTCCCGGAACTTGGCCAGCAGGTGCTCCGGCGGCGGCTCCACCTTGGGCAGCAGGAACACCAGATCGAAGTTGGGCAGCGTCTCCAGAATCACCGGGTCGTTCCAGTGCATGAAATAGACCGAGCGCAGAATCCGCCCGCCCCGGCTCAGCGTCCGGTCCAGCGCCGACTGCCAGCGCATGGTCTGCAGCGAGACGAACGCCGGGGCCAGAAACGCACAGGCGGCGAATTCCGCCTTCGGCTTCGGCAATTGCGCCTTGCCGTCTTCCGCCTTGCCGATCACCCCGGAATCCACCAGGTGCCGCAGCGCCTTGCGCGCCGTCATATAGCTCACCCCGATCTCATCGGCGATCTTGCGTTCGCCCGGCATCGGAGTATTGAGATAATCGCCGTGCGCCACCCGACTCTTCAGGATTTCGGCAACCTGTAAATATTTCGACATGAGAATAACCTCATTTTCTATTTTATAGCAGTTTCGCTATATTAATTATAGCAAAAATGATTCTCCATGTCAAGAGGCAACAGAAAAAAAGAGAGAAGAAAATCAGAGGGATGGCGATTCCCGGCTCAATTCGGCCACGTGGCCGTCGCCGCGAAGCGAGTTGCCGACCACCACTTCGTCGGCGTCGAGCAGGTCGTGAAGGGAGAGATGCGCCTCTCCGGCGTTCCACTCGCGCATCCGCGCGGCGCGCCAGATGCCGGGCAGCAGCCCGCAATCGAGCGCAGGGGTGAACCAGCGTTTCCCCTTGCGGAGAAAGACATTCGAGATCGCCCCCTCGGTGAGTTCGCCCTTTTCATTGAAGAAGAGCACCTCGTGCCAACCGGACTCGCGCGCGGCGTGAAAGCGTGTGTTGTAGAACTCCCGACAAGTGGTTTTGTGGTAGAGAAATACGTCGTTCGAATCCGTTCGATCCTTCGAAATCAGCACGCGAAGCGGTAGCCCTGTCCAGTCCGGCTGACGCGGTGGCGAGAGCTCCGCCCGCACCCGGCCGAGGCGGTCGAGGGTGAATTTGACGCAAGCCCCGCCCCGATACGCCTGCAGCTCCGGAAGCAATTGATCGAGAACGGATTCGATCTCGCCACTCCGCACCGGGCGGCCGAAATAGGCCTGGCTCTCCTCCGCCCGCCGGATGTGTTCGGCGAGGAAGGCGAATCTCTCCTCCGGCGTCCAGCGCATGGTCTCGAACACCTCGGACTCAGGCGGCGCACCGGTAGCGTAGCGGCTCTTGAGCAACGCTTCGCGCCACTCGTCCCCGGCCTCGGAATCGTAGGTGATTCCGCCGCCGACCCCGGTTTCGACCGTGCCGCCCGCAACCGTCAGCGTGCGGATCGCCACGTTGAGCCGGAAAACATTGCCGGGGGAAAAGCAACCGATGGTCCCGGTGTAAACATGGCGCGGACTCTTCTCATTGGCTTTGATGACGCTCATCGCCCGCACCTTGGGCGCCCCGGTGATCGAGGCGGGCGGAAACGCCGCGCGGAAGAGGTCGAAGAGCCCGGTTCCGGGCAGGAGTTCGCCGTGCACCGTGCTGATCATCTGGTGGACGGTCGCATAGGTATCGACATGAAAGAGCGGATCGACGGTGACGCTCCCCGGGCGGCAGACCCGGCCGAGGTCGTTGCGCACCATGTCGGTGATCATCAGGTTCTCGGCCCGATTCTTGGAATCGTGCGCCAACGCGGCGGCGGCGGCACGGTCCTCTGCCGCAACCGGGCGGCGCGGGGCTGTCCCCTTCATGGGGGAGCTGATAATCCGCGTTCCATCCGATTCGAGAAAGAGCTCCGGCGAAAGCGACAGCAGCTTGACTCCGGCGAGGTTGACCCATGCCGCGAACGGCACCGGGTGATGCGAAAGCAAACTCAGGAACAGCGCCTCCGGCTCGACGGCAAGCGGCGCGCGGCAGCGGAAGGTGAGATTGGCCTGATAGATGTTCCCGGCGAAGAGTTCGGCGCGGACCGCCGCGATCCGCTCCCGGTACTCTTCCTCGTTCCATTCCGGCTGCAATGCGGAGACGAACGCGCCGCCGCCGCAGTCGGGCAGTGCAAGCTCTTCGGGCGGATAATCGTAAAAGGCGAAGGCAAGAAGCGGAAATTCTTCTGGAACATGTGTTTCCATGCAGGGATCGAACGCGGCGGCAGCCTCGTAGGAGACGAATCCGGCGGCGTATCCGCCCCGCCCGGTCCACTCCTCCAGTGCCCGGAACGCCGGTTCGACCTCGGAGACGCTCCGGGCGATGACGAGTTCGGCCGGGGTTCGAAAAAGCCCCCATCCGGAACCGGGGAGCGATGCAAGCACCGTCCCCTCCTCCCGCAACCGGGCAACCAATTCTTCGCGTTCCATCGCACCTCCGTCCGCACCATGCGTCCGGAGAATATACCATTTCTCATCCGGTTTTGCCAGACGGAAGGATGGGTTTCACCCGATTTTCAACGAATCCGCGTCATGATTGCATAGCCGTAAGCGGGAAGCGCCAGGGAGAAACGCCCGTCTTTCACGGCGACGATCTTGCCCGAGGCGAGCTCCTTCCACTCGCCGTCCGCAATGCCGGGGACGGCGACGTCCCAGCTTCCGGGCCGGGCTCCGGAGTTGGCGAAGAGCAGCGCGCCATCCTCTCCGTCACGGTTGACCGCGCTCAGGAGCTCCACCGCTTCATCCGGACTGCCGGATCGTGAGATCCGCATCTCGCGAGGAATTCCGAGTTTGCGCTCGACGATTCCGCCGAGAAGTTCCGAGAGGCCCTCCGAATAGAGCGAATCGAACGCGCAATACACCACCTGACCGTCGTTCGACATCACCATCGACGCATAGGCATCCTGATTGGCCGCCAGCGGGATGTGCGACTCGAGACTGCTTTTCGGGATGTACCCCGGAATCGCCTGTTCCATCGGCAGCGGGTTGATCCGCTCCGGCTCCTGCACGATCAGCTCCGTCGGGAAAAATTCGGCGAGATCGGCAGGAACTTCGACCAGCCGCATCTGTCCGCGATTCCACGGCGCGGGTTCCCGCTTCTTGACGCCGAGCAGCGCCGGAACCGGGCGCGGTTCATAGAATTCGTTGCGGTCGAAGCTTTTGCCGAAGGCGAGAATCTTCCCGCCTTTCTTCAAAAACTCCTCCAGCAGCTTCAACTCCGCATCGGTCAGGATCGAGCGCGACGGAATCACCAGAAGTTTGTAATCACCGAGTTTCCCGGCAAGCTGCCGCTCGGTAATCAGATCGACCGCAAAGTGCTGATTGCGAATCAGATCATAGGTCTGCGACACCCGCCGGGTGTACTCGTCGCGCTTGGACGGCTCGGGGTCGCACCCGGTGTGCAGGCTCGCCGCGTCGGAGAGCAGCACCGCGATCTTTGCCTTCGCCCGCGGCAGGGTGAAGACGCTCTGATTTTCATTCACCAGCCGGAACAGGCGGCTCAACGCCTCCCGGACCGGCGGCGGAGTCGCCTGATCGGTGAAAAAGCCGAACCGCGGATCTTTCCCATTGCAGAAGAAGAAGAGTCCGCGACATCCGCCCAAAATCTGCACGAACATCTGGAGCGCGGCATGATCCGGGCGGAGCGTCGCAAATCCCTTCTGCGCATGGGTTTCATAAGAGACCACCGGACCGCCGCCGGAGAACGACCGCGCCGCCTCCATCGCGTCGCGGTAGTGCAGCAGCGAACCGTTGTAGGCGTCGCAGCCGTAGACATCCTGCACCGCGGCCTGAAGCGGAATGCTGTTCACCTGAAGCGCATCGCCAAGCAGCACGCTCACCGGATTCTTCCCGGAGAGTTTCATCTCCGGCGCTTCCGATTGCAGCACCGAACGTTCCCATCCGAAAAAATCGGCGAACGCCTTCTGGTTGTAGCGGAACCAGTGGTAGAAGAACTTCCGGTTCTCGTCGGGCGTGCGCGGCGGCACGATCGCGTCGAACCCGGCGAACGCGGTTCCCATCGCCGTGTTGAACCCCTCGACCGTCTCGTACTCTTCTTTCATCGCGTCGCGGTAAGCCCGGAGCGCGTCCGGCGTGGCGTCGAGCCCGTAGGCCGCTTCATTCCAGTTGACGAAAAGCGCCGCGTTGGGGTCGTCGCCGACCTCCCGGGCAACCGTCCGCCAGAACGTTTCCAGCGCGTTCCGGAACACCGGATTGTGCATGCTGTGGCGGAACCACAAGCCCACCGGTTTGCCGTTGATGTCCACCGGGGCGGGTCCGGCGGACTTCGCCAGCCAGCCGGGAATGTAGTGACCGGTCAGCAACGGGAACAGCACCATGCCGTTGCGCCGCGCGGTCTCGTGGAGCGCCTTGATTTTTTCCACGCCCGCCGGGTCGATCTTGTCCGGCCCTTCCGGCAGGACGTCGCGGATGCTGTACTCCTGATGGATGCTGTTGAACCCCGCCGCCTTCGCCTGCTGCATCTCCGCATCGGTCCGGCCGAACACCAGGCCGACCGGAAAGAAAGGCTTGCCGTGAAAATAGAGCCGCCCCTCTTCAGTCGTCATTCCGGCTTGCCGCTCTATTTTTTTTTTGCCCGGCTGACTTTCGATCAGCTGCCGCATGAATTTCCGGGGGGTGCCGTCTTCTTTCACCAGACTGAAACTGATGTCGTTGAACTTCACGCCCGGAACCTGAGCCTCGAGTTTCTCCCTCTCCGCCTTCGACGCCTCGGAGCCGCCGAAGTAGACGTAGATAAACGACTTGCTGTAGAGCTTTGCCCGGCGGTTGAAGCGGACGCAGTCGTTCAGCATCTCGGCCTGCTTGTCGTCGAAGTACGAAACGGGGTCCGCTTTGGGGATTCCCCAGGCGCGGATCAGCGACTCGGCGCTCACCCCGTACTCGGTGTTCCAGAGCGGCTTGTCTTTGTCGCCGTTCTCGTCCATGATCTGCCGCACCCGGCCGCCGCGCCCGATGAACGACCACGACAGCGGCACGCCGTAGGTGTGGATGGCGAGCACATCGAAATAGTCTTTGCCGCCCGCTTCGTAGAGGCCGCGCGGAAATTCGTCGGTGTCGGTCATGCCGCCGGTGACGACTACCGCATCCGGGTTCGCCTCGCGAATCATCGGAGTCACGGTCTTCAGCATCTCCACATAACACTTCGCCCGCTCCTTCATCGGCAGCTTGGCGTTTCTGCCGAAGAGATCGGTGAACGAGACATCCATCTCATTCCAGAGCTGAAAGTACTTGACTTTCGGATAGCGTTTGGCCAGCATCGCCATGAACTTGCCGAAGCGCTCGTAGGATTCCTGCCGGTTGGCGAAGCCGGTTCCGGGGGCGTTGCCGTGGACGATCACCAGCGGTTCGATGCCGAACTTCCCGTAATCGGCGAAGCGCTTGTCGAGCTTCTTCAGCTCCGCCTCGTCGTAAACGCCCGGCGTCTTCGTCTTTTCGACGTTGTACCAGTAAATCGTCTGCCGGACGGTTTTGATTCCGGCCTTCTTCAGATTCGCCGCGACCTGTTCATCGAGGCCGTGGATATTAAGCGCGAGTTCCGGCTCCGGCGAAACTTCTTTTCCGTGAATCAGATAAGGAGTCCGGCGCGGAGCGCTCTCGCACTTCTTGCGCATGGCATTGGCGAAATCGCGCTCCTGCTCCCAGCCGGCGAAGGCGGAGACGGCGACCAACAGGGCCGCCGCGGCGGCTGAAACGATGTGAAACCGCATCTCAATATTCCTCGTTCATGTATTGCCACAGCCAGGTCTTGCCGAAATAACGGGTCAAAGGAATCGTCGCGGCATGGCCGCCGTAGTAAAGCTGATTGGTTTTTCCGGCATGAACGCCTTTGGTGAATGCTCCGACTTCGTCCTGAACCATCATCACCGCACTCCAGCGGATATTGAAGGAGGAATTCAGTCCCATCCGCTTCGAGACTTTGCCGTATCCGTTGTAATAGCGATAGTTGTAATCGCTGAAATTGACGGTTTTGGCAAAACTGTCAAAGTTGGACGGGCAATGCATCGACCCGGAGCGGGCCCACGCGACTCCCTTTGCAACGTCGCCGCCGGAGGCTTTGGACTGCATCGGCAGATAATTCGGAGTCAGCAATCCGAGCCCGCACCGTTTCGACCAGTCGCTGACCGCCCGCATATCGCCTGCGGGAGCACTCGGGTTTTCGTCGGCGTTGTCATTGGTGTACATCCCCACCGCCAGACCGATCTGCTTGAGCTGGCTGAGGCAGGAGGTCAACTTCGCCCGTTCCCGCGCCTGGCTCAAAGCCGGAAGCAGCATCGAAGCTAAAATCGCAATGATTGCGATCACGACCAGGAGTTCTATCAGCGTGAACTTAGACTGCCTTCTCATAACGTATCTCCCTGTTGTGTGTGTTTGTGGTCCGCCACGGACTTGCGAATTACCATCTGGAACTTCAAATTGATCGCACCGGAGGGAAGCGGCCGCTTTTCCAACTTTGCGATCAACAGATTCACCATATGCTCGACCACCGTGTCGAGCGGAAAGCGAGCGGTGGTCAGGGGCGGAATGATCGTCGCCGCCTGAGGCACATCATCGTAACCGATCACCGAAAGATCGTCCGGAATCGTGATCCCATGATCGTAGGCCCAGCGGTAAACCCCGAACGCCATCTGGTCGTTGCCGGTGAAAACCGCCGTCACTTTCCGGTGATTGTAAATCGTCTCCATCGCCGAAATTCCGGTGTCGATCGCATCGTCGCCGATCATGATCAGCCCCGGATCGAATTCAACGCCGTGCTCCTCCAGAAACTTCCGCATCACCGAAATGGTGGGGTCGATTCCGCTCGACTGGCGCGTCTTTGACGTGATGTACCCGATATCGCGGTGACCCCGCTGCCAGAGATAATCCAGAATATTCCGGGTGAGCCCGCTGTAATCGAGATGGACCGGGAACGCCGGTTCGCGCAGGTTGGTCACCACCGGAACCGCGCCGCAGAGTTGTTCGGCCTCCTCCGGTTCGATCTGCGGCAGGAGGTTGATGATGCCGTCCACCATGCCGGTGGAGAAGCGGCGGAGCATCTCTTCGCCTTTGTCGTGATTCAGCCCGGTGATGGCGACCACCGGTTTGAACGAGAACTTTTCCAGCTTCTCCGCCAGACAGTCGAGATAGGAGGCGGCGCTCGGATTGCGGCACTCGTTGACCACCACGCCGATCAGCCGGGTTGCATTGTTCTTGAGCGCCTGGGCATAGAAGCTCGGACGGTAGTCCAACTCTTTGATCTTGTCAAAGATACGCTTCTTCACCGGGGCGCTGATGACCCGTTTCCCGCTGAGCGCATGAGAGACGGTGCTCGGCGACACTCCGGTCGCCCGCGCCACGTCGATAATTGTCGTTGTTTTCTTCTTCATTTCTTCACCTCGAAATCGTATCATTCACTGTCGCCGCCCGAAAAATTGAAATGACGCATAACAATGGATATGTTAAGCTCATTCGGCAAAGGGAAGAGGTTGGAATCATGATTCTGAATCGCCCGCTTGATATTGGTCAGAGGATGAGATGGAAGCGATCGAAACGAATTTTTTCATCGCAGAATCATTCGGAAACAAACGAATTAGAATAGCATTTGCAGTGAAAGTTCGGCAGAAAGCACGGGTTCTCTCAGGAAAGAAATATGAGCAGGTTGGTCAAAAAAAATCAAAATATTTGTCAAAACAATGAATCCGCCGCCGATGACAGTCAAAACGAAGAATCTGCGCAATTCGTTAACATATCCATTGTTATACGTCAACAAGTCTAATTTCACAAAAAGAAAAACGTTTTGATTGACGTTGCATATATTATGACACAATCAAAACGTTTTGTCAATAGCAAAACAGAGAAAAAATCAAGGATTTTCGATCAGATAAACAATCGGACCAGTCCGACAAGTCAGACCAGTCCGACAAAAAGGAAATCGATTGGAACGGTTACTTGAGCACCAGCTCGATCACCGGAACTTCACACCCCTGTTCGGGCAGGAGAACGGGAAGTTCGAGCGTCACCGCGCCATCCGGCGTCGAGCTGTTCAAATTGTCCTTAGTCTCCTCGCGGATGCGGATTTCGCTGCCGTCGGCCAGGAGCTGGGCGTAGCGGAGCTTGCCGGACATCCCTTCGAGATGAATGTGCTTGAACGGCCACACCAGGCAGTGCAAATAGAGCCTGCCAGTCTCCGGATTCCAGGTGCAGCGGCAATCCTCCGGCGTGCGGAACCACTCCGGCGGTTGGCAGCAGCCGTAGATTGCACGCGAATTGTACTTCATCCACGCACCGTAGGCGGCAAGGCGATCGAGCGCCCGCGTGTCGAGATAGCCGCGCGACGTCGGGCCGACGTTCATCAGCAAATTCCCGCCCCGCGAAACATGGTTGATCAGCATCTCGATGCACATGCGCGGCGACTTCCAGGTGGACTCGTCGCGGTGGTACCCCCATGACCCGGAGAAGGTCTGGCACCCCTCCCAGACCACCGGGTTGCCGTTCTCATCGGTCATGCCCTTGTCCGGCGTATACTGTTCGGGGGTGACGATGTCGCCGGAACCGGGCAGGTCGAGGCGGTTGTCCACGATGATTCCGGGCTGGAGGCGATGGACGAGTTCGATCATCTTCTCCGACTCCCAGTCCGCACAGCCCTTGCCGTTTTCGCCCGGGTAGGAGAAATCGAACCAGAGAATATCGATCTTCCCGTAATTCGTCAGAAGCTCGGTCACCTGGTCGCGCATGTACTGCGCATAGCGCTTCACATCACGCGGCGCATTGAGTTTGGCGATCTCCTCCGCCGGCAAATCGCGCAGCGGATGCAGCCGGTCAATCGGAAAATCGGGGTGGTGCCAGTCGAGCAGCGAATAGTAGAACCCCACCTTCAGCCCCTCCGCCCGGAACGCATCCACCACCTCGCGCAGCAGGTCGCGGCCCGCCGCCGTGTTGGTCGCCTTGTAGTCGGTGTATTTCGTGTCCCACAGGCAGAAGCCTTCGTGGTGTTTCGTGGTGATGACGAAATACTTCATCCCTGCTTCGCGCGCCGCCTTCGCCCACGCCTTCGGGTCGAAGAGGTCGGGGTTGAACATCTCGAAATAGATCTCGTAAGCCTCGTTCGGAATCCGCTCGACATGCCGAATCCACTCATGCCGCGCCGGCAGCGCGTAGAGCCCCCAATGAATGAACATGCCGAAGCGGTCATGCACGAACCAGCGGGTATCGCCTTTTCCCATTTTCACTGCCTTTCTGATTTGCAAAGTTTCCGGGAGTTGCTTATATTGTACTGGAGAATATGAATTTTTGCAACAAAGTTCCTATGCAAAAAGTGAACTCGAATATGATGAAAACAAACATTCCCCTCATTTCGGACCGGCAGCTCCGAATCGACGCAATCTGGCAAACCAGGCTGGACCCCTTCTGGCACCGCTTCCACCTGACCGGCGGTTACTGGCGGCTTTATCACCACGATATCCCCGGCGCCGGAGTCTGGATCGACGGCCGAAAAATTGAACTCTCGCCCGACTCGATCTACCTGCTGCCCCCCTACCCCGAACTCGTCACCTGGCGCGAACAACCGGTCAACCAGCTCTATATCCACTTCGAGGCGGCCTCCCTCTTCGGCAACCCCGAACACCCGCTCAACCGCCTGGAACTTACCCCGGAACTCGGCGCATTCATCGCCGAAGCCAGACGGCTGATCGCCGCCGAGCCTGCGGAAACCCGCCTCGACCTGCTCGGCTTCGCCATCGCCGGAATCGCACTCGCCCGCCTCCCCGGCGAAGCCCTCCGCGAACTCGACAGCGACCGCCGCATCACCCGCATCTGCGACTGGATGCGCAACCACCCGGCACGCGAACTCGATATCCCCGAACTGGCCTCGCGCACCGGATTCGCCCCCAACTCGTTCATCCGACGCTTCCGCGAAGTCACCGGCAACACCCCCCACCAGTACCTGCTCAACCTGCGCTATACCTTCGCCGCACGGCTCCTCGTGTCAACCGAACTCGAAATCGACGCCATCATCGCCGAAATCGGCGTCAAAGACCGCTTCCACTTCTCCCGCACCTTCAAACGCCTCTACGGCTCCCCTCCCGCCGCCTATCGCGCTTCTGCGCGAAAGCGGTAAGGGAACCCGGGGGCGGGAAAGGGGGACTTTTTTTCGCGTGAAAAAAAGTCCCCCTTTCCCGCCCCCAGACCCCCACCCATTCCCCCCAAAAAAAGCGGAGTATGCGGGCGGATGTGAGCAGCAGCGCGATTTGGTCATTTGATAGCAGTATAGAAATCATGCGCCGGGAATGACCCCCGCAAGCCCATGCGAGCACACCAGCGCGAGCTCCCCTTGCAAGACGCGGGCGTCGAGCACGAAGCCGCACGCCAGGTATGACCCAAACAAGGGAATTCACGCCAGACGGCCATGAACGTTTCGAAAGCCTGCCAAGCCCGGTTAAAGATCTCCACACGAGCAG
>CAYSZM010000091.1:0-13877 GCA_964435365.1 uncultured Victivallis sp. | reverse complement strand
AAATCTGCGATTTTGCTATGTAGCTGTTTCGCTTCGCGCCGGTAGCCTCCGGCGGTTGGGGCGCTTCGCCCCTGCACCCAGACCGGCAGGGTGCCGGCGCCGGGTAAGGGGAGCAGACCCACCCGGGGCATCTTTCTGAGCAGCGCCGCTCAGATTGTGCTTAAAAATTCCGTTTTACAGGTTGACAAATCCCTCAGTGTCTTTTATGTTACCTGATGTCGGTATTTCGGAGCGCACCGCAATTTGGGAAGGATTTTTCAGATGGAACAAAAGGATATCGAACAATTTCAGGCGGAAGCGCAGGCATGCGCCGAGCCGCTCCAGCGCATCAAAATGGAAATGGGCCGGGTCATCGCCGGTCAGGAAAAATTGATCGACCGGCTGCTGCTGGCCCTCATCGCCGACGGCCACGTCCTCCTCGAAGGCGTGCCGGGACTGGCCAAGACGCTGGCGGTGAAAACATTGTCGCAGACGCTGTCGGGAACCTTCTCCCGTCTTCAATTCACCCCCGACCTGCTCCCCGCCGACGTGATGGGCACGCGAATCTACAACGCCGACACCCATGAATTCTCCACCCGGATCGGACCGGTCTTCGCCAATATCGTGCTCGCCGACGAAATCAACCGCGCCCCGGCCAAGGTCCAGAGCGCGCTGCTCGAAGCGATGCAGGAAAAACAGATCACCATCGCCGGCGAGAGCTTCAAGCTGCCGAAGCCGTTCCTGGTGATGGCGACGCAGAACCCGATCGAACAGGAAGGCACCTACCCGCTGCCGGAAGCCCAGCTCGACCGGTTCATGTTCAAGATCGAAGTCGGCTACCCGTCGCGCGAGGAAGAGGCGGCGGTGGTCGAACGCATGGCCCGCCCGACGCCGAAAGTCGACGCGACCCAGGTCGCCGAACTCGACGATATCCTGCGCGCCCGCACCATGCTGGAGAACGTCTACCTCGACGGCAAGATCATCCAGTACATTCTCGACCTGGTCATCGCCACCCGGCCCGACTGCCGCAAGGAGCTCTCCGAGCGTCAGGCGGGGGCCAAGCTCGGCGAAATCGACGGGCTCATCAGCTTCGGCGCTTCGCCGCGCGCCTCGATCGCGCTGGCGCTGGCCTCCCGCGGGGCGGCGCTCCTGGCCGGTCGCGCCTACGTGCTGCCGCAGGACGTCAAGGAGATTGCTCCCGACGTGCTCCGCCACCGCATCGTGCTCTCTTACGAGGCCGAAGCCGAGAACATCAATACGGACGCGGTCATCGCGCGCCTTCTCTCCGAACTGCGGACGCCTTAGTCCGGGAAAGGAGGCGCTCATATGCTGCCGCCGGAAATCGCCAAACAAATCCGGCTCCTCGAAATCCGGACGAACCGCATGGTCGATGAGATCACCGGCGGTGCGTACCGCAGCGCCTTCAAAGGGCGCGGCATCGAATTCGAGGAGGTCCGGGAGTATACCGTCGAGGACGACGTCCGGGATATCGACTGGAACGTCTCGGCCCGCATGGGGTCGCCCTATGTGAAAAAGTATATCGAGGAGCGCGAACTCTCCGTCCTGCTGCTGGTCGACGTCTCCGCCTCCGGCGTATTCGGTTCGTCGGAGCGGAACAAGCGGCGCACGGCGGCCGAACTCGCCGCGATCCTCGCCTTCAGCGCCGCGCACAACGGCGACAAGGTCGGGCTCCTGATGTTCAGCGACCAGATCGAACTTTACGTGCCGCCGAAATCGGGGCGCAGCCATACGCTGCGGCTGATCCGCGAAATGCTGGCGTTCGAGCCGCAGTCGAAGGGCACCGACATCGGCCTCGCGTTGCGCGAAAGCATCCACCTGCTCAAAAAACGCAGCGTGGTCTTCCTGCTGAGCGACCTTCAGGACAGTCTGAGCTACGAAGCGAGCCTGAAAATTCTCAATCGCAAGCACGATGTCATCGCAGTCGGCGTGGTCGACCCCACCGACAAGCGCTGGCCGTCGCTGCTGCCGGTCATCGTCGAAGACGCCGAAACCGGCAGACAGATCCGTTTCGGAGGCGGCAAACGGGCGCTCCGCCGTCTCGACGAAGCGTTCTCCGACGCGCGCCGGAAACGGCGCGAGGTCTGCCGCCGCGCCCGGGTGGACCTGGTCGAAATCGCCAGCAACGGCGACGTGCTGCGGCCGATGGTGGACTTCTTCTCAAGACGGCGGCGACGTCTGGAAACCCGGGGGTAAAGCATGAAACGTGTTTTTTCAAGAATTCTGCTCGGGCTCGGAATCCTGGTTCTGGCCGGGCTGCTGGTTTATTTTTCCGGCTGGCTGCTGAGCTTCCGCTTCGGCGGCAAGGCGGAGATTCCGGAAACGGTCGCGCTGTCGCTCCCGGCGGAACCGCCCGCGGTCGGCGCTCCGGTGCCGGGCGAACTCCGCTTCGACCTGCCGCTCTGCCGTTCGGTGACTGCCGCCTCTGTCAAACCCGGAACCGGTTCGGTCGCCGCCGGAGGCGCGCGGATCGAGCCGGGAAGCTGGAAATTCCTGCGCCGGAACTGGCGCGTGGTGTTCGATTTGCGCGCCCTGCGCGCCGGGAAGGTGGAGCCGGGGACGCTGACCCTGGAGCTTTCGGGGGAGAACCCGGAAACCGTCGTGCGGACCATCCCCGGCTTCTCCGCCGCGGTTCCGCGGGAGATCGCTCCCGGCAAACTGGAACTTGCCGGAGCGATCGAAATCGCCCGGCCGCTGCCGTGGGGCTGGGTCGCCGCCGGGGCGGTGCTCATTCTCGTCCTGGCCGGAATTGCCGCCGGGCTGGTGCGCCGCCGCCGTCCGCCCGAGCCGACGCTCCGCGAGCGGCTGGAAGAGGCGCTGCGCCAGCTCCGCATGGGGCTGGCCGCCGGAGAACTCACTCCCGAACAGGGATACATCACGCTGACCGATCTGGTGCGCGGCTATCTCGAAGAGCGCTACGGCATCCCGGTTTCCACCCGGACCACGCCGGAGTTTCTCGCCGAGGTCAACGGCGCGGATTCGCCGCTGCCCAGGCCGGAGCGCCCGTTCCTGCGGGAGTTCCTCGAGGCGGCGGACAAGGTCAAATTCGCCGCGCTGGCGCCTGATATCGAACTGCTTGACGGAGCAATCGCCAGCGCCGTGCGGCTGGTCGCCGCCACCTCGCCGGTCGAATCCGAAACCGATGCGGCAAAGGCCGGGGAAGGGGGCGCGCAATGATCGAATTCGCCTACCCCTGGCTGTTGCTGCTTCTCTTGCTGGTGCCGCTGATCGGCTACTACTGCGTCTACCGCCAGAAACAGCCGTCGGTGACGGTTTCGACGGTCGAGCCGTTCGAGGAGGTCCGCTCGGTGCGCCGTCCGGGGTTCCCGCTCGGCTGCATGCTGCTGGCGCTCTGCGTGCTGATCGTGGCGCTGGCCCGTCCGCGGGCGGGGAACGAGAAGTTCCTCATCCGCTCGCAGGGCATCGACATCGTGCTGGCCATCGACCTCTCCGGCAGCATGGGCTCTTACGACGTGCCGCGCAACATCACCAGCGGACGCGACCTGGTCCAGGCGATCCAGAGCGGGGCGCTCAAGAACCGGCTCGACGTCGCCAAGGAGGAGATCGCCAAGTTCATCGCCGAGCGGCCCAACGACCGCATCGGGCTGGTCGGATTCGCAGAAACCGCCTACAACCTCGCACCGCCGACCCTCGACCACGGCTGGCTGCTCGCCCATTTGAGCAATCTCAAGCCCGGAATCCTCGGCGACATGACCGGAATCGCGTCGCCGATCGGAACCGGGGTCGCCCGGCTCAAGGGCTCCGACGCGCCCCGCCGGGTGCTGGTGCTCTTCACCGACGGCAGCAACAACGTCCGCAACTCGCTCACGCCGGAACAGGCGGCCGAGCTGGCGAAGAAATTCAACGTCGTCATCCACACCGTCGGAATCGGCAGCAACAACGCCTTCGCGGTGGAGAACGGCCAGATCTTTCAGGTGGAGGACCAGTTCGACGAAAAATTGCTCCGTTCCCTCGCCGACATCACCGGCGGCAGGTATTTCGCCGCCGCCGACGCCGAAGGGATGAAGCAGGTGATGGACGACATCAACCATCTCGAGAAAACCACGGTCGAACAGCCGAAGTATATGGAGTACCGCGAATATGCGCCATATCTCGCGCTGGTCTCCCTGGCGCTCGCGCTGCTGTCGTTCCTGGCACGGTGCACCTGGCGGCTGCGGCTGCCGTAATTATATGTGGATAAAGGCATTTTATGGAATTTGTGAAGATTACCAGCGCCCAGAATGAGGCGATTAAACACGTGATCAAGCTCCGCGACCGCCGGCCGCGCGAAAAAGAGCAGCTGACGGTTCTGGAAGGCTACCGCGAGCTGACCCGCGCCCGCGAGTACGGCATGGAGCTGGTGGAGTGTTTCTTTTCGCCCGCCCATTTTCTCGGCCAGAATGAGTTCCCGCTGCTGGAAACCCTCGCCGCGGAAGGCGTCCGGGTGATGGAGGTCTCGCCCCAGCTGCTCGAGAAGATGGCCTACCGCGAGCGGCCGGAGGGGTTGATCGCCGTGGCGAAGATGAAGCGCCACACTCTGGACGATCTCCCGGTGGTGGAGAACGGGCTCTATCTGGTGTGCGAAGCGGTGGAGAAGCCGGGAAATCTCGGTTCGATCCTGCGCAGCGCCGACGCCGCCGGGGTGGACGGGCTCATCATCTGCAACAAGTGCACCGACCTTTACAACCCGAACGTGATCCGGGCCAGCACCGGGGCGCTCTTCACGGTTCCGCTGGCGGAAGCCGAGAACGAGGAAGCGTTCGACTGGCTGAAGAAGCACGGCATCAAAACCCTCGCCGCCACGCCGCACACCGACTACCTCTACACCGATGTGGATATGACCCAGTCGATCGCGATCGTGGTCGGAACCGAGCAGACCGGGCTGACCGAGCTCTGGATGAAACACTCCGACCTTCCGGTCCGGATTCCGATGCTCGGCAAGATCGACTCGCTCAACGTGGCCACGGCGACGACGATCCTGCTCTACGAAGCCGCCCGCCAGCGCAACTGGAAATAGCGCCGCATCCGATCGAACCGGAAGCTTGCCGATGCGGCCGGGCTTCCGGTTTTTTTCTGAACCGCGCGCCGCGGCGAATGTCCGCCGGCCGGACATTTTCTCCGGCTTGATCCGACCCTGAAATTCGATCCCAAGCCTGTTCCCGCCGCACCAACTGCGCCGTTTGGGCGGGTTCCACTTCTCTCCGGCCTGCCGCGACGGACCCTTCGCTCAACGGACCATGCAACGCATTCATAATAAGCGGAAAAGCAAAGGAATTCCGGAGCAGCTCCCCGACCGCACCGATAGCGGCGGCGGCCGTTTCTGCCTCGTCCGCCCCGTATGCGGGGTTCCGGAGGGCTCCCTTCGAAAATACGGACGGCGCCATGTCCGCAAGTGGACATTTTAAAACTCTACAATCCAGACAAACGCATTGACATTGGTGGCCTCATTTGCTATAATATTCTTAGAAATCATTATTTCGGGAGAGACCAATGAACAGACAACCCAATTGCGGAGAAATGGCCAGGGAACTCGGCCTGAGCGTCAAAACCGTTTATCGGGTGATGGCCAACTCCACACAGGTCAAGGAGGACACCCGCAGGCGCGTCATCAAGTCGCTCAATAAACACGGATTTTTCGCGGCCAGATGCAAAACGCAGCAGAATGTGGTCTTCAATTTCCGGACGACCGATTTCTCGTCGCGCATCATCATCCCCCTGATGCAGAATCTGTCGCACCGCTCCTTCAACTGCATCGTCACCGAGCTGGAAAAGAATCGCGCCCGGTTCGAAGACGCCGTCGCCGACGCGCTGGTGGTCGTCTGGGGCAATGAACCGGATGAGGAAACCCTGCAGTACGGGAAATCGCTCAACCCCAACGCCGTGCACATCAACCTGCTCGGCGGCGGCGGCGGAGACATCTCGATCGATTCCGACGATATTGCGGGGGGACGGATCGCGGCAAGGCACTTCCACCTCAACGGACACTCCCGGGTGATGGTGGCCTCGGCCCTGGACTTCAACAATGCCCGCGACCGCGCCATCGGCTTCCTGGCGGAGATGAAGAAGTGCGACAGGAACTCGCAATGCGAGCTTCTGGAATTCAATTACCGGGACTATTATGCGCCGGACCACCTCGACGAAGTCCTGCCCGAACGAATCAAACGGGGGCTCGGCGACATCACCGGAATCTTTTTCACCCAGATCGGCGGCGCCGGCTGTGCCAAGCGGCTCTTCGCCAAGCTGGGCATCCGGGTTCCCGAAGACATCAGCATCATCAGTTACGACCGGCCCGATTACACGCTGACCGATCAGAACAACATCATCTACGACTCGGTCTATTACGATATCGAAGAGATTATCGAGTGGTGCGAATTTTACATCCACAACAGTCCGCTGATGGGATGCAAAAGCAAATTACATTCTCTGGTCGTCCCCAAATTCAAGATAAACAACTCCGTCAGGAAACTCAACTAAGGAAAAAAATGAAAAAGTCAATTTTCACACTGATCGAACTTTTAGTGGTGATTGCCATTATCGTCATCCTGGCCGCCATGCTCCTGCCCTCCCTCAACAAGGCGCGCGACCGGGCCAAAGCGATCAAATGCACCGGCAATTTCAAGCAGATCGGCATGGCCAACCTCGCCTACGCCGCCGCCAACGGCGACTATTGCACCCCGGCGACCGTCGGCGGCTGGAACAGCGCGGCCAATATGGAGAACAACTGGATCGTCCTCATGTGGCCGCATCTCTATAATTCCGTCTTTCCCAACAACAGCAAATCGATCAATCAGCCTTTCATCTGCCCCGGCGGGGACCCGTCGGACATCTACTTTCACAACACGACCCGGCCCATCTCCAATCTCGCCTGGAACAACCGCGCCGGGAATAACAGCTACGCCAAACGGAAGATCTCCCGCTGCTCCTATCCGTCGCAGGAGGCGCTGATGTGGGACGTGCTGCGGATCAACCGTCAGACCCACGCGGCCTACACTGCGACCACCCTCGGGCGCGATTATCACAACGCAACGGTCACGCTGGAGTGGAGCCCCCTGCGGCACTCCAATATGGACAACCACCTGTTCGTCGACGGCCACGTCAAAGCCCTCAACAACACCATCCTCGGGCCGAATCACAACAGGACCTTCCTGCTGATCGCCCCCTACTGGCAGTAAACGGGAAATTCGAGAGCGATGAAACTGACACTGACCGCCCTGTTCGCGTTGCTGACGCTCGGAGCCGCCGCACAGAACCTCGTATTCAACGGCGATTTCGAGCTCGGAGATGCGGGATTCGCCCTGATCCGGGCGCTGCGGCCCGATACCAATCCCCAACTGGTTTTCGACGGGCTGCAATGCACGGACAGGCAGCCCTTCTCCGGCCGCAAAGCCCTCGTGATCCGCAACCGCTTCTCCGAGCGGTTTGAGCTTCACAGCAAAGATTTCGTGCTTCGCGGGGAGACGAACTATCAGATCAGCCTGTCTGCCAGAACCGAAAGCGGAACTGCCCGGATTTCCGTCGTCGCCTACCGGGTCACCCGGAAAAGCGGCTGGGAAGTCCAATCTCGCAGTTTCGACCTGACCGACGCCTGGCAGACGTTCCGGTTCGACTTCACCACCGGCAAGGAGGAGTCCCCCTGGCATATCCTGATCGTTCCGGCGGCCAATTCCCCGATTCCGGCGCACAGCATCCTGCTCGACGGAATTGCCGTCACCGCCGCCGGCGACAGCTCCGGAACCGCCCTCGATGTCGCCGTCGTTCCGGCGGAAACCCTCTACGACCTGGTTCCCGGCCTCAAGATCCCGGTGCAAATCAAAATCCACAATCCGGGCACGAAGAAAATCACCCGGACGGTCACGGTCAATTTCCGCGACGACCACACCCGGGCCGTCCTCGCCAGCCGTTCCTGGCCGGTCACGCTGGCGGGCGGAGAGAGCGCCCGGCTCGACTGGGAAGTCCCGGTCGGCCGATACGGCTCTTATCTCATCGACGCCGCCGGCGACGGGCCGCTGCAATCGCTCGCCGGTTACGTCGCCGTCATCGGCAAATACGATCCCCGGCCCATCGATATCGGGAACGATTTCTGCGTCGGCGTCAACGACGGGCTTCATATGGTCTATCTCCCCGACAATCCGGAACCGGGATACCAGAGCTTCGGAGTGTCGCCCGACGAAAAGCTGCGGCTTTTCAGCCGCATGGGCTGCCGCATCCTCCGCGACCATGACGCCGGGTACGATTTCGCCGCCTGGAGCATCATGGAGCCCGAACGGGACCGCTGGGATTTCTCCTGGGTCGATCGCTCCCTGGCGCTGACCGCCAAATACCGGATCACCCTGCTGCCGGTGGTCGGCCGCAGCCACTTCATCGAGGCCGCCAAGCCCCGGTCGGCACTGCGCTGGCCGCAATGGGTGACGCCGCTGTGCAAGCGGGTAACCGACGACCCGCCCAATGTGATGCAGGCCGCCCGCGGCCGGATTCTCCTCCCGCCGATCGACTTGTGGGCAAAATACGTCGAAGCGCTCGGGCGGCGCGCCGACGGGAAAATCCGATATTTCGAAATCATCAACGAACCCAATCTGTTTTTGAGCTCCGCCAATTATCTCAAGTATCTGCGTTCGGCCCGTCAGCAGCTCAAAAAGATCAACCCGCAGAATAAAATCGTCGGGTTCTGCCTGTCGAGCGATCTGGGCGGCAGCATCGACGATTTCTCACGCGACTGTTTTCAGCGGGGCGGGCTCGAGGATGCCGATATCGTCAGCTTCCACCCGTACCATTCGCGGGAGCTGGGCTCGATCAACCCCGCCGACAAGCAGATCGACAACCTCAGAAAGAGCATCGCCAACCCAAAAATCGGAATCTGGAATACGGAGTTGTATTACATCTCGGACGACACCCCCGCCAACAACAACAGCTACAGCGCCATGCTCTGCCGCCCCGAGCATCTGGCCAAACGCTTCCTGATCGACCTCGGCGAAGGCGTCGGCCAATCCATCGCCGTCACCGGCTATCAGATGTGGGAAAACATGCTCAATCCGGGCATGTTCCATCAGAAGAACCTGACGCAGCTGATCCCCTCCGGCAACTATGTCGTCTACAACACCATGGCCCGGCTCTTCGAAGGCGCCAAAGTGAACTATAAGGCGAAACTGCCGCAGAATGTCGTTGTTTACGGCTATCTCAAAGACGGAGTCCCGATCGCGGCGGTGTGGAATTTCGGCAAAACGCCGGGGTTGTCTTCCTCATTCCATGGCTTTCGGGTGACGGACCTCTTCGGCAATGCGCTCGAACAACCCTTGTATGAGCTGGCCGGAGACCCCTGGTATCTGACCATGCCGGGCGCTTCGCCGGCGGCGTTTCTCGAGGCGCTGAAGAACATCTCCGTCGACAGCAAGGTCAGGGTTTCGGTCGCCCCCGTCATCCGGCTTGTCGCGGCGGCGGAGCCCTATGCCATATGTTCCATCAAAAACAATACCGGCAATCCGGTGAACGGCCATGCCGGAATTCAGGGCGACGGACTCCACGCGGTCAAGACCGTTCCGGTGCAGCTTGCCCCCCGGCAGCAGGCCATGCTGACCATCCCGGTGAAAATTCGGAACAACAACGCCAAAGCCGACCTCCTCGTTTTTACCGACGGGGAAAATCTGAGCCGGGCCGCCGAGGTCTACTCTGCAGCCGTCGTCAAACCGTCGCAGACCGTTGTTCTTCCCTCCTCGTCGGACGATTTCAAAGCGCAATTCCGCTTTGTCAGAGAGGGCGACGGACTCCAGCTGCAGATCACCGTCGACGACGCCGTGCCCTCCGGCGACGCCGCTGGACGGAAGTTGTGGGAGCAGGACTGCGTCGAACTCTTCTTCGACCCCGGCTGGAATCAATGGGAAGGGGAGCATCCGGAGAGCTACACCGACCGGGTTTTCCGTCTCTTCTTCACGCCGTTCTCCGGCAAAGACGGGGAGATGACGCTGTGGACCAAAGATGAAACCCTGCGCGCCAAGCTTAAATATGCGATCGTCAAACAGAAGGGGCAATATCAGATCCGTCTCGACCTGCCGGCGGAGTTCGCCCATCACGACTTCGGGTTCGGCCTCAAGATCGACAATGCCGGACCCGACGCCAAAGCGACGCAGTCCCTCAGCTGGCAGAGCCGGCCCGGCAGCGACAGGAACCGGATGAGTTTCGGCGTCGTATCCGTCCAATAACCACCATCACCCAGATCGAACCGTCAAGATGAAACGATTTGCCATCCTCCATGCAATGCTCGCCGTTCTCGCCTTCCATGCGGCCCTCGGGGCCGCGGAACCGGCCGCGCTCGCCATTCAAATCACCCCCCGGCCGCCCTGGACCCGGAGCGGGGACCGCGCGTTCGCCCTTCGCTACAGCGGCAGCGGCTGGCCAACGCTGCAGATCACCGCGCCGTGGGAACGCAACACCTTTTACCGGGTCGACTTCGAAGCAAAGGCCGATGTCGCGGAGAAATTCATGTCCCTGAAAGTCAAAGGCGGCCGCGAACGCAACTACAAATGGCGCTGCTCCGATGGCTGGTCCGCTTACCGGATGTATATCTACGCCGGGGAGGGCGGCATTCAGTCGCTCAGTTTGCTGCCGGAACCGGGGCCGCCTGCCGCCGTCGAGCTTCGCAACCTTGCGGTTACGCCGATGACCGAGCAGGAGCTTCAGGTAAATCTTCTCCCCGACGGCGACTTTGAGAGCGGCAGCCCGATCGCGTCGCACTGGCTGGCGGCCTACAAGACCGAACCGTTCCCCGGCAGCATCGTCCGGAACACGGATTACCTTGCCGGGGAGAAAAATCTCCGGATCGCCTTTGCCGGGCAGGAGAAGACCCGGCCGGGGCTGGAGAGCCTCTTTCTGCCGATGCGCCCGGGCAAACGTTACCGGCTCTCCTTCTGGGCCCGCTCGACGGGAGACGACGCCACCGTTTCCGCCATCGTCGACACCTTTGCGTTGAATCACGCGGGGAGTCATTTCTATCAGCAGAAGCGGTTCATCGCCGACCGGCAATGGCGGGAATTCAGCGTCGACGTCGCCATTCCGACCGATACGGTCAAATATCCGGACCTGCTCGAGGAGACCGGGCGCATCCGCTTCCATGCGGTCAACGCCGACCCGCAGACGGTCCTGTTTGACGACATCCGTTTTGCCGAACAACCCGCAACGCCGTAACCAAGGAAATCATCAATCGTATGAAAAGAACATTTTTCTGGGCTTTCTGTTCGCTGTCCGCCATATTTCTTCCGGGAAAAGCCATCGCCGCCGAAAACGATCCGGCGGCAAACGGATTCGAACAGATATCGCCCAAGGAGATTCCCGGCAATATCATCCGGATGATCGACGATCACTGGATGCTCATCACCGCCGGGGACTCCATTCAGAAAGGCGCCTTCAACACCATGACCGCCAGCTGGGGCGGACTGGGCGTACTGTGGGGGAAACCGGTCTCTTTCATCTTCGTCCGCAACGAAAGGTACACCTATCAGCTTCTGGAGAAGAGCAATTATTACACCCTGAGCTTCTATGCTCCGAAGTACCGTCCCGTGCTCAAGGATATTTTCGGCACGCTCTCGGGGCGGGACAAGGACAAGGTCAAACTCAGCGGATTCACGCCGCTGGACACCGGTTTCGGCGCAGGCTATGCCGAAGCGTCGCTGATCCTCTGCTGCCGAAAAATTTACGGCGGCAAGATCGCCGAGGAAAACGCGGCGGAATCCGAAAGAAAAGAGTGGTACTTCAACGGCAGCAAGGATTATCACAAAATGTACATCGGGGAAATCCTGTCGGTCTGGATCAAACGGAGCGACAGCAGCGTTTTCACCGACTAGCAATCAGCCGCGCGGATGGAACTTGCGGTGAATCTCGCGCAGCCGGGCCGCGTCGACGTGGGTATAGATTTCGGTGGTGGCGATGTCGGCGTGGCCGAGCATCTCCTGAATGACGCGGAGGTCGGCGCCGTTGGCCAGCAGGTGGCTGGCGAACGAGTGACGGAGCGTATGCGGGTGAATGTTCTTCTCGATTCCGGCACGCCGGGCGGCCTCTTTGACCACGGCCCAGACCCGTTCGCGGTCGAGGCGCTTGCCGGTGCGCGACAGGAAGATGTAGGGAGAAGACGGATTCCTCGCCGCCAGGGAGGGACGGGCGTTGGCCAGATAGATTTTCAGAAGTTCGAGCGCGGTTTCACCGACCGGAACCATGCGGGTTTTGTCGCCCTTGCCGGTCACGCGGACCAGGCGGTTTTCGTAATCCGGCGCGGCGAGCGGCAGATTGGTCAGCTCCGAAACCCGCAATCCCGAGGCGTAAAGCAACTCGAGCATGGTGCGGTTGCGCAGTTCGAGCGGAGTTCCCTTGGTGGGCCAGGCGTTGAGAAAGGCGTCCACCTCGTCGATCGACAGGAAGTCGGGAAGGACGCGCCAGAGTTTGGGAGATTCCAGCACCGCCGCCGGGTTCTCCGGGATGACCCCCTCCGACTCCATATGGCGGAACAGCATTTTGATGGCGACGAGACGGCGGGCCAGCGTGGCCGGTTCCATCGCGCGCTCGGAGTGGCCGAAGTTCAGGTAATTGACGATCATTTCGCGGTTTACATCGCGGAACGAATCGATGTCGCGGGCGGTCAGCCACGCGGCGAAGTCTTCCAGGTCGCGCCGGTAGGCGTCGGCGGTATTGCGCGAGAGGCCGCGTTCAATAGTCAGATAGCGGAGAAAATCGTTGAAATCGCGTTCGAACATAATTGCCGGAACCGTTCCCGAGTGTTATAGTATTTCGTGCAATAAATAATCTATCCTGACAACGAGGAACCGTCAAGGGGGAAACATGAAGAAGATTGCGATTATTCTTGCCGACGGCGTCGAAGAGACCGAATTCATCGCGGTCGGCGATGTCTTGCGTCGGCTTTCCATGGAAGTCGTCGTCGCCGGGCTGACCGGAATCGACGTGAAAGGCGGGCACGGATTCGGCCTCAAGGCGGACCGGCTGCTGGCGGAATGCTCCCCGGCCGAATTCGACGCGGTGTTCCTGCCCGGCGGCATGGGCGGCGCGCGCGCCATGTACGAGTCGGCGGCGGTGATCGAATTCCTCCGGGAGATGGAACGCTCCGGCCGTGTCGTCTCGGCGATCTGCGCCGCGCCGATGGTGCTCGGCAAAGCCGGGCTGCTCGCCGGAAAACGCTTCACCATGTATCCCGGACTGGAACAGTACCTGCCCGAAGGCTGCCGCCCCGGCCCGGAACCGGCCGTCCGCGACGGACGGCTCGTCACCGGCAAGGCGGCGGGAACCGTCTTCGCGTTTGCAAAAGAACTGGCCGCCGCCCTCGGCGCGGATACGTCAGCGGTCTATGCCGGAATGTTCGTCTCCGGGCTCTGATTCCGCTTCTATACCATGATCCGCAGCGTGACCGAACCCAGCGTGGCGCTGTCGTCGGCGTCTTCGATGAAGAGCAGTTTGTTCCCCGCCGCGTTGAGCTGCGGATGCGAGTGACGGTACTGCTCTGCGGGTTCGGAGTGGACGGTTTTGACGATCTCCTTGGTCCCCGCCTTGGAATCGATGCGGATGATATCGATTTCACGCGGCGTTTTGCGCCGGGCGTTCCCCCACCAGAGCGTATCCATGGCAAAGACCGTGCCGTCCGCGTTGCAGGAGCTGTGCCAGTAGTCGTCGCAGTCGAGAATGGTGTATGCGCTGCCGTCGGTCCGCATGGTGACCAATGCGCCGGGCAGTACGCTGACCGGGTAGCGGACGGCGCAGACGGTTTCGCCCCGGGTCATCTCGTGGCCGATGCACTCCAGCAGCGTTCCGTCCGGGGCGGTTTCATGGCGGTGGAGGAGCTGCCGCTCGCCGGTCCGCCAGTTGATCCGGTTGACCCGGTCGGGAATCGT
>CAYSZM010000090.1:0-13919 GCA_964435365.1 uncultured Victivallis sp. | reverse complement strand
AACTGCATCGTCGAGATGGACGGCATGGAGCCGCCGATCGGAGACGGCAGTTCGCTGCCCTACTGCAAGATGCTGCGCGAGGCGGGAATCGCCCGGCAGGAGGCGGAGGCGAAGGTGTTCACCCCCGCCTCTCCGCTCTATGTGGAGGGTGGATACACCCGGCTGGTGATCATTCCGGGGCCGGAACTGCGCGTCGTTTGCACCACCAGTTTCGCCGGCTGCCCGATCGACCCGCAGTTTTACGAATTCACCGCCTCGTCGCCGGAGGCGTATGAGACTGAAGTCGCCGGAGGACGCACTTTCGTCGACTTCCGCGACCTCCAGCAGCTGCTGGCGATGGGGCTGGTGAAGGGCGGCAGCCTCGATGCGGCGGCGATCATCCACGACGGTGCGATCATCTGCAAGGAGGCGCTGCGCTACCCCAATGAAATCGTGCGTCACAAGATTCTCGACATTGTCGGGGACATTTATCTCTCCGGCTGCCGGATCACCGGAACGATCATCGCGATCAAACCCGGCCACCCGAAGAACGTCGAGCTGGCGGGGCTGCTCCAGAAGGAAATCATGACGGGAAAACAGGCGTAATTACAGAATAGAAGCAACCAGGGGAAAAAGAATGGGAAAGTTTTTTGGAATCCGGGAGATCAAGGCGATTCTTCCACAGCGGTATCCGATGCTGATGCTGGACCGTGCCGAGCAGGTCTCCGAGACGAAGTTCGTCGGACTCAAGAACCTGACCATCAATGAGAATTTCTTCCAGGGGCACTTCCCCGGGCACGCGATCATGCCGGGCGTGCTTCAGGTCGAAGCGATGAAGCAGCTCGCCGAACTGGCGGTCCGCCCGGCGCTCGATCCTGAAAACAAGCTCGACGTCTATATGCGCATCGTTGAGAAGGTCAAATTCCGCCGCCCGAACAATCCGGGCGACCGGGTCAAGGTCGAGGCGGAAATCCTCTCGGTCGAGAACGGCGAGGCGGTGGTCAAGGCCCAGACCTCCAACAACGGCGGCCTCACCTGCGAGGCGAAGATCACGCTGGCCACCCGTCCGAAGGGCGGCCCCTCCGCGATGCCGGAATTCAACGCCGAGTTCGACAAGTCCGAAGCGACTCCGCTGGATGTGTCGAAGATCATGGCGCTCATTCCGCACCGCTACCCGTTCCTCCTTATCGACTACATCGCCAAGGTTGAGGGCGACCACGTGTTCGCGGTCAAGAACCTGACCGGGAACGAGGAAATCTTCTCGCAGGCGGGCGATTATGCGGTCATGCCGGAGGCGCTGCTCTGCGAGATCGTCGCCCAGTCCGGCTGCGCCCTTGTGCTGGCGCGCCCGGAAAATGCGGGGAAGATCGGCTACTTCATGTCGATCGACCGCGCCGAGATTTTCGAGCCGGTCTATCCCGGCGACCAGCTGGTCGTCGATATCGAGCTTCCGGCCGCCAAGGGGCGTTTCGGCAAGGGCACCGGCGTTATCAAGGTCGGCGAGCGGGTTGTGTTCCAGATCACATTGATGTTCGCCATCGTCGACGCATAAGAAAAACAGAACCACCGGAGGCGAATGAGCAAGCTCCCGCGTGTCGTTTCCGCGGCGGAGGCTGTCGAACGGATCGGATCGGGCGATTCGATCTATGTCGGCAGTTCCGGCTCCGTTCCGCGCGTACTGGTCGAAGCACTCTGTGCGCGTGGACGCAAGGGAGTGCTTCGCGACGTCTTTCTGCGCCATATCCACACCGGCCGGACCGAGGATTACGCGGCGCCCGAGTTCGAGGGCGTCTTCCGTTCTGAGTCGTTCTTCATCGGGGACAACATGCGCCGGCAGGTGCAGCGCGGCGCGGCCGACTATATCCCGGTTTCGCTGCATGAGACGCAGCGGCTGATTCGTGAAGGCGTGGTCGGCTGCGACGTCGCATTCGTCCAGGTGTCGGAACCCCGCCACGGGCGGGTGTCGCTCGGTATTTCGGTGGACATCGGCCCGGCGGCGCTCGACAAGGCGAAAACCATTGTCGCTGTAGTGAATCCGAATATGCCGTACACCTATGGCGACGGCGAGGTCGAGCTGGAGAAAATCGACTTTCTGGTGGAAGACGGCTCTCCGCTCGATGAAACCCATTTTCCGCTCCCGGACGAAGTGGAGCGCTCGATCGGCCGCCACTGTTCGGAGTTGGTGGAAGACGGCTCCTGTCTCCAGCTCGGCATCGGCGCGATTCCGAACGCGGTACTCTCGCAGCTCTCTGACCGCCGGGACCTCGGAATCCACACCGAAATGTTCGCCGACGGCCTGCTCCCGCTGGTCGAGGCGGGGGTGGTGAACGGGGCGCGCAAACGGCTCGACCACGGCAAGATCGTCGCCTCGTTCCTGATGGGATCGCGCAAGGTGTTCGACTTCGCCCACCGCAACCGGATGGTGCGGATGCGCGAGGTCGGCTACACGAACGACCCCTTCCGTATCGCCCGGAATCCGAAAGTGGTGGCGATCAACTCGGCGATCCAGATCGACCTGACCGGTCAGGTGTGCGCCGATTCGCTCGGCACGCGGATGTATTCCGGCGTCGGCGGCCAGCTCGATTTCATTTACGGCGCCAGCCGGTCGGAGGGAGGCAAGCCGATCGTCGCCATGCCGTCGCGGACCGCGAAAGGGGTCAGCAAAATCGTCCCGGTGCTGGACTCCGGGGCGGGCGTGGTTACACCGCGCAGCCATGTTCACTATGTGGCCACCGAATACGGCATCGTCGATCTTTACGGAAAACCGCTCCAGCAGCGGGCGAAGCTCCTGATCGGCATCGCCCACCCCGACTGTCGCGAGGAGCTGGAGAAAGCCGCCTTCGAACGTTTCGGCAAACACTTCCTGTACTGGAAATAAGCAAGAGGAGAAGAGCATCATGAAGTTCACTAAAATCGTGGCGACCATCAACGCTTCAAGTTGCACCCCGGAACTGCTTCTCGCGCTCTACAAGAACGGCATGGACGTCGTCCGGTTCAACACCGCCCACATGGAAGTCGAAGAGATGGACCGCGCCGTCGAAATGGTGCGCAAAACCTCCGCCAAAATCGCCATCCTCGTCGATACGAAAGGCCCGAACATCCGGACCTGCAACCTGACGACCCCGCTCGAACTCAAGCAGGGCGACTCCGTCTACCTGACCGGAGTCGACGCCGACGAAAAAGACGCGGTTCAGGTCAACTATCCGCCGTTCTCCGCCGAAGTTCCCGCCGGCAGCCGGATCGTCTGCGACGACGGCGCGGTCGAGCTGCTCGTCCGGGAGTGCGACGGCAATCGCCTCAAATGCACCGCCGCTCACGACGGCACCCTCAAAAACCACAAGTCGGTCAACGTTCCGGACGCCGAACTCAAAGCCGAAGCCCTCACCGACAAGGACCGCCGTTTCATTCAGGAAGCGATCCGCCTCGATCTCGACTTCATCGCCCACTCCTTCGTCCGTGACGCAAACGACGTCGCCGCCGTCCGCGAAATCCTCGACGCCGGCAAAAGCCAGATCAAAATCATCGCCAAAATCGAAAACCGCCAGGGCGTCAAAAACATCGGCTCCATCATCGTCGCCGCCGACGGCATCATGGTCGCCCGCGGCGACCTCGGCATCGAAATTCCGCTCGAACAGGTTCCGCTGGTCCAGAAAGAACTCATCCGCGCCTGCCGCATCGCCGGCAAACCGGTCATCACCGCCACCCAGATGCTCCAGAGCATGGAACAAAGTCCGCTGCCCACCCGCGCCGAAGTCAACGACGTCGCCAACGCCGTTTACGACGGCACCGACGCCGTCATGCTCTCCGGCGAAACCGCCAACGGACGCTTCCCCGTCGAAGCCGTCAGCATCATGAACCGCATCGTCGAAGAAGCGGAGAAATCCTCCGACGGCTTCTTCAACCACGTCGAAACCGTCGACACCGGCTCCGACCCCGCATACGGGTTCATGATCCGCACCGCCGTCGACGCCGCCCGCACCTTGCCGATCCAAGCCATCATCTGCAACACCGGCGAAGGGAAGTCCGCGCGCTGCTGCGCCGCCTATCGCCCGCGTGTTCCCATCCACGCCCTCTCGTATCGCCGCACTGTCGTCCGGCAGCTCGCCCTCTCCTACGGCGTCTATGCCGAATACAACGAGTATATGGAAAGCACCACCGAACTTTCGAAAGAAACCGCCCGTCGCCTCATTGCCGAAAAACAACTCAAATCCGAAGACAAAGTCGTCATGCTCTCCAAAAATTCACAGGCACGCGAAACCAACAATCTCGTCTGTCTCGGCGAACTTCGCGAATTTGTCTAACTCTCTGCATTCTTATATCGTGGGAATCAGAGGGGGCGCTTCGCCCCCCTCCGAACCTCCCCCAGACCGGCAGGGTGCCTCACCCCAAAAAGTTGCCACCCTTCGGCCACGGGCCTCGGGTCCCGCCTTTGGCGGGCTTCGGGTACTTTTCGGGGGCCCCGCTCTCCGGCATTCCGTGCGGCTTCGCCGTACTCATGCCTGCGAGTAAGGTATCTGCGCATTTAATGCTCCGACTAAGAAATTCGGGAGGTAATGCGAGGTTCCAGAGGGCGCAAAATACCGCTCCGTCGGCACCTCTCGCCCCTTTTGGGGGGCGAGAGGGCACTCCTCCGCCTGTTTTTGCAGGAGGATTGAGAACTCACCATAAGACCGTTGCCGGGATCGTCGGCGATTACGCTCGTGTGGAGATCGATAAAGGGGCTTGGCAGGCTTGCGGAACGTTCATGGCCGGTTGCGGCGGGGGCGTTTTCGTGGGTCGCGCATGGCCAAGGGCCCGCAAAGCCGCACGCCGGGCATGACCCACGAAAATGAGTTCGCGCCAGACGGCCGGAAACCGTAAGGTGGTTCTATCTGATATACAAAGTGGCTTGAAAAGACCTGGCAGAGGTCTCCACATGAGCAGAACTACCGCGCCGTTAACGCAACGGTCTTGCACCGTGCCGACCAACCTCCTGCAAAAACAGGCGGAAGGAGTGCCGTCTTCCCGCAAAAAAGCGGGAAGACGCGCCGGAGGGAGCGGTATTTTGCGTCCTCCGGAACCTCGAATTACCTCCCGAATTTCTTAGCCGGAGCATTAAATGCGCAGCATTTGATGCGGATCTCAAGTACCCGGCACCGGCACCCTGCCGGTCTGGGGGAGGTTTGGAGGGGGGCGAAGCGCCCCCTCCGATTCCCGCGACGAAGCGGCGGAGAAAAAGGTTAGAAGGAGTTGCCCATGTCGACGACAGCGGCTTTGACTTCTTTTTTCTGGAATTTCGAGTGCTTGATGAGGTCGTCGAGCATGGCGTCGAATTTGACGGTATCCATGGGGATGGTGACTTCGACGCCTTTCATGCCGGAGTAGAGCATGGCGTTGCCGAATTCGACGGAGCGGATGCCTTCTTCGCCTTTGGCGACGAGGTCGGCTTTCGGGTCGAGGATGGCTTTGACGAATGCTTCGATGACGTCCTGATGTTCATGGCCGCTGTCTTTGCGGGACGGGATGACGACGTCCCAGGTGTCCATGCTGGGGAACGATTCCGGGGTGGTGCGGCAGAATTCGTTGACGTCGACTTCGGTGCGTTTGAATTTGATCACATTGTCTTCGAAGACCATGCGGCCGCGGGTGCCGGAGATTTCGAGCCGGTTGGTGCCGGGGAATTCGCCGGTCGAGGTGATGAAGTTGCCGGTCGAGCCATCGGCGAATTCGCAATAGGTGTTGACGTCGTCTTCGACTTCGATGTCGTGATACTTGCCGATCGAGACCGTGCTGCGCACTTTGACGGGGAGGCCGAAGAACCACTGGAAGAGGTCGAGGTGGTGGGGGCACTGGTTGAGCAGCACGCCGCCGCCTTCGCCGGCCCAGGTGGCGCGCCAGGAGCCGCTGTCGTAGTAGCTCTGGGAGCGGAACCAGTCGGTCACGGTCCAGTTGACCCGGACGATCTTGCCGAATTCGCCTTCTTCGATCAGTTTCTTGATTTTCTTGTGCGCCTGGCGGGTGCGCTGGTTGAACATCAGGGCGAAGCGGAGATCGGGGTGCTTGGCGTGGGCGTCGATCATCTGCTGGGCGCGGCTTTTGGTCACCGCGACCGGTTTTTCGCAGAGGACGTGGATGCCTTTTTCGAAGGCGCGGATGGCGACCGGCGTGTGGTCGTAGTGGGGCACCGAGATGATGACCGCGTCGATCGCGCCGGAATTGAACAGTTCCTCGGTCGAATAGAAGACCTTGCAGTCTTTCGGCGCGAGTTTCGCCTTTTCGTCGGCGCGTTTCTTGTTGCTGTCGCAGATCGCCGCCAGTTCCGCCTGCGGAATATTCTGGACGCTGCCGATATGCGCCGAGCCCATATTGCCGACGCCGATGATGCCGATTCTGACCTTATCCATGTGAAAACCTCCGGGATGATGACTTTGTTAGATGAGTTAACAATATATAAAATACTGCTTTCCAGACACGATTACAAGGGACTGGATTCGATTTTTTCAATTTGGCGTGCTATATTAATCAGAATACCATTGATGGAAAGGACGAAAACCCGTGTTGAACCCGATCATAGAAAACGCCTATAAAGTCCTGGAAGGCGGCGTCCTCAGCCGGGAAGAGGCGCTTGAAATCGCGGAGAAGATCGACGGCGAGGACATCCTCGACCTGGTCTCCCTCGCCAATAAGGTGCGCAAAAAATACGCGAATGGGATCAAGGCCTGCTCGATTCTGAATGCGAAGTCCGGCGTCTGCGCCCAGAACTGCCGGTTCTGCGCGCAGAGCAAATACCATGATACCGGAATTGAAACCTACGAACTGGTGTCGAAGGAAGAGACGCTCGCGGCCGCCCGCAAGGTGTACGAGACCGGAATCCGGACGTTCGGCTACGTGACCAGCGGCTACGGTTACAAGACGGTCACGCCGGAGTTTCAGCAGATTCTCGACACGCTCGATTTGCTGCACGAGGAGCTGCCGGAGCTCAAAATCTGCGTCTCCGTCGGCATTCTTTCACGCGAGATGGCGAAGCTGCTCGCCGAACACCATGCGTGGCGTTACAATATGAATCTTCAGACCAGCCCGAAACGGTATGCCGAACTGATCGCCGACACCCACGCCATCGAGGACAAGATCGCCACGATCCGCTATCTGCAGGAGTTCGGGGTGACAAACTGCACCGGCGGCATTTTCGGGCTCGGTGAGAACTGGGAGGACCGGGTGGACATGGCGCTGGCGATCCGCGAACTCGACGTCGAGGGGTCTCCGCTCAACATTCTGCTGCCGATCAAGGGGACGCCGCTCGAGGGGAAGCCGGTCATGGCTCCGGCCGAGGCGGCCAAGGCGTTCGCGCTGTTCCGATTGATCAACCCGACGAAGATGATCAAGTTCGCCGCGGGCCGCGAGACGGTGATGAAGGATTTCCAGGGGCTGCTGATGCTCTCCGGGCTCAACAGCCTGATGACCGGCGGCTACCTCACCACGCGGGGCCGCAGCGTCGAGGATGATATGAAATTCATCGAGCAACTGAACGGATTTTAAGAAAATGGGATTCCGGGAAGAACTGGCCGCCGACACGACGGCGCTTGAGGCGGCGGGCCGCCTGCGGGTTCTGCGCGAAATCGCGCCGGAAGGGAACGGATTTTGTCGTCTCGGGGGGGCGCGGTTCCTCAACTTTTCCAGCAACGACTACATGGGGATCGCCTCGGATGCCGGGTTGCGGCGCGAGTTCTACGCGCAGTATCCCGACGCGGCGACGCCGGAGCTGGCGCTGTCCAGCGCATCGAGCCGTCTGTTGACCGGGAATACCCCGGCCTACACCCGGCTCGAAGAAAAGTTGAGTGAACTTTATCACGGACGCGCGGCGCTGGTCTTCAACAGCGGCTACCACGCCAACATCGGCATTCTGCCCGCGCTCAGTTCCGACCGCGACCTGATTCTTTCGGACAAGCTCAACCATGCGAGCATCATCGACGGGATGCGGCTGGCCGACGCCGAATTCCGGCGCTACCGCCATCTCGACTGCGGGCAGCTCGAAACCATTCTTGCGGAGAAACGTGCGTCCTACCGCCGCGTTTTTCTCGTCTCCGAGTCGGTGTTCAGCATGGACGGCGATGCGGCGGACCTGCGCAAGCTGGTCGAGCTCAAGAAGAAATACGATTGCGTGCTGGTGGTGGACGAGGCGCACTCGGTCGGCGTCCGCGGTCCCGCCGGGACCGGGCTTGCCGCCGAACTCGGAATCGCCGACGAAATCGACGTTCTCATCGGAACCTTCGGCAAGGCGTTCGGCTCGACCGGGGCCTACGCGATCATGGCGCCGGAGGTGAAGCAGTATTTGATTAACCATATGCGTTCGCTGATTTTCACCACCGGGCTGCCCCCGGCGGTGCTCAACTGGAGCACCTTCGTGCTCGGCCGCTGTGCCGGGATGGACGCCGAACGCGCCAAGCTGCGCCGGATGGGCGACGCGTTGCGGAAGCTCTTCGGCGACAGGACCGTGCCGGGCGATTCGCAGATCGTGCCGTATCTGATCGGCGGCGACCGCGACGCGCTGGACAAGGCGGAACTCTTTCAGAAACATGGGATTCTGGTGTTTGCAATCCGTCCGCCGACGGTTCCTCCGAACGGGGCGCGGCTGCGTTTTTCGCTCTCGGCGGCGCTGCCGGAAGAGTCGATTTCGGAATTCGGGAGGCTGGTGTGACCGTTAAATTGCTCCATCGCGCCGGAAACGGGAAGCTCCTGCTGTTTTTCAACGGCTGGGGGATGGACGACACGCTCTTTTCCGCCTGGCCCGTCCCGGAGTTCGACGTGATGACCGTCTGCGATTATACGGAGAAAACGCCGCTGCCGGAGCTCTCCGGCTATGCGGAACTCCATCTGGCCGCCTGGTCGCTCGGCGTTCGCGCCGCGGCGGAGGCGCTGGCCGGGACCCCGTACCGCTTCGCCACCGCGACCGCGTTCAACGGGACGCTGCGGCCGGTCGATGCGGAATATGGAATCGATCCGGCGGTCTTCGCCGGAACGGTGGAAAACTGGGGCGACGAACGGGCGCGCGACCGCTTTTTCCGGCGATTGGCCGGGAACGCTGAGTTTAACCGTCCGGCGCGTTCGTGGGAGTCGCAGCGTGATGAACTGGCGGCGCTCGAACGCCGTTTTTCCGCGGAACCGGTTCCGCCGAACCCGTTCCGCACCGCCTGGATCGGCGGGCGCGACCGGATCATTCCGGCGGCGGCGCAAAGCCGGTTCTGGAGTTCGCAGGGTGTTGAAATCGTGGAAGTTCCCGGTGCGCCGCATCTTCCGTTTGCCGCGCTCCGGTCGTTCGGGGAGGTCGCCGATGCCGGGCGAAATCGATAAGGACGCGGTGCGGCGGCGGTTCGGCCGCAGTCTCGGCACCTACAATGAAGCGGCCGATGTGCAGCGGGTCATGGCCGAAACGCTGCTCGACGTGTTCACGCTCGCCACGCTGGAGCGGCAGTTCGCCGAAATCGTCGAACTCGGCTGCGGCGGCGGATTGCTGACCGACCTGATCGCCGAACGGTTCGACTTCGCGCAGCTGACGCTGATCGATTTGGTTCCGGAGTGCGGCGCGCTTTATCGCGGCCGCCCGGCCACCCGGTTCCTGGCCGGCGATATCGAGACGATGGAGCTGCCGGAGGGAGATTTGTATCTCTCCAACGCGGTGTTCCAGTGGACGGCGGACCCCGGGCGGCTCTTCGGGCGGATCGCGGAGAAACTCGGCGAAGGCGGCTTTCTCGCGTTCACCTCGTTCGGGCCGGAGACGCTGCGCGAAATTTCCGCACTGACCGGCGGCGGACTCGCCTACCGGACCGGCAAGGAGTTGACGAACCTGCTCGAAGCGAACGGCTTCGAGGTGTTGGCGGCGCGCGAGGAGCTGCTGACCGAGGAATTCGCTTCGCCGCTCGACATGCTGAAGAGCCTCAAGGCGACCGGCGTCACCGCCGTCGCCCCCGCCGCGCGGTGGACCCGCCGCAAGCTGGCGGACTTCTGCGAAGCATATACCGGGAAATTCCGGCTGGAAAACGGAAATTGCCCGCTGACCTATCACCCGATCGCCCTGGTGGCGCAAAAGAGGGAGCGCAAATGAGCATCTATTTCGTCTCCGGAATCGATACCGGAATCGGCAAGAGCGTCGCCACCGGAATGATGGCGCGCTACCTTCACGGGCGCGGCGTCCGCGTCATCACCATGAAGCTGGTGCAGACCGGCAACGACGGATTTTCCGAGGACCTCGACGCGCACCGCGCCATGATGGGGGTTCCGCCGTTCCCGGAGGACGAGGCGGGGCTGACCGCGCCGCAGATTTTCCTCTTTCCGGCCTCGCCGCATCTGGCGGCGCAGCTGGAGGAGCGCAAGCTCGATTTGAACGCGATCCGCCACGCCGTATCCGAAGTCTCGAAACGGTATGAGATCGTCCTGCTCGAAGGGGCCGGCGGGCTGGCAGTGCCGCTGACCGAGGACCTGCTCACCGTCGATTTCGCGGCGGAGCTGGGTGCGCCGCTCATTCTGGTCACCTCCGGGCGGCTGGGGAGCCTCAACCACACCATCCTCTCGATCGAGGCGGCGGCGAACCGCGGAATCAAGATCGCCGGGACCGTCTACAACCGCTTTCCGGCGGCGGACCCGGTCATCGACGCGGACACGCCGCGCATGATCCGCAGATATCTCGGAAAATACGACATGCCGGAGACGCTGGTCGAACTGCCGGAAGTGAAGGAGCCGCTCCCCGACGTCGATTTTTCCGCTATTTTCGGGAGGTGACGCGATGACCCGCGACGAACTTCTCGCTTTTGACCGCAAACACCTCTGGCACCCCTATGCGTCGATCTCCGCGCCGCCTCCGGTGAACCTCGCGGTCGCCGCGAAAGGCACGCGCATCCGGCTCGACGACGGACTCGAACTCATCGACGGCATTTCGAGCTGGTGGTGCATGGCGCACGGCCACAACCACCCGGCGATCATGGCGGCGATCCGCGAACAGACGAAGAAAGTCGCCCAGGTGATGTTCGCCGGATTCACCCACGAGCCCGCCATCGAACTCGCCGCCGAACTGGTCAAACATACTCCCGCCGGAGTGGACCGGGTGTTCTATGCCGACTCCGGCTCGGTGGCGGTCGAGTGCGCCGCCAAGATGGCGATCCAGTACCAGTACGCCGCCGGGAGGCCGGAGCGCCGCCGTCTCGCCGCGCTGCGCGGCGGCTACCACGGCGACACCGCGGGCGCGATGGCGCTCTGCGATCCGGAGGGGATGCACAAGGTGTTCGGCGACTATCTGCGCGAACACGTGTTCCTGCCCCAGCCGCGGATTCCCTTCGACGGTGAATGGGACGAGGCGGAGTTTGCCCCGATGCTGGAACTCCTCAACCGCCATTGCAACGAACTTGCCGGGCTCTTCATCGAGCCGGTGTTCCAGGGCGGCAACGCGATGCGTTTCTACCACCCGATGTATATGAAACGGCTCCGCGAGGCGTGCACCGAGCGCGGAATCCTGCTCATCCTCGACGAGATCGCCACTGGCTTCGGCCGGATCGGGCGCTACTTCGCCGGGGAGTTCGCCGGAATCACGCCGGACATCATGTGTGTGGGGAAGGGGCTCACCGGCGGCGCGATCACGCTCGCCGCGGCGGTCGCCTCCGGGCACGTCGCCGAAACCATCTCGGACACGCCGCCGGGGAAATTCATGCACGGCCCCACCTTCATGGCCAATCCGCTGGCCTGCGCGGCGGGCGTCGCCTCGCTGCGGCTCTTCGAATCTTACGACTGGAAGGCGAAGGTGGACGCGATCGAAACGCAGCTCAAACGCGAACTCGAACCGTACCGCGATCACGCCAACGTGGCCGACGTGCGCGTGCTGGGCGCGATCGGCGTGGTCGAGTTGAAGACGCCGCCGACGGCGGAGCGGGTGCAGCAGCTGGTGCGTGAAACCGGCGTCTGGCTGCGTCCGTTCGGGCCGTGGCTCTACGCCATGCCGCCTTTCATCACGCCGCCCGAAGAAATCACCGCCATCACCCGCGCGATGGGGAGGATGCTCGATTGAAGAAGCGCCTCACAGTCGCCGCCGTGGTGATCCGGCGGAACGGAATGGTCCTGCTCTCCACCCGCCCGGCGGGCAAGCCTCCGGCGGGGCGCGAGTTCCCCGGCGGCAAGCTGGAGCCGGGCGAAACGCTCAAGCAGGCGGCGGAGCGCGAGCTGCGCGAGGAGCTCGGCGTCGACATCCTCGCGCTCGACGAGATGTTCCGCATCACCCACGAGACGGAGAACGCGGTGATCCATCTGCGCTTCATCCGGGCGCTGCTGCCCGAAACGGCGGAGCCGGTCGCGCTCGAAGGGCAGACCTTCGGCTGGTTCGACCTCACCCTCCCGATGCCCCCCGATCTGCTCGCCCCCGACCGCCCGGTCTGGGAGTTCCTCGCCGAGTGATCTTCTTTCGCCATTGACCGTTGCGTTTGCCCCGACTGCTTTGAATCCCGGATTCTGTCTGCTGTTATTGCGAATAGTCGCATTTGAGCGGCTATTTGTCGGAAGTTCTGGAATTTTCGGAAAATGATATTAAATTATCCAAAGATTTTAAAATTGATGACTTCAACGCGATTTTGGCGATCAAGCTTTAACTTTGGAATTGGTCATGGAAGACGAATGCGCACTGTTTCAGGCTTATCTGGAGGGGCGAAACATGCGTTTCACCTCTGTCCGGCGGGCTATTTTGGAGATTGTTTCGGCTTACGAGGGTGATTTTACCGTCCGCGATATTCTCCCCCGGGTGAGGGTGCGGGGGGGGGCGATCGACCGGGCCAGCCTCTATCGGAATTTTCAGCTGCTGCTTAGCAGCGGAATCATCGAGACGGTTCCGCCGGACGAACGCGTCGTGCGGGGGTCTTATCGGCTGATCCGCCGGACGCGGCGCAAATACCTGCTCTGCTGTCCCGGGTGCCACTCCGCCGAAGAGATCGCCGACGAGTCGCTCGACGCCGCGCTCCGGCGGCTCTGCAGCCGGTTTCACTTGAATTTCGAAACGCTTCAGGTGCGGATTGAGGCGCGTCACCACCCCGGACGGCATTTGTCCGGAGAGTGCAGGTGAAACTCCGCGTTGCGGGGAAGGGCGACAAGTTCCCGGAAGTAGGGGTTGTTCTCTTTCCCCCACAGGAAATTCGACAGCTCAATCGCCTTGGGGGCCGGAAAGCCGTCGCCGACCACGGCGCGAAAGAAGCGCTCCCGCCCGGTTTCCGGGTCGGGGGCGCTCTTCTCTTCCAGGCGCCGCAGCAGGAACGGGTCGCGAAGCCAGCCGCGGGCGCATAGGATTCCGATTGCCCCGGGCAGGGCGGCGAGCAGGGATTTTGCATCTTCCGGCGTATTCACGTCGCCGTTCAAGACCACCGGAACCGGGGCGGCGAGCTCCATCGCCCGTTTCAGCCGTTCGGTGCGGCCTCCCGCCGGGCGGTAAAGTTCCTTCACCGTCCGGTAGTGGACGAAAAACACATCGACGCAGCCGCTTTTCGCCAGCCGGGGGAGAAACGTCTCCTGGCCGGCGGGGTCGTCCCAGCCGGTGCGGAGCTTGACCGAAAGCGGCAGTTCCGGAATCGCCGCCTTGACTTCCTCGGCCATCCGCACCATTCCGTCCGGGTCGCGCAGCGCGCCGCCCCCGGCGCCGCCGGAGGTCACCTGGCGGCTCGGGCAGCCGAAGTTGAGGTTGAATGACTGGACGCCGAGCTGCGCGAACGCCACGGCGCACTCCGCCACCGCCGCCGGGTCGGTCCCCATCAGCTGCACGGTGACCGGATTCTTCCCGGCGAACGGCGCGAGGAAGGCGTCGAGGATCTTCCGCTTCGGCGTGCCGGAGTTGACCCGGTAGAACGGGGTCATCCAGCGCGAAACGAGGTCCAGCTCGTTCGCGGCGCGGATCAGCGCCGGAGTCATGACTCCTTCCATCGGCCCCGGCCAGAATTCCACGC
>CAYSZM010000089.1:0-14172 GCA_964435365.1 uncultured Victivallis sp. | reverse complement strand
GCCCCGGCCGCCGGAGGCTACCGGCGCGAAGCGAAACAGCTACATAGCAAAATCGTAGATTTTGCCGCGTAGCGCCGAGGCGGAGTTGACCGAAGAGGTCAACTCGCCGGTCCGCCCGGAAGGGCGGACACCCACCCAGTAGAAACCACGGGGCGCATTTTTCAATCATTTCCCTGAACAGGAGAAACTTCGCCTCCGGACCCAAGACCGGCAAGGAGCCACACTCCGGCTTCCCTCCTCTCCAAACCATGCAAAAAAGCGCTTTTTTTTCTTGCGCCTCTTGACAAACGCTCTTTTTTAAGGTATAATTTTTACGTAAAACTAAGTTAAAACCAATCATTCCGGAGTTGGACGAATGGGAGCCAGTCAGAAAGATATCGCCGAAGAGTTGGGAATCAGCCAGATGACGGTGTCGCTGGCGCTCAGCGGCAAGAACGCCAACCGGATCACGCCGGAACTGGTGGAGCGGGTGCGCTCGACGGCCCGGCGGATGGGGTACCACCACAGTGTTTCGGCACAGAATCTGCGCAGTGCGCCGACCGCGCTGGGGCTGCTGATTTTGTTGAACTACGAAGAGTTCCGCCCCAATATGGAGTGCCACGACGCGATTTCGAACTTCATCCGGCAATGCCGCCGCTGTTCGCGGACCTTTCAGGTGGAGTGGTTCGATCAGGAGCGCAATCCGAACGACCTGCCGCGGATGCTGACCGACGGGCTGGTCGGCGGAATCGTCTGTTTCGGGCACGCCAATGAACGGATCGAACCCCTGCTTTCCGGCGGTCCGCTGCCGGTGGTGAAGATCAACGAGCCCGGCCGTTACAACGTTTCGTTCGACATGTGCGGCGACGTCCGGCGGGCGGTGCGGGCGCTGCACAACCTCGGACACACCCGGATCGGCATGTTCAACTGCTCGTTCTACCAGGTGTTCGCCCACGCGAAGGCGGGCTTCGTCGAGGGGATGAGGGAGCTGAATCTGGACCCGGCCTGCCTCAACGAGACCCGCCCGGACGGGGTGTTCGCGCGGGACATTCTGTTCTTCGCCGACCAGATGGCCGCCCTGCCGCCGGAGAAGCGCCCGACGGTGCTGATGGTCGATACGGCGCTCACTGCCAAATCGCTGGTGAGCGCACTCCAGGCGCGGGGCATCCGGATTCCCGCCGACCTGGGAATCTTCACCTTCTGCTCGGTCGACTGGGAGAACGACTACTTCATCCCCGCCCTCTCCGGGCTGGAATACACCTTCGACGAACTGATCGAAAGCGCCGTCGGCCTGCTGATCCGCCTGATGTCGCCCGAACGGCTGCCGGATCAGCACATCCTGATTTCCCAGAAGATCACCTTCCGGGATTCGGTTCCGGACGTCCGGAACATTTGAGCAGAAACATTTTCATTGCCCGTTATCAGGAGACAGCAAATGAATCGCCATCAAACGATGTCCCATTTAAAAAAAGGATTCCCGACGATGAACCGAATGCAAAAGGCCGGAAATAAATTCACACGAATCGAATTATTAATCGTGTTTGCTGCAATCGCAATTTTCGCCCCCGAAGCGTTCGCCGCACCGGCCTCATCCAAAGTCATGATCGATGATTTTGAGAAGGGCAACCGGGGATGGTCCGGCTACTCCGACCGGAAGGATCTTCCCCAAGTTGTGATTACCGACGAAGCGATTTCCGGCGACAAAGCGTTGGAAGTGACGTTTCGCGGCTGCAAGAGTTATCAGGGACTTCATATCTTCAATGCCGCGGTTCTGCCGGAGAAAGCGGTCGGCATCTCATTCCTGATCAAGCCGATTTCCGGCGCGCCCCCGGTTGCGTTGTGCCTGGAAAATCCGAAACTGGTCAACACGGAGGGACAGCACATGGCGGTCGCAGTCGGGATATTCAGCGTCAAAGGCAATGACTGGCAGAAAGTGACGATTCCGTTCTCGAAATTGATCTACGGCTCCGGTCCCAAACAGAGCCAGCCGTTTCCGCCTCTTGAACCGGGAGCGGTCTACACCCTTCGCTTCTATGGCCCGGTCGTCGACGCCCCCTCCGTGTTCCTGCTGGATGATTTTGCCTGGGTGGTGGAATAATGCGATACGTTCTGCTCATTTTGTTTCTGCTTGGCCTGAAGGCTGATGCGGGGAATCTCTTTCCCGAAGACACCAGTTTTGAAACCGGCGTCCAGAACTTCAATTACTTCCGCTCGGAGGAACAGATCCGAACGGTTCAGGGAGACGCCGCCCGGGGCAATTCTTCGCTTGAAGTCAATTCCGCGATCAACTGGGTTCATGGGAGATGGGGATATGAGATCAAGAAAAACACCGATTATACCGTGAGCTTTTACGCCCGCCGGATTTCCGGCGGACATACGATTCAGTTTGCGATGATCGGCGTCTACGATTGGATCATGATCGGGAAAACCTCCTTTCAATTGACGGACCGATGGGAACGTTATTCCTGTCACTTCAGGACGGATCGGGACAATGTCGTGCTCTTTCCCGCCTTTCTGATTCCCGGAGACGCAACCGTCTTCCGCATCGACGCGATTCAGCTGGAGGAGGGCAAGACGGCGACCCCCTATCAGCCGTCTGAAGTGTTCAGCGTTTACCCCACCGCGGGGCCGGCGGAAATCGTACAGACGCCCGCCATCCCCCGCCTGACGGTGAATCTCTGCAATTCGGGTGTGGAGACGGATCGTTTCACGCTCCGCGTCACTCTGCCCGGTCTGGTCCGCGAACGCTCATTTATCCTGAAGAGGGGAGATACGGCAAAAGAAGTTGTCGAATTGCCGGAAGCGGCTCAGCCCGGTTACTATCCGGCTGTCGTTGAGGTGCTCGATGCGGCAGGGAAAACCGTCAAACGGACTTCCGCGCCTTTTGTGGTGACGGCGCCGTTTCCGGAACCGGCGGAACCGGGGTTTTTCGGTCTCGAAGTCAGCCCGATGCCGCAGAAGCTGCTTTCCCGCATCGGCGTCACGCGGTTGCGCACTCGTACGCCGCACTGGAAATGGATTGAACCGGAAGAAGGCGTATTCCAGAGTTCCCCAAAATCTTGGGAGAAGCCGGATTCCCTGTTTCTCCATCCCACCCTGAACGGGCTGACGTCTCCCGGCGAAATGCCGCCATGGGGAGTGCGGGAAGACGGCAAAAAAGCCGATTTGACGAAAGCCGCCGCTTTTCTCGACTACACGTTCAAAAACCTGCAGGGGAAAGCCGAATTCGTCGATTTCATCAATGAACCGTTTCTGGCTTTCCCGGGCGTGAAAGACAAGGCGGAATATTACAGCGAACTGATCCGTACCGCGGCTCCGATCGCCCGGAAATATGGGCTGAAACTGCTGGTCGATGTTTCCGGCGGCTGCGGATTTTTCCGCACCGTTCAGGAGAAAGCGGGGGATTGTTTCGACACCGTTTCGCTGCACCCGTATACCTCCGCCCGAATTTTCGCCGCGGACGGACGCTATGTGGCTTCTCCGGAAAAGGGGGAATTCCTGTCCGCGCTGCGCGATCAAAGCGGACTTGCCCGTGAATACGGGAAAAAATTCCTGATCGGGGAATTGGGCTACTCGTTGGAAGAGACCGTTCCCTTCAACGATCCCGCCGCCCACCGCTTCGCCTCGTATCTGGCCCGAATGTTCCTGATCGCCGGAAGCAATCCGGATTGTCAGTACCTGGTCTGGTTCTATGGACTCGACCGCTGGGAGGCCGGGCCTTATCTTTACGGAATCTGGCGCACCGAAAACGGCATCCGCCCCCTGCCGGCTGTCGCCGCCTATGCGCAGGCCGCGCACGAAATCGATCACGCCACAGATGTCAAATGGGTCTTCGACGACGATATCAAAGTTCTCAGCTTCCGCAAGGACGGCCGGGTTTCCTATGCCGTCTGGGATGCCACGGACGACTCCGAGCCATTGCCCCTCGTTCTGCCCGAAGGTGCGAACCCCCGCTCCATCTACGGGACCCCGCTTACGGCCCCGACCGTGACGGGAAGTCCGATCTACCTGTCGGAAAACAAGGAAGGGACCGTGCTTCCGGCCCTGCTTTCGGCGATCGACTCCCGGCCTCCCCTGCTCTTTCACGGATATCTGAAAAATAAAGATACCCTGAAACTTCGTCTCTACAACCGGAGTTTCCACGACTGGAAAGGAGAGCTGGACATCGCGCCGTTCCATCGGAATGAAAATCTGCAAATTCCGCGCCAGTCGGCCGAAACGGTCATGGTCAAAATTCCGGAGCCTGTTCCGGCGAAAATCCGGATTGAAATGAAGAGTCAGGAGGGAAAAACATTCGGCCAGACTATTACCATCCCGGCAATGGAGAAGGTGCGCCGTCTCAAAGTCGATCAGTGGAAGACATTCGACTTTCTGCGGGAACCCGGGCTGATCGAGCAGTCAAAACGCGTGGACGTGTTTCCTCCCGATCCGTCGATTCCCTGGAACGGTTCGGACGACCTTTCGCACCGAACCCTTCTCGGGTGGGATGAGGACAACTTCTACATTTTCAGCGAAGTCCGCGATGACAGCCTGGTAAATCCATATGATGATTCCGCATCATGGCAGGGCGATTCGCTTCAAGTCGGCATCGACTCCTTCAACGACGGCGACGGGAAACTCGCGTACGATTCCGACGACAACGAATTCACGTTCGCCCCGGAGAAAAAGGCCTGGAGCCACCAGGGCCCGCCAACCCGCGAAATTCCAGGAGAAGCTTCGGGAATCAGGCAGGATATCACCAGAAATGAAACGGCGAAAACCACCACCTACCGGATCGCAATTCCCCGTCGGCTTCTGGCTCCGCTCAAACTTCAAGCCGGGACCGTTTTCGGTTTGGCGCTCTGCTTCAACGATGAAGATCCCGGCGAAAACCGTTATTACATGAACTTCGGAGGAGGAATCGGAAACATCAAATGCCCGGCGTTGTTTCGGAAAATGATCTTAGTCGAGTGAGCGATGATTCAAACGGCCGTTTGGGGAGAAAAATAATGTGCAGAAAAAAAAGGAAAGATGCCATGAAACGATTTTTTACGCTGATTGAACTCCTTGTGGTGATCGCAATTATCGCGATTCTCGCCGCCATGCTGCTTCCCGCGCTGAACAAGGCGCGCGACAAAGCATACCAATCCCAGTGCCTGTCCAATCTGAAGCAGATCGGACAGGGCATCTCCTTCTATACGATGGATTCCCGAGACTGGATGCCGTTGAACCGCATTACAATCAAAACATTCGGAGGAGGTACCGGCTATGCCTGGGAAGTACGCGAAACCGGTTACTGGGGCTCTTACGGCGGTTACATAAATCATGGATTGGGGTTGCTCCCTCAACTGGGAATTCTCGGCAAGCTGTCGTCTTCCAGTCCCCGGTTCGGGACCATATTCAGCGAGAAATGCGGCGGAGACAACCGGCCTCCCGTATTCTTCTGCAAGCGCGGCAACAGCACCTGGATCGATACACCGACCTCTCCCGCCGATGCGGGCGGCGGCGCAGGAGGGATGTGGTTCGCGATCAGTTATTGCTATCCAAGGGACACCTCATCTGCGGATAATATGCTCGGCAAACCGTTTCCCAAACTGGCGCGAACGGTAATGAGCTATTGCGCCAGCGCAGGAATAGAGGCGCAGAGCGGCGGCCATTCGAATGGCACGAATTGCGTCATGACCGACGGCAGCGCGCTCTGGGCTCCGAAGAATTCCTATGTGGTTGACGGAACGACCTACTGGGAGCGTCTGAACCTGATGGGGCAGAAGTAAAAGGGGACTGGGACAAAACCGGAGTGACTCCGTCTCCTCCGCCTATAATGCTTAAGGCGGTTTCGAGGGGAACCCCGTTCCGGTTTTTCCGCGGACCGAGCTTGACACCCGCTCCGGTTTATGATATACTATTTTTAGAATGGAACAATCATAAACCGGAGTGAATATGCCGGAGTTGAAAATTCTCCTCGGCGGAATTCCGCTGGGCTGCGACAACATCGGCGACGAAGCGATTCTCGGCTGCGTCGTCGGCATTTTAAGGCGGGTGGCTCCGGGCGCATCGGTCACCGTATGCACCGCGGAACGGAAAGAGACCGCCGCGCTGCTCGGCATAGAGACCGCCCCGCTGTACGGATTCAAACGCGAACATTCGCTCTCCGCCTTCGGCCGGTTCGTCCGCAACTTCGACTGGTACATCTGGTGCGGAGCGACCGGGCTCTCCGATTATCCCGGCGTCGCCATCGGTCTTCTGGAAACGGCGCGGAAACAGAAGGTGTCAACCATCGTCTGGGGCGTCGGCATGGATTCCGAGCCGAACCCCGTCTTCTTCCGCGCCTGCGGCAGAAAGCGGGCGCTGTTCCGCCTGGGCGAACTCCTCACCCTCGGGCGCGTGCCGCTGACCGCCCGGTATGAAGCGTGGCAGTGGACCCGAATGCGGCAGCGCATCGTCGCGGAACTCAATCATTGCCGGTTCGTCATGGTGCGCGACCCCCAGACGGCGGAGGAACTCCGCAATTGCGGATTCGACTCCGCGGTGGTCGGAGCCGATTCGGCGATTCTCCAGCGGACCGGGCGAATTCCGCCGGTCAAGCCGGGGCAGGTCCGGATCGGCTTCTGCGTCTCGGCCCAGCGCAGCATCGCCAAACGCGACGAACTGGTCGCGCTCTGGAATCTGCTGACCGAGCAGGACGCCATCGAACTGGTCCTCATCCCGATGAATCCGGAGACCGATTTCGAGCTGATGGGGAGCCTCGCCGCCCGGATGGCGCATCCGGAGCGGGCGCATCTGGTCAGCGTCGTGCGCCCCAACGACGTGCAAGGGGTGGCGGCAAGCTGCGACGTGGTGGTCAGCAGCCGCCTTCATCTGCTGATCCTCTCGGCCAATGTCGGGACTCCGATCATCGGGATCGAGCGCGGCAGCAAGATCCGCAACTTCCTGGCCGCGTTCGGCCTGACTCCGGCCGGGACGGTCTACGAATGCGATTTCAACGCCATCGTGGAGGGGATCAACGGATTCCTCGCCGATTCGGGCGAAGCGTTCCGCTCCACCGCGGAGCAGGTCCGGGGCGAGATGCTCGCCCGGCTCGAAGCCGCCGAGAAACAGCTCGAAGAGCTGCTGAAGGAACCGAACCCGAAGAAAAAACGCAAACCGGAATCGGCCCGCTGAAAGTCCGCGCCGAAGACGAACCGGGCGGTTACCGCAGGTGAATGTTCCGATAATCCCGGCACTCGTGCGGATCGATGCCGCCGGGTCCGGACAGCCTGTTCAGCCTCAGCTGGGAATAAAGCGAAAGATCCCAGGAGGCAAACCGGACCGCACACGGCGTCGAGCTGTTTCGCTGTGCCACCTTTTCCCGCTCCAGCATGTCCCAGGGCAGGAAAACTTCGACCGACCATTTCCGGTCTGTGTTCAGGCTGTCGTTGATGGTGCCGTCAACGGCGGCTGCGCTCCGCAGCGGCAGGGGAACTATTCTTCCGTTTCTCAAAAACAGGGTTGCATTTGCGGGGGAGAATTGAAGCTCCAGACAGGGGACTCCGCTTTCCGGACGCGGCGCGATAAAAATCTCCGCGACATCCTCAAGCCAGAGGGTATCCCCGTCCTTCATCCTGCCGACGACATCCATATCCTCCATTTCGAGGGCGAAGAAAAGCCCTTCGGGAGAGTGCAGTACGGCGGCGCGCGCCTTGCAGGAGAACTGCCGCCGCTCGTATCCGGTCTGCCCGAGATTTTTCTCGAGGATGCGCCATTCCGCTTCCGATTTCGGGCGCTCCGGCCGCAGGGTGTCCAATTCGATCCACTCCGCACGGCGCCAGGCGTCGTCGTCAAGCCGTCCGTCGATCACGGGCGGAGTCCCGGCGGCGGCCGCGCGGAGATCGGGAAGTTCCGCCGAACTCCCGGACCACGCGGCAAAAAGGAGTACGGTCGCCAGAAGGTAAGAATTCATCTGTTCTCCTGTTTCAACGTTTCCACGGGATGGGTGTTCCCGAAAGCGCGGTCGCTTTCCAGTTCCGTCGTGATTTCTCCGGCTTCGGCTTCCACGCAGTCCGTATGCCAGGTTTCAATGCCGAACACATTTCCCGTCGGAGGCAGGACAAGAGCGAGGTCGCTGATGACCAGTTGTCCGTCGTAAAACACGTTCAGCACGCCCTTTTTCAGCCTGATTTCCAGCGGGACGAACTCCTCGCTCTTCAGCGGAACCCGCTGATAGATCCAGCCGCGGCCATGGGGGTCCGCGTTGCCGCGGATCGTCCATCCCCATCCCGGGAATCCGCTGCCGTAGGTGATTTTCGCCGTTCCGATGATGAATGTGAAGCGGGTGGGCAGCTTCACGCGCATGGTGACATGCAGGTCCCTTCCGAATGTCCGGAAGAACATCGCCCTGGCGGCCCCTTTTTCGGGCGCCGCCTGCAAAACCAGCCTGTCGCCGGTGACCGTTCCCTTTTCCGCATGGAAGAATTTCCAATCCGATTCCCGGAACAGCGGCAGGCGGAACGCAGGCGGGGGAGAAATCCTGCCGGGCCGGTTCGAAATCTCCAGTGGGTCGATATTCAGGTAATTGTCGTGCCACGTGGAGAGGGTAAGCGCGCCCCCGGAACAATCATCGGGCAGGAGGGTTTCGAACATCACAATCCGGCCGTCCAGAAACATGCTCGCCTTGCCGTTCTCGACGGAAAGCAGAAGTTCATGCGATCTGCCGTCCGCGACATCGACACCGGGGTCGCCGATTCCTTCGACGGTTTTCCGGCCGTCTTTCCAGAACCCCCACCCGGAATCGTGGATCAGCCGGACGTTGCCGAACGCGATTGCAATTCTTCCGTTCGCCCTCAACTTGAGCCGGACAAAGGCGTCGCGGCCGAAAGTGAAATCCCGCAGCGTCGCCGTCGCCTCCGGGGCGCCCGGAACCGCTTTCAATTTCAGCTTCTCGTCTCCCGGTTGCGTATTTCCGGCGGAGTGTTTCACCTCCCAGGAGCCTCCCGAGACGGTTTGCGGCGGCGTCTGCGCCTGTTCCGCGCCCTGCGCCGGAGCAACGGCGAGAATCCGGCAGCTGAACGGAGCGAGCGTCTCTTCCAACGCGGCGTCACCGACCGGAACCGGGATGTTCTTCAGGAGATCGAACGCGGTCAGAGTCTTGCCCGGGTACAGTTTCGCCAAATCCAGGCGATAGGGCGCGGGGTCATACCCCAGGTTGCTGACCACGATCATGGACTCCTTCGGGTTGAAGTACAAAGAGGCGCGGCAGTCTGTCGAGCGCAATCCGATCCGCGTATGCTCGCGCCAGAACGGGTGGAACTCGCTTCCTTTCCCGGCGAAGCGCTCCAGCAGCCGGGTGTCGATCCCGTCCGGCTCGGTGTCCGGGTTCGTGTAATACTCGCTGTTGTAGAGGAGCGCATAGGCCAGGGCCGTATCCAGGCCGTTGTAGTTGTGGAGCTGTTTCGGCCAGTAGATGCTGCGCCACCCCCACGGGAGGCCGGAGTAGGCGATGGAAAAGACTTCCGCCGGAGGATAATACCCGCGACGGAACCGGGTCAGCTGTTCTCCTTCGAAATAGGCGTCAAAAAAGCTCAGGGTGTTGACGTCGATCCCGCCTCCCGTATGGGCGACCAGGCAGAACGGCTTGCCGGAGGCGTCGAAAAGACCGCGCATCCGTTTCAGGAATTCGCGCTGTTTGACGATCCGGCTCGGCGTATCGGTGTCGAGGCTGACGCTCCCGGGCCTTCCGCACCCGTCGCCGTGAAGCGGGTTTGAGTCCCCCCATGCCAGGCTCAATCCGTCGCTCATCAGGCCGGCGATGCCGGTTTCCCGGATCAGAATCCTGTAATTGTGGAGCTGAAGGTCGCCTTCCGGCCCGCGTTTGCAGGTGGCGAAACAATTTTTACCGTGAAAGCGGTAATAACACCACGCCGGCGCGATGGCCAGATCGCTGCGGAAAGAGGTCATCTCAGGAGCGTCTTCCTGGAGTCCCTGACAACAGTACAGCGTCAGCACCCTGTTCTCTTTGCCCAGCTGTTTGACCTGCTTCGCAATCTCGGCGGTTTTCGACAGGTCGGGATAACCGTGCCAGCGGCTCCAGCCCTCCCAGACCCAGGTCACCCACGAGCGGACGGGACGTTCCGGATAGGGTTTGGTCGGAGTGGGCTGAAGAAAGAAACGGAAGATTTCCCGCTTCCCCGCAAGCTGGCCGCGCGCATCAACGAAGCGGAAGACGAGGGTGTCTCCGGCGGCGTCCTGCCTCAACTCCATCTGGTGACGCCTGTCTGCGGAATGGAACGGCGAGAGGTCGAAGCTGAAATTGATGCCCTCTTCTTCGTTCCCCACCCAGAGCGCGCCGGCCGGACCGCGATATCCGGCGCCGGTCAGGCTGCCGGCATTCTGCACCAGGTCGCCGGGCATCAGGTATCTGGCGACGCCGGGGGCGAGGGGAATCTCAAGCGCCAGCGATTCCACATTCCGCAGGTCGTCGCCGGAAAGTTCCAGCTTGTACTCCATCAGGCCGTCGTAATCGATTTTGTTGCGCGTCTCCATCCGGAATCCGTCCCGCGCCGCAAGGCTTGCCGAAACCCGGACCTGAAGACCGTCGGGCCTGATGGCCGGAGCTCCGCCTTGAAACTCCAGCTCCTTTCCGTTCCGAATGACGCGGAAGACCGGGGTCTTCGCCAGCAACGGGGTGCGGGCCCCTTTCCGGCGGATGGCGTCGGGAAGACCGTTCGTTCCGATTTCCAGCTCCTTGTCCACCAGCCGGACGAGGTTTCCCTTCACCTCGGGCAGCGTCCACGGCGCGGGGATTTTCCGATCGATGTACTCCGAACCGGCATCGGTGCCGAACCACTCGGGGGCCTTGACGGCCGGGAAAGTCTCTTCCCGGCTGAAAACAACGGCCCCGGAAGCGTTCCGAAGAATCAGTCGACCCTTCCTTTCCGGCTGGCTCCCCGGCTTGAATTCGCGGATCACCAACGCCCGGCCATCCCGCCACCGAAGCTCCTGAACCGTTTTCGGCAACCCGGAGAGTTCCAGCTCCGCGGTCAGTTTCCCTTTCCCGCCGCCGCTGATAACGGCCGCAACCGCACCGCTCAACGGGCCGTAATGCAATTCGGCATGGAGTTTTTCCTCTTTCGGGCGGGGCGCATCGCGGAACGCCTCCCGGGTCGGCGGCTTTTCGGACCCCTTCGGCAGCAGATTGAACTCGCCGAACGGCATCGCGACGTATCCGCCGAGTCCCGGCAGATGCCAGCCCGACATCTCCGGCGGCCGGAAGCGGAATACATTCGCCAGGATTTTCTTCCCTTCGACGGCGGAGAGCCCGCAGCCGGCAAACGGAATCCGCATTTCGATTCTCCACTCTCCGTCGGCATAACCGGATACGGCGGAATCGAACAGGGCGTCTTTCAAAGGCGCCTCATTGAATTGACGCTGGCGCACATTCCGGGCGTTGACAAGATAAAGGTAATAGAAATCCGCCCGTCCGGCTTCGCCGTCCAAAGCTCCGGCATAACCGCCCACGTCTATTTTATCGCGCGTTTTCAGGCGCGGGTCCGAAACGCCCAGCACCAGCTGGAACGCATCGTCGTTTTTAAAGAAAAGATCGTTCCAGGGGCGCACATATGCCTCCGGGCCGCGCGGATTGCTCTCGAAGGCACGAATGGCTACATAAAGGTTCTCGTTGTCGTACTTCAGGTAGATTTCGCTTTTTTCCGCGGGAAGGGCCGGATTCCCCGGGAGCTCCATTTTCCGGAGGATGGCCGCGTCGCGCCATTCCCCCGGCGCCATTGTTCCGTCGATCACCGGTACCGTCTCAGCGTAGGGAATATCCGCCGCCGGCGCCGCGCCGCACAACAGGGGAAGCAGACAAAACGCTCCTCCGATCAGAACTTTATTCATCGAATTTCTCCCGGCCTTTCTGCTGCTGGTGCATTGTAAATCTAGTTGTAATTTCCGACTGCCGGACCGGTATAATCGGCCACGTGACCATCCAGGGCGATCAGACTCCCGTGAGTGGCATGCGGGGCGCGCGTTTGCCTGTCAGCGATATTCGCCCAGAGCCTTTCGTGGGTGATGGCCCTGTTCGAAGGGGTTCTGAATTTCCCCAAGGGGCCTCCGTTGAAATTGCCGAGGATCACAGAGAATGTCGATCCGCTGAATGTTCCGCAATAGGTCTTTCCCCACCAGCGCCCGTTGTGCCTCGCCGCTTCGTCGTCATTGCAGTAGACATAGCTGGAGACGACATTGCAATTGCTGTTCGGAGCGTTCAACACATTTTCCAGAGGGCACCAGAGGTTTTTCTTGCTTTTGTTCACACTGAGCTCCGTCCATGCGGAGTTGACGCCGAGATACGGCGCAAGATGGTACAGATAACTGCTGTCTTCCGAAAACGAAGGTTGGTTGAAGGGAGGCAGGAACCCCCGGCTGTCATTGGCATACATGTGGAAAATGGACCCCAGCTGCTTGTTGTTGTTGATGCAACTGTTTTTCCTTGCACTTTCACGCGCCTTGTTCAGCGCCGGGAGGAGCATTGCTGCGAGAATTGCAATTATCGCAATTACGACCAAAAGCTCGATCAATGTAAACCGTTTCATCGTCATCTCCTTCTTTTTATTTTGCCGGGCCGATGCTCTGTCGCAGAACCAGCCGAGGCGCAGCCGTATAACTTTTCGGTTCCCGTTCGTGTTTCGGCTGCGGGTCCTCGAACGCAGCCAAGGTGAATTGGGCCAGAGTTTCAATATATTCATCGAGATCGAAACCGATGCTGGTGATGCCGGGAATCGCCAGGCGGGCCACCGGCTGGTTGTCGAAACCGACGATCGAAATATCCTCCGGAATGCGCATCCCGCCCTCACTCAGAAACTTCTGGGCCTCCAGGGCGAAATTGTCATTGTGGCAGAAGAACGAGGTCGGCAGCGGCGCGCCGGAACTCAGCAGTTTTTTCAGGTCGGCCTCCGTCGCCTCCGCCGAGATGCTCCACTCGGTGCGGAACTCCATGCCGTACTGCCGCGCCAGCTGCCGGACCAGCGCATAGCGGGTGTTGTCCGACGGGTGACTCTCTTCGAACCAGTTGCGCCCGATATACCCGATGCTGCGGTGGCCGTTTTCGTAGAGAAGCTGAACCGCGAGGCGGCATCCTTCGGCCAGGTCCAGCCGGAGATGGCTGATCGGCAGGGTGTCGAGAGAGTCGAACGCAATCACGGCGCGGTGGTTGCGCAGCACGTCGGAGAGCGCGAAGAAGCGCGGCATGTCCAGCGGCCCGATCAGAACCGCCCCCGCCTTGATCTGGGCGAAGAAATTCAACGCCCACGCCTCCCGCTTGAGCTGCTCGGCCAGCGTCAGGCCGTTCGAAGGCGTGACGATGGTGTTCAAATAGAGACCGCTCTCATAAAGACGGCACTGGATCTTCTGAATCAGTGCCCCGCTCCACGGGTCGGAGGGCTGTTCACGCAGACAGAGCCCCACCACGCGGGATCTCCCGTTCAGCAGCGAACGGGCAAGAAAGGAAGGCTGATACCCCATGCGCCTGGCGTACTCGCGGATCTGTTCGGCTTTTTCCAGAGCGACGCCCGGCTTGTTGTTCAGCGCATTGCTGACGGTAACCGGGGAAACCTGGAACACCTTGGCGATTTCACAAATGGTCATAATGAAATTAATCTTTTAAGTTAAAATGATCCGGCAACCAGTAAAATTCAGCGGAGAAGCTTCTTCAGATTGCCAACTTAAACCTTTAATATAATTATACCACGGAGAAATGCGAATGCCAAGTATCAAACCTGTTTTTTTTGAAAAAAGATCAAACGCGGCGGAACGAAGCTCCGTTTTTGATTTTCCGGACCGGAAACTTGAAAAACGGCGGATCGGTGATACCTTAGTAAAAATTGCTTTCTTGTGAAAAACAGAAAAAAGAGGTGCCGATGAAGCCGTTTTTCGTATTTTCGGGACAGGGGGCGCAAGCCGTCGGGATGGGAAAAGACCTTGCGGACGCGTTCCCGGCCGCGAAAGCCCGATTTGAAGAGGCCGACGCCGTGCTCGGCTACGACCAGAGTTCGATCATGTTCAACGGTCCGGCCGAAAAGCTGACCGAAAGCCTTTACTGTCAGCCCGCCATCTACACGATGAGCTGCGCCGCACTCGATGCGTTCCGGGAGAAATTTCCGGAAATCAAACCGGTCGCCTGCGCCGGACTGAGCCTCGGCGAATACGCCGCGCTCTACGCCGCCGGAGCCTTCCCGTTCGCGG
>CAYSZM010000088.1:0-14205 GCA_964435365.1 uncultured Victivallis sp. | reverse complement strand
CGGTCCGCCATGAATGCGACAAAATCCTGCCATCGCGCCCGGTTGATGTTTGTCCGGTCCGCATTAGGAGTACGGGGACGCGGCTTGGTCATATAGAGATCGAATGCCGCCACCAATGAAACTTCGGTCCCGCCGGTCAATTCCTGTTTGAAATTTTCGATCAACTGCCCGACGGTCTTTTGCTCTTCGAGCTTTTTAGCGGCGTCCTTGATGCCCTTCTCATACACCGATGCGGCCCGTTCCGTCGTGCATCCTTCGCAGACGCCGTAGTACCACTTGCCCGATTGCATGAACTTGTAGTGGTACTCCCGGGTTTCCCCGTATTTGCTTTTGCGTTTGAAAACCGACATCGCGCCCCCTGCCCTTTCCTGATACAATATGCTCGGAGCTGCCATATTTCAAACCGCAATTAGAACATTTTTAGAACATTTCTCCACATAAAGCCAATTCCTGAGCTTAATTGCGCTGCTTTCACAAGGCAGAGGTCACGTGTTCGAGTCACGTACCGCCCACCATTTCCCTTCCCTCTGATTGAGCGTAAAAGCTCATGCTTTGCGCCAAGCTGCATCAAGCTGATTTTGCGCCTCTTCTCCGGTTTGAGCCATCAAGGATAAACGAGGCGACATGAACTTCACCGTAATCTCTGGAATCTGACAGCAGCGTCTGTGACCGTCTGGACATCCCCGCCGAGATCGAAAAGCGCATTCCGTCCCGCCTGCTTTTTTCGGCTGCTTGCCGGGGAGCGGCGGACTTCAGGAGTTTGACGTTCGTCAGCTTGTGTCCGGCGAGGTCGGCGAGCGGGGTGACCAGGAAATGCTGTTTTGCTTCCGGGTCGCATCGGCGTCCGGCATCAGGCGGGAATAACGGCAAAACAGGCGATTCAGCTGTTCGCGGGAGTTTGCCATGCCGCCGACCGAACAGCCGCCGTCGGCGGGATCGCCACGGTGGTCTTCTTCATCGGCGGAATCAAGGACACGATTTCGCTTTACCGCGATCTCCGCACCATCCGGCGCGACGATCAGGACGACGGCCGGGTGACGGCTCGGACGGCAGACAGTCATCCGCAGCAGCAACCCCGGAATGCCGCCGAACGCCTCAGAAAGCCGAAAAAAAGCGTCGTCCCGTTCCGTCAGGAACCGGGACGACGCCGATATTGCGACTGCGTTTACCGATTACGGCTGCGTGCTTTTTTCCGACGCGCGTTCGAGAAGCTCACCGAGTTTCGCACGGTAGCCGGAGAGCTCCATCCCGCTGCGGGTGTAGGTGTCGAGACCGGCGCAAATCCCGTCCCCGACGGAGAGGGCGGCTTTCGCCTCCGTGAGCCACTCCGCCTGGCCGTCGAACTTGCGTTTGCCCGATTCGACCTCTTCGACCGCCTTTTTCAGAAGAACCATGTACTCGTAATCTTCCCGCCCGTCCCGCAGGCACTTGGCGCGAAGGCTGGGCAGCACATGGTCGAGGCCGGGATAAAACAGGCTGCCGTCTCCGTTGCTGGCGAAGACATCAAGCCGGAAATCCGGAAACAGCGGCCCGCCGGAAATCGCGCCGGCGACCCGGTCCCGGCCGATGCGGTTTTTTCCCTGTTGCTTCAATGCGGCGTTGCGGAAGGTGAGTTTCGCTCCGTCATTCTCGACCCAAAGGGCGTAAAAGACGCTCTTGACCGGCTTTTTCGGAGTGATGGTCTCGGCGAAACGGATCGCGTCTTTGGCCCCGAAATCGAGCGGGAAGCGGAAGGTTTCAACCGTCTTGTCCTGATAATTGAACCGGATTTCGATTTCGAATTTCCGTTTCGGGTCGGAGCTCATCCGCTCCATGTCGATTTCCGCCTCGGCGATGACCGGGACCGCTTCCGACTGATTGAGGGTCACCCACTGGCGGATTCCCGCTTTGCGGTCGGCGGGGGTGGTTTCCAGCGAATATTCGTTGAGGCTGTCGTCGCGCCCGTATTTCATGAGCGTGACGTTGTCCGAAACGGTCCAGCGGCCGAGCCAGCTGTCAAACTTGCGGTTGCCGATCCAGAACGTGCTGGAATAGTAGAGGAAACCGTCCACATTGAATTTCCACGGCATGAAACCGATGATCAGCCGGATCGCGGTGGCGTCGCTCTCAAGGAGAAGATTCGCGTCCGGCGGGAACGGCCAGTTGCAGGGATACCACCAGACCTTCTGTCCGCGCTTGCGGGCCCGCTCGGCGGCCGGCATCGATTCGAGGTATTCGGTCGGCGGAACGATCCAGATGTCGAGCGTGTCGGTCGTATCGGTCAGTTCCCCGTAGGTGTAATCGAGCGCGACCGCGGTGCGGAGCACGTCGGGGAAGTATTTCTTCACTTCGGCGTAACTTTTGCGCATGCCGTCAAACGATTTCCGGCCGGTGATTTCATCATATCCGTAGATGTACCCGCGCCCGGCGTCGCCGTCCCGGCGCATTCCTTCGACCTGGGGCCGCAGCAGGGCGATCTTGTCTTTGGACTTATCGTAACCGAAACAGAAGAGGCCGTCGTCTTCGAGAATCATCCGCCGTTTCCAGGCGGGCTGAACCTTGCCTACGCCGCGATAGATGTCGCTGAACGGAATCCGGTGCTCCCGGTAGAGTTTCAGCGTATCGAAGCTGATGCCGACCAGACGCCTGGCTTCCGGAGAAAGATCGATTTTTTCCGACTCCTCGGAATACATGTATTTGTCCCATTCGGCAATCGCGCGGGCGTCATTGCTGAACATGCGCGGAAAGTTGCCGATTCCGCCGAACAGGTCGGCGCTGATGACCGTGGGGAAACTCAGCTTGCCGGGAAGCTTGAAGTCCCACACCCTGACTTCCAGCGGAAAACTCATCGCCGGCTTGCCGTTCGAGAGAAACTCGACCGTGCCGCGGTAGATCCCCGCCGACTGGCCTTCGGCAGAATGCACGTCGACCCAGAAAGGCTGGAAATGATCTTTTTCCAGGTCGATGCCGCCGGTTTCCGTCAGAATCGGGTCGGGAATCCATTCGCCGAGAGAGTCGGTGATGTAGGCCGCATGTTCGGCCTTGACAAAACCGACCGGAGAAATCGAAATCTGCTCCCGCCCGATCGTGTGGCCTTTGCCGTCGGAGAGATCGGACCACGCGGCGGTCACATTTTTCATCTCGTTCTTCGGGTAAAGCGCAATCTGCACACTCTCCGTTTCGTTCCGGGCGAGACCGATCCGGGCCGGGCCCGCGAAGGAACCGGGGAAGCGGCGGGTCCGGAACACTTTGTCGGCGCCGGACGTCCAGCCGGTCACCACCGGCGCGTCGGCGGCGGCCAGCGCGGCGGCTTCGATGCGGCGCGGAGCGGCGGCGGCCAGGTCGTAAAGCGCATTGAGCGCATTCAACCGTGCCGCCTCGTCCGCTTTCCCGTCCAGAACCCGGGCGACAAGCGCCTCGGCCTCTTTTTTCAGCGGGTCGCGTTCGGCGACGGCGGCCTGCACGGCCTTTTCTCCGAGGACTTCATAGCCGGACAGGTCGTATGCGGCTTTGAGAGCATCCTGAAGATAATCCACTCCCTCCCGTGTGACGTTGAACCGGATGGAGGGGAAGTCCACCGGTTTCTCCATAACCGATTGAGGGAGGTGGAAATTATCCTGTTTGTTCAGCATCCGGAATCCGAGCGTGGTCGGCGGGGTCGAAGTTCCCGCATGCGCCAGGCGGTAAGTCCAGACCTCCTTTTCCGGATTGAGAAACAGGTTCTTTTTGATCACCAGCGCCTTATCAGGCTTTGATGCATTCAGTTCCATGACCATGCCGGCCTTGGGGTTTCCGGTCTTCGCCCGGACCTCCAGTTCATCATAAACCTTGAGGTCGGCAAGATCGACCGGAATGCGAATCCAGCATTCGCGGGTTTCCGGCGTCATCGTGAACCGGTATCCGCCTTCCGGCAGGGCGGAAAACTCTCCGCCTTTCTGCACCTCCGTTTTCGGTTTCGAGGCCAGAATGTCGTGCGAAATCAAAACGTCGCCCGCATTCAGGACGATGCAGGCCGAAACTCCCGCAATCGAGAAAAATGTTCTGATCATATGATATCCTTCCGGTTACTGATTGGCCTGTTCGAGAAGATCGGCGATCCGGCCGCGGAACTCGAGGAGCGCGGCGCCTTCGCTGGCGTATTTCGTTATGCCGGAGCAGACGGCGTTATCGACGGCGAGCAGGGCGTCGGCGGCGGCGAGCCAGGCGTCCTTGTCCGCCACCTGCCGCTTGCCTTCGCGCACCTCGGCGGCGACCCGGCCGAGCATCGCGAGATATTCGTAGTCTTCGATTCCGTCGCGAAGGAACTTGAGCCGGATGCTCGGCAGCAGCCCGTCCGGTCCGGGATAGACCAGCGTCCCGTCGCCGTTGCTGCGGAACATGCTGTAGCAGTAATTATCATCATCCAGCACCGGTCCCCCCTGCAGAATGCGGTCGGCGGTAATGCGGCGGTCGGTCATCACGCCGGGCTGGCGCAAGTTCACATTGCGGATCATGACCCGGGCGCCGGGGCTTTTGAGTCGGAAGGCCAGCAGCATGTTGCGGACCGGGCCGGAAATGGAGATTTCCCGGCGAATCTTCTGCCAGTCAGGTTTATTCGGATCGATCTCGAACACATGCCTGTCCGTCTTGATTCCGCCATTGTAGTTCAGGCGCAATTCGGCGATCAGCGACGAATCCTTGCCGCCGGTGAACGTCTCCGGACGAATTTCGAATTCGACCAGGAGCGGGGGAGTCTTATCCTTCGGAACCATCGTCCAGCATTCGAGCCGGGCGGAGTCCTTCCCTTTACCGGGAGAAGTCGACAGGAGATATTCCCCGTCGTAGCCGTGGAACCCGTCGCGGATGTCGGTCACGTCTCCGGAACGCTCCCATTTCCTCAGAAGCGAATCCATCTCGGTCTGCCGCTGGAACATGGTGGTCGAATAATAGAGGAAGCCGTCCGCCTTGAATTTCCACGGCATGACGCCGATCACCATGCGGGTTGCCGTCGCACGGCTTTCGAGGAGCAGGTTCGCAGCCGGCGGATACGGCCAGTTGCAGGGGTAATACCAGACATGCTTGCCGCGCTGGCGGGCCCGTTCGGCGGCGCCGCGATTGCCCATGTACGCATCGGGGGGCACGACCCAGAAGTCGAGCGTTTCGGTCGTATCCGTCTTTTCCCCGAAGCTGTAGTCGAGCGCGGTGGCGGCGGTTTTGAGTTCGGGGAACGCCTTTTTGAGTTCGCCGTAACTTTTCTTCATGCCGTCGAACGCGCGCTGGTTGGAGGAGCGGATTTCATCGTAACCGTAGATGTAGGCGCGGTCGGCGGTCCCCTCCCTGCGCATTTCCGGGAACTGTTTTTCGAAATTCTTCATGATGTTGCGGTCGTTGTCGTAACCGAGGCAGAACAGGGTGTTGAATTCGTTGATTTTCCGCCGCCGCCACCCCGGAATCACATGACGGGCGCTGCGGTAGATGTCGTGGAACTCAATCCGGTGGCCGCGAAGCAGCTGGAAGAAATCGGAATCGATTTTCACCATGCGCTGCGCCGCCGGAGAGAGCCGGGACGGGTCGCCGTCCCCCTCGGCGTACATGAAGTCGTCGAACTCACGGCGGACCGCGCTGTCCAGCTCGTAGAGCGGATGGCGGAACACCCCGCTGCTGATGACCGAGTGAAGCGAGTTATGCGAAGGAAGCTGAAAGTTGCGAACCGTCACTTCGACCGGAACCGAGAAGAGCTCCCGGTCTCCGGACCGGAATTCAACCGTGCCGCGATAGACGCCGGGAGCCTGGTCGGCCGGCGCGGTGAAATCGATCCAGACCGGCTGAAAACGTTCCTTTTCGACATCGAATTTCGCCAGGTAGCCGAGCAGCGGGTCCGGGAGAGCGTGGTTGATATACTCGCTCCAATAGGCGGGAGCGGTCGGGTTCACGTAACCGACCGGAGCCGCGGTGATGTCGGCGGCGGGAAGGACCGCGCCATTTCCGTCTTTGAATTCTCCGACGTGAACGGAGACGTCCTGCAGACCGGCGACGGAATAAAGCGCGATCTGGATGCCTTCCGATTCGTTCCGGGCAAGATCGGTCCGAACCGTTCCGCCGATCGTTCCCGGGAATGTCCCGTCACGCAGAATCTTATCCGCACCGCCGGTCCAGCCGTACAGCGGACCTGCGGCGGCCTGCACCCGGAATCCGGCCTGCTCCACCTGCCAGGCGGCGCTTCCGCGCAGGGAATAGAGCCGCAGGAGAGCCGCGCTGTTCGCTTCGGCGGCCGATTTTCCGTTCCGCAAGATTTCGAACAGCTTGCGGACTTCGGCGCGAAGTTTGCCGCGTTCACGCTCCGCCGCCTGTTGCGCCCCGTCCGAAAATCCGGGCGGAAGCGAAACGGAGAGGGCTTCGTCCAACGGCTTCTCCAGCGGCTTGATGCAGCCATCCGCCGCGTTCAGCCGCAAGTTGCGCAATTCGATCGGAGCGGTGAGCGCGGAACGTTTTTTCTCATCCGAAACATCCGGTTCCTGGTGAAAGGTCAGCACCAGCTTGCGCAATTCCGTCCGGTATCCGGCCTTCGGCAGATAAAATTTGTGCTGCTTCGTTCCCTTTTCCAACTTGATCCGTTTTTTTACCAGCTCGGAATGCTCCGGCCAGGTGGACTGAAGTTCGACCGTTACGGCGGAGTCACCGTTTTGAGCGACGGTTTCGAAAGCCAGTTCGTCGTACAATCGAAAATCACGGTCGGTTGGCAGCGGCAGCTCGACGCTGACTGTTTTCGGCTTTTCTGACGGTTCAAACCGTACCCCGTTTTTCAGCGGAAGCGCTTTGCCGGTCTCCGGGGAAAGGTAGGAGGCCTGGCCGACCGGCAGGTCGGTCGAGCAAAGAGTGCGCTCCGCCCGGGCGGAAACCCAGCAGGAGACAATGCAGACGGCGATCGCTGCAAAACGGTTCAGGTTCAGTCGAATCATGGTCGCTCTTTCGTTAGGTGGTGAATTCTCAGTCGATCCGGAACCGTTTACTGGAACTGGATCGGCGTATCCCGGTAAATGATCATCTTGAATCCGTATTTCCCCTCAGCGACGGTTTTGGTGATCGAGCTGACGTGCAGGTCGCAAAACATCGCATTGGCCGAATCGTTGTGCCGCAAATTCAGCTTGGCCTGGCCGTTGTTGATGTCACGGTTCACTCGGAACAGTTTGTACGTGGAGCCGGCGCAGCCGGTGAAATTCGGAATCGCGGAATCCCCGAGCAGAATCCGCATCGACATCGGATCGTCCGTCTGAAAATCACTGCTGCTTTTCAACTGCCGTCCGGTGACGGAATCCATATAGGAACTGCCGTGGGCGCTCATCATGCCGTAGGCGCGCCACAGCCACTGCTCCGAGGAAAGGATGTTCTTGCCGGAGGAATCGACATCCCCTCTGTTCTTCGGGCAGATGACGATGTTTTTCAACTGCTTCGTCTTCCAGGGGTTGCGGTTCCGGTAGTTGAGAAAACTGGCCCAGGTCTGCTCCCCTCCATCTTTCCAATTGGCATACTGAGGCGGGTATTGTCCCTTCGAATCCGCCGCATACATGCCGAAATTGCTGCCGCACTGCTTGAGATTGTTGATGCAGGACGTTTTTTGACCACCTTCGCGCGCCCGGACAAGCGCGGGCAACAGCATAGAGGCGAGAATCGCGATGATGGCGATGACGACGAGGAGTTCAATCAGCGTAAACCTTTTTTCAATCTTCAACATGACGTTTCCTCCGGGTTGGGTTACTGTCGGTTATGCCAGTATTTTTTCATAAACGCGGGTTGCGTCGGCAGTTGACTTCATCGATGATTCGCGGATGACCAGACGGCTCTTCACCGTCAGGCTGCGGTCGATTTGATCGGAATTGCCGTCCTTGAGAATCTCAAGCAGCATCCGGACCGAGTGATAGGCGATCAGCTTCTGCTCGTCATCGACACTGGAGATTTCCGGAGTGCAGATGTCGCAGATATCGTCGTTGTCGGAACCGATCACGCCGAATTCCAAGGGAATCTTCCTCTCTTTTCCGGCAAGCATCTTGCACAGCAAGGCGGCCGATTCGTCGCTCTCCATCAGCAGGGCATCGAATACGCCGGTCAGGATTTTCTCCTGATATAACTTCTCATAAAGGTTCTGCCCGTCCTCTTCCCCGATCCGGTAGACGCGGGAACCCGGGTCGGGGTCTCCCAGCTCCCGAAGGGTCTTGCGGAACAGTTCGATGCGACGCTGCACACTGGAGTAATTCCGTGCGCTGCACACCATGCCGATATTCCGGTATCCCTGTTCGTGGAGGTGAAGAATCGCTCCCCGGCAGGCGTCGGAACGGTCGATGTCCACATACGATGCATGAGCCAGTTTGGGCCTGCCGACATAAACGATGTTCGGACAGCCTTCAAAGGCGTTCCTGAACTCCTCCTCCTGCTCGGGGTAATCATGGGCCAGGCAGATCGTCCCATCCGCGCCGTACTGCCGGAATGTGTCGTGAATCTGCCGCAAATGGCCGACATTGTCATGCGCTTCTCCGATCATGATCCGGTATCCGCGGCAGGCGGCTTCCCGTTCGATGAAAGCGAGCATTCGAAATTGAATCCGGGGGGCCCGGCTGTCGACCAGAACCCCGAGCAGCTGATTGGCGCCTCCGGCCAGGCTGCGGGCAACCGGATTGGGGTGATAATTCAAATGTTGAGCCAGCTCCTGAATCCGGCGGCGCGTTTTCTGCGCAACCCCGGGGGAATCACTCAGAGCCAGGCTGGCGGTGGCGGTCGACACCCCCGCCTCCCTGGCCAGTTGTTTCAGTGTCATTTTCATGATGAGGGCCGATTAAGGCCACGCCGGATAGGTCCCGCTCGGATTGTTGAGCTTGGAGTTGGGCGCGCCCAGATTCCAGCTCTTGAACCCGTAGACGTTACGCGGTTCCATTCCGCGCAGGGTTCTCACGTGCATATCCATGGCGAGAGCGTTGCAGATCTTGTTGTGCTTCAGGTCCAGCAATCCCCAGCCGCTGCCGCCATCGCCGCGGGTAATGCGGAAATATCCCGTATCATTGTTGGTGCCGGCCGCCTGGCTGTCCGCCAGAAAGAACCGGACGGACAACGGGAGGGCAACCTTCGGGTCCCAGAATACAGGGTGCACGCTGTCGTCACCGGAGAGAGTCCGCCGCGCCCGCATCGATCGCCAAGAGAAATTTTCGCCGGCAAGCGGAAGAACCATTCCGTAGGTATTGTACGATCCGCCCGTGCCGTAGGTCTGGGAATAGGCCGGACAGCTCCTGACCTTATTCAATTTCGCCTCGCTCTCGGCCCAATTACCGGACACTCTGCCGATGTAAGGAACCAGAAAGTCCGACCAGTTACAGCCGGAACGGGTTCTGTCCACGGCCGGATAGATATCCTGATTGTTGTCGTTGAGGTAGAGTGCGGTCAGGGACCCGAGCTGTTTCAGGTTGCTGACACAGTTCGACGATTTTGCCCTGCTGCGCGCCTTGTTGAGCGCCGGCAGCAGCATCGAAGCGAGAATTGCGATGATCGCGATCACGACCAGCAATTCTATCAAGGTAAATTTTTCACGACATTTCATTGCGGTGGCCCTTTCCTGTTTTGTTTCACGACCGTCTTTGATCGATTTGTACTGTGTGCGGATCATTGCTGATTCCCATTGAGTCTGTAATATCAGGCGCATATTTAAAGCGCTTTAAATATATTATACCAAAAACTTCTGAAAAGTCAATATCATTCTTCGAAAAAAATAAAAAAAAGCAATCTCCTGAGCTTGGATACGCCTTCCGTCTTCGAGGTACAATGTCTTAAAGCGTTTCACCGAATGAAAGACAAAGAAGATGCAGACGCACGCCGATTGGCGGCATGGAAATGTGCATTTCAAAGCGACTCACGGTCATTTTACCTCAAAACAACCTGAAACGAGCCATAAATTCGCCATCGCAGCAATCCCGGCACCTAAAATAATTCACAAAATTTAACCGCTTTAGATATTGATTTTCACAAAAGACCGATTACATTAACATCGATGTGAATATTTGATTCCGAACAACAACCGGAGCTCCGATGAGTATCACCCTGAAACAGTTGGCCGAAGCCGCCGGCGTCTCCTCCGCCACCGTCAGCCTTGCCCTGAACGGTTCCCCGCTGGTTGCGGAGAAGACCAGGACGCGGGTCCTGGAACTGGCCGGGAAACTCAAATATCAGCCCAATCTGGTGGCGCGCAGCCTCGCCGGAGGCAGTACCCGGCTGATCGGAGTCCTGCTCGACAGTTGCGCTCCGCGCATTATGTTTCAGATGCTCACCCTGATCGAGCGCGAGGCCGGGGGGCACGGCTATCGGGTCATGATCGGAGAGACCCATAACAATGTCGAACATCTTCACCAGATGTACCAGACCTTCCGGCAATACGGCGCGGACGGTATCATCTGTCTTTCGCACGAATATCCCGGTTCTGAAAAGGCGCTGCGAAAGTATTTCAGCTACTGCCCGGATATGGTTTTTGTAGGAAAACCGGCTCTCGAAAACGCCTCGTACCTGACCATCGACCGCTCCGAAGCGATCCGGGAAGCGGTGATGCATCTGCACGAAAACGGATATCGTAAAATCGGACTGTCCTGCAGCGGAATGAATTACGAAAGCGAGCTGGCCAAAATGTCGGCTTTTTCCGCCGCGCTGAAGGAGCTGGGGGTCGCCGCGCCGGAAGAATTCATCTGCCGGACGAATGAAGACGATATTCAGGAGCGTATCCGGGGCGTCTTCTCGGAATATATCCGCCCCGGCAAGCTGGATGCAATCCTGGCGGGGAACGATTCCGAAGCGGCCCTGCTCAGCAAACATCTGGCCCGGGAAGGGATGCGGATTCCGGACGATTTCGGCATTGTCGGGTTTGACAACGAACGGTTCTGCACCTTCACCACGCCGGAACTCTCCAGTATCGACGACCTGCTTGAACTTCAGGCTCGGCACGTCATTCGAATGTTGCTCGAAATTTTAAACGACAAAGAAGAAAGCCGCATCGACCGGTCTGTAACGGTCCGAAGCAGACTTGTGGTCCGCGGCTCCTCCTCCCGCCTGGAATGGAAAAAATGAACCGCTTCAATGAATGCCGGGACGCGATCCCGGTCCCCGTGTATGACGACGCCCCCGAGTTCCTCGAACTGTACTGGAAAGCATGGGAGCTGGCGGCCGACCATATCGTCGATATTCCGGGCATGCCGCAGACACCCTATATGGACGAGGCATTCTGCGATACCGACATCTGGATCTGGGACACCTGCTTTATGTCCCTTTTCTGCAAATATGCCCAAACCCGTTTTCCCGGCATCGAGAGTTTTAACAATTTTTATCGAGTGTTGTACGGAAATGAGCAGCTGCCGGTCATCATCACCCGGAATGCCCCGGAGTGGACCGGCGAAGTGATCGGGCAGCCGGCGCGAATCCGGATTCACTTGCTGGACAATCCGCCGCTGTTCTCCTGGGCGGAACATCTCAACGTCCGGATGAGCGGCGACCTCGACCATGTGCGGCAACTGCTCGCGAACCAATATCTCCAGCGCCATTTCTTCCGCCTGGAATCGTTGACCGAGCACTGCCACGACCCGCGGCTGCGGGCGGAAACCTGGCTGCGGAAACATCCCCTCGGGTACTTCTGGGAAGGCGGCCGCTCCGGCATGGACAACACCCCCCGCGGCCGCGTCGGGGAACACGCCCTGGCCGAGCGCCCGAACAACCCCGACATGCTCTGGATCGATGCGATCGCCCAGCAGGGGCTGAATGCGCTTGAGATCGCCCGCCTCGCCGAACTTGCGGGAGATTCCGCGATGCACGGGGAATGGATGGCGCGCTACGCCGGATTCCGCGATACCGTGAACCGTTATTACTGGGATGACGCCGACGGGTTCTATTACGACATCCACGCCGAAACCCGGGAGTTCATGCGCGTCATGACGCCGGCGTCGTTCTGGCCGCTGGTCGCCGGGATGGCGACGCCGGAGCAGGCGGAGCGGATGTGCGAAAAACTGGAAGATCCGCGGAAACTGGGCGGCGAAGTGCCCTGTCTCTCCCTCGCCCGCGACGACGCCGACTTCAAAGAGGACGGGCACTACTGGCGCGGAGCACTTTGGATTCCCACCGCATACGCGGCGATAAAAGGCATTGAGAAATACGGAAAACATGCATTGGCCCGTTCGCTGTCGGAACGGATTCTCCGGCACATGAGCAAAACCCTGGCGGAATTCGAGCCGCACACGATCTGGGAGTGCTACAACCCGGACCGCCCGATTCCCGCCGTCACCTGCGACGCCGAGCCGCAGTGGTCCAGGCCCGATTTCTGCGGCTGGTCGGCCCTGGCGCCGATCTCCCTTTTTATCGAGAATGTAATCGGAATTCACACGGTGGACGCCTTCAGCCGCCGCGTGGAATGGAACTTGCCGAAACCGCTCACAGGGAAAGTCGGCTTGCGCAATCTCCGTTTCGGAGACACCATCACAAGCCTGCTGTATGAAAACGGAATCTGCACGGTCGAAACGAATACGCCTTACACCCTGGTTCTGACCGGAACCGAATATGCGATTCCGGTCGGAACCAGCAAGATACCCGGCCTGACCGGTTCCCGAATCGAACCGGTTCCCGCAAATTCACCCCGATAACAATCTTGCGGCACTGGCGACGAATCGCGCGGCCAACGGGAGCAGTTGCGCCGCGTCCATCGTGCGAACCGGCTGAACGTTACCGGTCTCCGGCATTACCGGCCGATTATGCCGGGCAACAAAGACCGCGTTCCCCCCTGCCCCAAGCCACTCGACATGCTCCGCGATATGATCGAGTGTACGCTTGCCAGAATGCTTTTGAGGTCGGCTTTCCGGATCGCACAACGGGGATTGAGAATTTAGAAACGTGCGTATTGGCAGATCAGCGTCTATATTCATACCGCAAAATCACTGCTGTTTCTGACGTATCAGGGCAAGGAGAAAACCAAATGCTTCACGAAGGCTGGGAGAGAAAACGCCGTGCCTGCCGCGCTTTTGAACCGGGCGGCAACGGTCGGGGCCGGGGAGCACTCTATCGTGGAACCGTCGTTGAACCGTTGTTGAACCGATCCAACTCATTCTTCTGTTCGGGGTTCATCCGGTTACGGTTGATTCTCAAATAAAAAAGCAGCGTCTCCCGGATTGTTTTCGATGTATCTTTGGAGGTTGCCTTGTCGATTGCTTCCCGGAAAAAAATTCGACTGTAGGCTGACAAAGCAACCATACAGGCGTTTTGCAGCGCAATATCATCCGGATTTTCATGCATGATGTCAAAGATGGCAGAAAACGCCTTTTCTTCAGAAAAGCATCCGTATTTCAATATGGACTGTTCAAGAAAATCATAGGGCAACGCCGGTAATCGCCCCGGCGGGGTGTTGTTTTCGCGAGCTTTCCTGACGGTGATGGAAACGACGATATTACGCAGGAAATCGTCCGCCTGAGGCGCCGAATAGCGGGTGTAGGGGCGTGAAAGCAGCTGTCGGGTCAATTCCGGGGCGACCTCTCCCTGTTCCATCGCGTTGCGGATTTGCCGCGCGACTTCCGCACGGTTTCCTTTCGGGATTTTGGCTGCCGCATTGAGAATTTTCGCAATCTCAGGGGCATTCCGCACCGTTGCAACAACAAGAGCTTTCGAGGCGATGACATCATTTGAGGATTCCGCTGATTCCAGAAGAAAAGCGAGATCGCTTTCCGTCAGTCTTTCATTTCCCCATAACAGGTTGATCAGGCGCCCCTTTTCATTGGGCCCCGCTTCATCAGCAGAAAGATAATTCATTGATATTGTCATGGTCAAAAGAAGAACAAGGAATCGTTTGCCCATCACCTAGTTCCCCTTATACCATGCAATGAAAATTTTCTTTAATCCATTGAACGTTTTCTTTAACAAGACGATACCGCTTCTTATCGCAATTCCCCAGAGCAATGAGTTGAAAACCAGCAATACGATTCGAAAGAAATAATGTTCCCGCCAGAACGGATAAATAAACTCCATGGCGGAAAAGGGCATTCCTCCCAGATATAATCCAAGTCCCTTCATATCGCTGCCGTGTTGCTGCGATCCCCATTCACACCAGAGAGAAAGAGAAATCCAGATAATTGAAAAAAATAGAATGAATCGATATGGCTTTTTCATCTGCTGCTGCATCCCGAATTTTCAGTCACCCGATTTGCTTACCAATAGAAGTAGCATCTGAATCAGACATTTTCAAATCGC
>CAYSZM010000087.1:11993-14275 GCA_964435365.1 uncultured Victivallis sp. | reverse complement strand
GCGAGGTGATCGCGGTGACTTCCGCATTCCTGTGCCGCAGCAGAATCCGCAGCAGCTCTTCCCCGGCGTATCCGGACGCACCGAAAACCGCAACTTTCACTTTCATCGTATCCATATCCTTACATCATCTGAAACTCGTTGAATCAGCGTACTTTCCCGTACGCGTTGTCGAACCGTTCGAACGCCGCTTCGAGCGCGTTCGCTTCGAGCAGCCCGGCGTTGACGAACTCCGCCAGCAGCTGCTTGGGGTCGACCGTTCTCTCGCGCGCCTCGGCCCGGGCGTTGGAGGCGGCGAAGTTCCCGGCGATGGCCGCCGTGAGTTCCGCCGCGAGCGACATCGCGTCATCGGCCGCCGACGCGGCGGCTTCTTCCTTCGATTCGATGCCGACCAGTTTCTCCAGCGCGGAGGTGACCCGGTCGCGCTCTTCGGCGGCGTTCTCGAACGACTTTGCCAGTTTCTCTTTCGCCTTCTCGTCGCCGGCAGCGGCTTCGCCGATCAGTTTGGCGGCGGCGGCGAGCTTCGGGAAACGGTCGAGATGTTCGACCGCCAGCCGTCCCTCTTCGAGCGTTCCATTCGCCTTCACTTCCTCCCACGCGGCGGCGAGGGTGCGCGCCGTGTCTTTCGCCAGCGTCAGCTTGTCGGTGAGCTGGCGGCTGCGGGCCGCGGTGATCGCCGATTCGAACCGTTCGCCGGCCTTGATTTCCGACTGGAAGGTCTTGCGGCAGCCGAGCTCCTTGAGTTCGCGGCGGATCGCGCGGTAACGGGATTCCGCGGCGGCCGCGTCGCCCGGTTCGGCGGTCAGGGCGTCGATTTCGGCGACCAGCTTGCGGGCATGGTCCTCGCGTTCGGCGAACGCCTCGCGGCGGCCGGAGAAGAACTTGTCGAGCGCGGCGTTGAATTTGTCGAACAGCTCGTTTTCGATGCGTCCGGCCCGGCCCGCCGCCATGAATTCGGCGCGGAGCTCTTTGGCGCGCTGGACCGCCGCCGGAGACGGCGACTCGCCCGACTGCTGCCCGGCCAGCTGTTCCGCCTCGGCCAGCAGCTTGCGCTTGGCCTCGGCGATCACTTCGAACTTCGCGTTGCGCTCGTCGAACCAGGCGCTGCGGGCGTTGAAAAATTTGTCGGCCGAAGCGCGGAAGGCGGCGAACAGCGCTTTCTCCTGCGCTCCCGCGCCCGGAATCGTCTTCCAGGCGGACTGAAGCTCCTTGAACGCGGCGGCGGTGGCGTTCCACTCGGTGGAATCGGCCAGCAGCGCGGCCTTGTCGCAGAGCTCCTGCTTGGCGGCGGCGGCCTGGCGGTGCTGCTGGCGCAGGTTCGCATAGTACTCGTCGACGCGGTGCTGGAGCTTGCGGGTGGCTTCGAGATAGCGCGGATTGATCTCGTCCGCCTTCGATTTCGGAACGGCGCCGAGCTGCTTCCACTTGTCGCGGAGCTCCTGCAGGCGTTTCGCCGCCTTGGGCAGCTCTTCATCCGGCAGTTCGGAGAGGCGGTCGAGCTCGTTGCAGAGGTCCTGCTTGAGCGTGTAACTCTCCCAGCGGGCGAGGTCGAGCGTCTCATAATGCTGCGCCAGCTTGGCGGCGGCCTTGCGGTGCGCGTCGTTATAGCGGTCGGCGGCGGCCTTGGCGACCTTGCCGATGGCGGCGTATTCGGTCTCGATGGCGGCCTTGCGGTCCTTGAGCAGGTCCATGTCTTCGCCGGCGGTGAGCGCGATCAGCTCCTCGGTCAGCTTGGCGGCGGCTTCGGAGCGCGCCAGGTCGGCGGCCTCTTCGGCGGCCATCCTCTCTTTGAGCGGGCCGAACTTTTCGAGGAACGCGGCGGCGGCCGACTCCTCTTCGCTGAGTCCGGCGGTGACTTCGCCCCACTTCTTTTCCAGCGCGGCGACTTCGGCGGGCACCACCAGTTCTCCGGCGGCGATCAGCTTGTCGAGTTCGAGGTGGAGCTCGGCCGATTCCTGAATTTTCGCCAGGTGTTTGCGATGCCGCTCGGCGGCTTCGGCGGCGGCGGCTTCGGCCGCGACTCCGGCGGCGAGGAAGCGTTTGTCCAGGATTTCCGCATATTCGGGCGGAACTTCGGGCAGAGCGTTCCAGGCGGAGCGGAGCGCTTCCAGTTCCGCCGGATAATCCTCCACGGCCGCCGCGGGCAGTTCTTCCAGTTTGCGGCATACCTCTTCGCGCTGGTGCAGATGCTCGCGGAGTTCGCCTGACATGCCGCCGGCGGCGGCCCGATCGGTCTGGGGATTCTCGATTTGTTCGCTCATGACTCCATCTTTTCCCGTTTTCGC
>CAYSZM010000087.1:0-11893 GCA_964435365.1 uncultured Victivallis sp. | reverse complement strand
CGGTCTGGGGATTCTCGATTTGTTCGCTCATGACTCCATCTTTTCCCGTTTTCGCGGCGGCGGCCGATGGACGACCGCCGTCGGTTGAATGTAATGGTCGGGCATGCCCGGCCAGTGGTCTCCTGAAATCTCTTCAAATAAATGGAACTCTATAGAGTATAATCCCTTTTCCATATTTTTTCCAACCGGGAAGAGCGGTGCGGCTTGATTTTTCGATAAAAAAAAGTATATTTCCGAATTTAGTCATAACTTGCGGGGGCCGGTGGCTCCCTTTCAACCTGAGGAGTTGTCACATCATGGCGGAAACCAGAGAATTCAAGGCCGAGGTCAAGCAGCTGCTGAACCTCATGATCCACTCGCTTTACTCCAACCGCGACATTTTCCTGCGCGAACTGGTGGCGAACGCGGCGGACGCGATCGACAAGGCGCGTTTCGAGAGCCTCACCTGCCCGGACCTCGCCCGCGAGTGGCAGATCCGGCTGGCGGTGGACAAGGACGCGAAGACGCTCTCCATCAGCGACAACGGCATCGGCATGACCGGGGACGAGGTGGTCGAGAACGTCGGCACCATCGCCAAGAGCGGCACCAAGGCGTTCCTCCAGATGCTCGAGGAGAAGAAGGAGACGACCGAACTTCCCGAGCTGATCGGCCAGTTCGGCGTCGGTTTCTACTCCGCCTTCATGGTCGCCTCGAAGGTGGAGCTGGAGACGAAGAAGGCGGGCAGCGAACTGCCCGCGGTCAAGTGGACCAGCGCCGGGGAGGGCGAATACGAGCTCGACTCCTCCGCCCGGACCGAGCAGGGAACGACGATCACGCTCCACCTCAAGGACGACGCGGAGCAGTATCTCGACAGCTGGAAGATCGGCGAGATCGTCCGGCGCTACTCAGACTTCATCGAGTACCCGATCGTGCTGCCGACCAAGACGGTCAACGAGGACAAGACCGAGACGGTCGAAGACAAGGTGCTCAACTCGCAGAAGGCGATCTGGCTGCGCAAGCCCTCCGAAATCACCGAAGAGGAGTACAAGAGCTTCTACGGGCACATTTCGCACATGGGCGGCGAGTATCTGAAGGCGGTCCACATGTCGGCGGAAGGGGCGAGCGAATTCAAGGCGCTGCTGTTCCTGCCCAAGACGGCGCCGTTCAATTTGCTGATGCCGGAGATCCAGAAGCGCGGACTCCAGCTCTACGTGCGCCGGGTGTTCATCACCGACGAGTGCAAGGTGCTGATTCCGGACTATCTGCGTTTCGTGGCGGGCGTGGTCGATTCGAGCGATCTGCCGCTCAACGTGTCGCGCGAAATCCTTCAGGAGAATCCGCAGCTCGCCCGCATCCAGAAGGCGGTGGTGAGCCGGATTCTCTCCGAGCTTAAAAAGATGATCGAGAACGAGCGCGAAGCCTACTCCGGCTTCTTCCGGGAGTTCGGCCGGGTGCTCAAAGAGGGCATCCACACCGACTACGCCAATGCGGAGAAGCTCAAGGACCTGGTGATGTACGAATCGATGAACACCGAACCGGGCAAGATGATCACGCTCGGCGAGTACGTCGACGCGATGCCGGAGAGCCAGAAGGAGATCTACTACATCACCGGCGAAAAGCGCGAATCGGTGGCTTCGTCCCCGGCGCTGGAATACTTCCGTTCGCAGGGATACGACGTGCTGTTCATGACCGACCCGATCGACGACTGGATCATGCAGGAGGTCTTCCAGTACCGCAAGAAGAGCTTCAAGTCGGTGGTCAAGGGCGACTTCGAGGTGGAAGGCGCGGAGAAGACGATCGAAGAGGCCAAGGAGAAGTTCGCCAAACTGGTGGAATTCCTGAAGACGACCCTGGCGGGCGAGGTGGGCGAGGTGCGCTTCTCGGCGCGGCTGACCGACAGCCCGTGCTGCCTGATCACCGAGGGGAACGCGCTTTCGCCGCACCTGGAACGGCTGTTCAAGGCGATGCACCAGGAGATTCCGGAAAGCAAACGGATTCTCGAGCTGAACCCGAAGCATCCGCTGATCGAGGCGATGTTCAAGGTCTACGCGGCGGACGAGAACGCGCCGGAGCTGAAGAGCTACGCGAAGGTGCTGTTCGACCAGTCGCTGCTGACCGAAGGCAGCCCGCTGCCGGACCCGGCGGCCTTTGCGAAAGAGGTGACCAACCTGCTTCTGCGCGGCCTGGAATTGGGCGGCAAAGCGGGAAAATAAAGCCGAATGCGCTTGAAAACCCCGGTTTTCAAGCGCATATTAAACAAACGGAGAAATGGTCGAGTGGTTTAAGGCAGCGGTCTTGAAAACCGCCGGACAGCAATGTCCCGAGGGTTCGAATCCCTCTTTCTCCGCCACTCTTACAACAAATACACGCCCCCTTTGAATTTTGTAACCCCCGCCTTTCATATTATTTGGGTGCCGGCAGGCTTTTGTCGTTTTCTTTTAATGTTCTGCGGGCGAGATCATCCCCTTGAGTTTGGATATATCGCCTTATGCGTTCCGGGCAATCGGGATTGAGTGCAAACCAATATGGCGCAATCTTTTTATTGTCAAAAATATCCAGCAGGATCTCCTCGGGAACCGATGGATTGCCGACCAAGGTTTGCAATACAGGTTTTGTATCTTTGCCAAGTTCAATTGCCAGATTTGCAGGCAAATTTTTATTCGCAGCAAGACCCTGACGAACTGTCATGTTGCGATCCTTGCTTAACTGCATTAAAACTTCTTCAGGAGCATGAGGATTTAGTGCAATCGTATATCTGATATCTGAATTCCTGCTATTTGAGTATTTCGTATATTCCTCCTGGGTCAATGGGGTCAGATGGGTAATTCGTTCGGCCTCTTCTTTCGACATCCCCTGCTCTCGTAAATCTTTTTCTGCATCAGCTTGCGGAAAATGAACCCCGCCAATACACCCCCCGCCCAAAATAATAGAGAGCAAAATAATAATGAAAAACAATTGTCTCATTTACAACACCTCAATCTCCGATGAATTTCTGAATTGCGAACGTGACCATGAAAGTTTTTTGTCGCTTATTTTTAAGTTACGTTATGAGGCAACGTATCCCCGATTGTGCTGTGATTGTCAAGACCCGGAGAGAAATCATCGCGGTTTTTTATCGTAAAAGGCCGGTTCTCCGGCTCAGGAACGGTTTTTCATCCGGTATTCGGAAGGAGACATCCCCTGGCTTTTTTTAAAGCGGCGGCAGAAATAATCGACATCCTCCACCCCCAGCGAAGTGGCGATATCTTTCACCAGCCGGTTCGTATTGTCCAGCAGGTTGCAGGCCAGGAACACCTTGCGGTCCCAGATGATCTTCCCCAGCGAGCGGCCGTCCTGCCGGCGCAGGATATGATTGATATGGTTGAGGCTCAAGCCGATATGCGCGCTCACCTCCGACGGCGAGAGCATCCGGTGCGAATTGTCGTTGATATAGAACAGGATGGATTCGGTCAACGTATGCGGATCTTCGCCGTGAACCTGCTGTGCGATCCGTGTCTTCCCCCTTTTGGCATCCGGCAAAGGCAAAACCGCGTCGAACATCTCAATATACGCCTCGTAAGAGAGACAGCTGATTTTCTCCTCGATATATCCGGACCCCTTCTGCGCCGCAACGATGATTCGATCGACGATATCGGCCAGTTTCTCGAAATTCCGGATGGTGTATTTTTTTCTCTCGATCTCCCGGCGCAGCAGGTTCTGGTACTGCCTGGCCCCTTCTCCCCGGCAGGAGATGAACAACATGAAACCGAACAAGACCGCCTCGTCCGTAATCACTTCCCAGCGGTGCGGCAGGTCGGCGGGAATCAGGATGGCGTCGCCCGGTTCCAGTGCGACTTGGGCATCACCGATCCGGTATCGCATCCGGCCGGACATCAGCAACGAGTACTCGAAATTGCGATGCCGGTGCGAGGGATTGTTTTCGGTCCTGGAGACGACGGTTACGTGCATGACATGTGGCTGAATCAGGTAATTGCCGACGCTGTACAGCTCTTTGAACTGTTCGAGATTGTTGAACGTGGCGGTCAGTGACGCCGGGGTTTCGCGATCCATCAAGTCCGTCCCCTTCAGGAGAATCCGTTTGCAAAATCCGCTTGAACTATCATATCACCTCTTCTCGCGATTGCAAGTCCCTGAGCCGATGGAGCTGCCCGATTTTGCCCCGGATATGGGATTAAAGCGGTTTCATCCAGCAGATATTGATTTTATCATGTTGGATGAAGTGCAGGTATCAAGTATAATTATTAAGCAGGGAGACGCGCCGGTTCGACATCGATCAATTCAAAGGAAACAGAGTGATATGCGAAACGAATCCGAAAGTGGAACATCAGCCATGCTGGTACCGGGAAGCCATTTTGTATCGCAGGTACGGGCGGAAGTCCTGCCGCCGGTCGATGTGGCGGTCATCGGCGGGGGAACCGCCGGAGTGATTGCGGCGCTGGCCGCCGCGCGCGGCGGCGCCAGAACCGTATTGGTTGAGAGTCGCGGCTACCTCGGCGGCATGTTGACCGCCGGGAACGCCGGCATTACCATGTACATCAAATTCTCCGGTCGCCCGGAAGAGCACGACGCCGACGTAAGGCAGCTCAAAAGCGATCCGCGCGAACTCCAGATCGCCGGAGGCATCGCGATGGAGCTCACCGACCGGATGCTCGCCGAAGGAATCGCCATCGGCAACGAAGGAACCGCCGGAAGTTATGTCTTCACCTCTTCGGAGGAGTTCAAGCGGCTGCTCTTCCAGATGATGAAGGAGGCGGGGGTCGAGGTGCGGCTCCACTCTCTCTTCGCCGATGCGGTGAAAGACGGCGACCGCATTCTGGGCGTGGCGCTGGAGTCGAAGTCCGGCCGCCAGTTCCTGCCCGCCACCCAGGTGATCGACGCCTCCGGAGACGGCGACGTGGCGGCCCGGGCCGGGGCGGAGTATACCGTCGGCGTCACCGAACGCGATCTCTGCGCCGCCGAAGCGAAGATCGGTGAGATGATGAACATGGGCGTGATGTTCCGGGTCGGCAACGTCGATCTCGAGACCTGCTTCGACTGGCTGGAGAAGAATCCGCAGCACTTCCGCAAGCAGCCCTTCGCCCGCTTCACCTTCGAGGAGGCCCGCGAACGGATGCGCCGGGGGGAGAACGCCACGATCAACATCATCCGCGAACACGAGACGCCGGGCGGTTTTCAGGTCTACAATCTGCCGACTCCGGGGATGGTCACCCTCTGCTGCCCGCAGCTCAAGGGGTTCGACGGGTGCCGGGCCGAGGATCTCTCCCGCGCCGAAGTGATGATGGCCGAGATGCTCGAGCGCTGGATGAAGAGCATCCGGACGATTCCGGGGTTCGAGCGCTCCTTTCTCGCGCAGGTGCCGGAAATGGGGGTGCGCGAGACCCGCCACATCACCGGCGACCACCTGCTCAACATCGAAGACATCTACCACCGGGCGCATTTTGCGGACTGCATCGGCTTCGGCGCCCACCCGATCGACACCCATCCGCGCCCGGCCTGGCTGAACGACCCGGAGACCGCCTATCCGCCGCGCTGGCACTTCGAAATCCCCTACCGGTCACTGCTGGTCAAGGGGCTGGCGAATCTCCAGACGGCGGGGCGCTGTATTTCGGCGACCCACGAGGCGTTCGGCTGCATCCGGCCGACCGTCCAGTGCATGATCATCGGCGAAGCGGCGGGGACCGCCGCCGCCCTGGCCGTGAAGCAGGGAATCGATCCGCGAACTCTCGACGTGGAAGTTTTGCGGAACACCCTGAAAGAAAATGGAGTCCTATGCTAAAGGGGGTAACCTATGCGACAAAGACGTTTTACGCTGATTGAACTCCTGGTGGTGATCGCGATTATCGCCATCCTCGCCGCCATGCTGCTGCCCGCGCTGAATAGGGCGCGGGAATCCGCCAAAGGGAATAACTGCCTCGGCAATCTGAAGCAACTGGGGTTGGCGGTTCATCTCTACGCCGATGACAATAAGGGTTTGGCCCCGACTGCAAATATGCCGCCGGGCCCGTCGTGGTATAAAATAATGGAGAATCAAAAATACATTACGGCAAAAATACTGAAATGTCCATCCAACACCCTCAAGGACGCTTCCGGACAATTGTTGGCCTGCAACTACGGGTGGAACTACTCCGGAACAGCCGCCAACTCAACCCAGGCCAATACTTACCCGTGGAAAGTCGGCATGGGATTTAATGTTCCTAACGACCCCCGCGGCGGCTGCGCCCAAGTTGCACGGACGGCTCCCGATACGGTTGTAATGGCAGACCAAAGGAACAGTATAACAGATCTTGTTGTCAGTTCTGTTGCCGCCGCCTCACCTATGCCTATTCATGCAGATTCCGCCAATTTTCTGTTTATGGATGGCCATGCGAAAAAATTATCTTATCAATTTTATATGTCTTCCGTTCCGGATGTGACAAAAATATGGACAAGACGTAGAGATACCGATGGAATGGTTGAATGAAAACGGAGATGCCAATGCATAAGATTTTATTCCTTATTATTGTTTTTGCGGCAGTATCGCTGGCGGCCGCCGAATTCCCCGTAATCGCCCCGTCGGGCGAAATCACGGTGGACGGCTTGACCTTCCGAATCGAACATTATTCGGACGCCTGGAAGATGACTGCCCTGGACCGGCGCAGCATTGTCGCGGAAAAGGAGGGGAATACGCTGCGCGGGACTTTTGAAGTGCCGGGCGGTGTGTTCGCTTTTTCCGAGACGGTTTCCCCCATCGAGGGAAAAACGAAAGCCTTCTCCTATCTGGCGCAACTGACCGCGAAGTCCGCGATCCCGACCAATCTGCTGGCATTGAACCTGATTCTACCGGTCAACGCCTTCCGTGGGATGGTGATTGCACGGGACGGCAAACCCTTCGAACTTGTCGGCGACGGAAAGCTGCGGATGCTGGACAAAGGGTCGGTCAAATCCCTGGTATTGCCGGGAGAAACCGGAAATGTGGTGATCACCGGCGACATCCGCTACCGGATTGAATACAACACATCGAAGGGAGACGCCTTTCTCTTGCGACTGCTCTTCGATTCGAAAGGGGGAAATGATACCCTCGATCTGCGCTTTGCGTATGAAGAACTGCATTTTACGAATTTGGACCTCGGCAAGGCGGCCAACCGCGGCTTCCTCGACGAGGAGGACGCCGACGGGAAAGGCGGTTGGCCCGACCAGGGAAAGGAAAGAGACCTTCGCTCTCTGGTTCCCGGAGTCAAACAGGTCGGTAATTACAGCTTTCATATCATTGATCCGGAGAAAAACGGCGGACGCTCCTGCATCATGCTCGGCGGCGTTCAACGCCCCAATCTTCCCTTGGAGGCAAGTGTTGAAGCTCCGGGCGAAACGTTCCATTATCTCTACCTCATCCATTCAGGTGCATGGGTTCGCGATTCGAAACAGATAGGAAGCGTGACCGCCTGTTATGAGGACGGGAGTAAAGAGGAATTTCCAATCCGCAACAACATTGAAATTCTCGACTGGTCCGGCGGACTTGCCCGGAACAATTGCAAGATTGCCTGGACCGGCAAGCATCTGTTCGGACAAGTATATCTCTATTTCACCAGATTGGAACTTGATAAGCAAAAAAAACTGACCGAAGTAATATTCACCTCCAATGGCGTCGGGGCTTGGGGCATCTTCGCGGTCAACGGCCAGAATAGCGAAGTTCCCGCTTTCATTCCTTCCGCCGCGCAGACCCAATTGTTCACTCGGGGCAAAGATTGGCCGGCTATCGTCAACACCCCCCGCCCGGTGGTCAAGGGAAGCGCGCTCGATTTATCCGGCACGCTGGATGCCCCGGCCGGAAAATACGGCAAAGTCGTCGCCCGGAACGGACAGTTCGAGTTTGAAAAGCTCCCCGGGAAAAAGCAGTTCTTTTGGGGAACCAACATTTGCCAGCAGGCCACGGTCCCCGATCGCAAAACGGCGGAATTCATCGCCGATTCGCTGGCGGCATGCGGATACAACGCCGTGCGTTTTCACCACTTCGACGTTCTCATGACCGATCCCGGCGACAGCGTCATCACGAAAAATGAAAATCTCGACCGGATGTTTTATCTGATGTCTCTGCTGCGGGAGCGGGGGATCTACTACACCATCGACCTCTTCACCCAGCGCCGGTTGTCGGACGAATTTGCCAAAATCCCTCTGATTGACTTGATTCACACCACGAAACACCGGCTGCCTTATGACAATGCCCTTCTTGAGAACATGAAGAGTTTTGCCGCCGATTTGCTCACCCGGGTGAACCCTTATACCAAAGTCGCCCTGAAAGACGACCTCGCGTTGATGCCGTTCAACATCATCAATGAAAATAACATTTTCAGCGATATCAGAGGGTATCCCGCTGCACAGGAGAAATATCGGGAACTCGCGAACAAAGCCCATCCGGAAATGGAAACCCTCTCCAATGAGGAGCAAGACAACGCTTGCGGACGCTTCATCATCGAAATGCAGCAAAAAATCTATCGTGATATGAAAACCCATCTTCTCAAGGTGGGAGCAACGCAGGCCACTTCGGACATGAACGTCTCTGCCATCGTCGCGCAGGTGGCATCCCGCAATCAATATGACTATATCGACAACCACTATTATCACGCGCTTTACCCTTTCTATGCAAAAGGCCCCGTCGTTCAAGACCAGTCGGCGCCTTCGGAGCGATGGTTCCGATTTCCGTTATATCTCGCCCCGACCCGCATCTTCGGTAAGCCGTTTGCGGCCAACGAAACCCAGATCTGTTATGCGAACGGATACCGGATGCAGTACGCCGCGCTCATGGCGGCTTTCGGCGGCCTGCAGGGGTGGGATCAGGTATTGCACTACTCCTGGAGCCACTCGACCAGGCCGTTTGAAGCGGCGGTGCCGACCGACCGTTTGAACTACTGTCAGGACCCGCTGATGGTCATCGCCGACCGCATCCCGGCGCTGATGAAGCTTCGCAAATCCTCGATCTTCATCCCGTATGTGGTGACGACGGAGCATATCAACAGCGTTGTCCGGATGACCAACGGCGGACCGGGATTCCCGGCGGAATATTGCCGTCTCGGAATGTTCGCCCGAATCGGCAGCGTGCTGGCGGACCGGGATCTGCCGGAATTGAAGGATGCGCTCTTCCTGGTGGTCCCGGCGGAGATGAAGATTCCGGACTATCTCAAGCAATATCCGATCGTCCGCGACAATGCGGACCTGCCGGCGGAACTCAAGAAATACCCCATCCCGGCGGGGACCGGGTTTGACGGAAAACAGGTGGTCAGCTCCACGGGAGAGCTGGTTTACGAGATCGACCGCTCTTTGCGGATGGTGACGCCGGAAGCCGAAGCCCTGCTCCTTCAGGACGGCTGTTCGGAGCTTGCCGGAACGGTCATGGCGGTCCGGGAAAACCGCTTTCCGTCCGTCTGTTTCCTCGGGGCCCTCGACGGCAAGGCGCTGACGGATTCCCGGCGGATGCTCTTCCTCTACCTGACCGACCTCAAGAACGATGGGACGCAGATTCAGTCGGGCTCCCAGTTGGTGACGCCCGGCAAGCTGCCGCTGATCGTCCGCTCCGGCAAAGTCGGCGTCGAGCTGAAACTGGCCGGGGAACCGCAGGTGTGGGCGCTCGATTACACCGGGGCGCGGAAAAAACGCATCCCTGCAACCAAAACCGCGCAGGGAATCCAATTCCACGCCGATTCCGTGACGGACAAGGATGCGGTGTACGCTTTTGAAATCGTCCGGGACCGGCAATAAACTCAGGTATGAAAGGAAAACGGTGCCATATGTTGAAGAGATCGCAGATTGATCGCATGATTGAAATCGCCATGCGCGTATTCGAAGAGTTCGGCATGAGGCTGCCGCCGTTCGCCTTTATGACCGCCGAAGAGTGGAACCGGGCCGGGGCAGGGTACCGGGAAATCCGCGACTGTGCGCTGGGCTGGGATGTGACGGACTTCGGCATGAACGACTTCCGCCTCTACGGCCGCGTCCTCTTTACGCTCCGCAACGGCAAGAACAACGATATCTACCCCAAAAGTTACGCGGAGAAATTCATCCTCGACCCGGAAGGCCAGCGCGCGCCTGCGCATTTTCACAAACGCAAGCGCGAGGATATCATCAACCGGGGGAAAGGCGTGATCGTGATCGACCTCGCCAGTTCCACGCCGGACGGGCAGCCGGACACCCGGCCGCTGGAGATCGCCATCGACGGCGTCGCCCGGACCGTCCGGTCCGGCGACCGGGTCTCGCTCCGGCCGGGGGAAAGCATCCACCTGGAGCCGGGCGTCATTCACTCATTCTGGGGCGAAGGCGGCGACGGCATCGTGATCGACGGCGTTCGCTACGGGGCGTCCGGTGAGGTGTCCAGCGTCTGCGACGATGTCAACGACAATTTCTTCCTGAACCGTGCGCCCCGCTTCCCGGAGATCGAAGAGGACGCGCCGCGCAACCGTTATCTCTGCCAGGAGTATCCGCCGGCAGCCCGATTGCAGGAGGGCGGGAAGTGAAAGCAATCGCGAGCGGGTCGAACCCTTCCGGGCTCAGCCCCAGCGGGTTATGCCTGATCCACCCCTCGGCGAATTCGAAGACGCCGGATTCTTTGCCGAACACGGCGGCGCGTTTGTCCATCTCCTCAAGATAGGCGTTCAACCCCTGGCTGACGTCGAGCCACTCCTTCTGGCTTTTGTGGCAGGCCAGCGCCCGGCGCTTCTCTTCCATCTGCCCGGCGATGTCCACATAGAAGTCGGCCTTCACCGGGCGGCAAAGCTGGTCGGTGATGCTGTGCGGCATCGAGTGGTAGACGGCGACGGGCCGGTTCGTCGGCTCCGCGGAGGGCGCGCACTTGAAATTCCGCATCCCGCGGCAGAAGGCGGCTGAAACCGCCAGCCGCCCGGCGTTGACATGGTCCTCCATATAATCGTAAGGGCCGTGGGTCAGCACGATTTCCGGCTCGACTTCGCGGATCACCTCGACCACCCCGGCCAGCAGCGCGCTGTTGTAAAACACTTCGAGGTCGTCGCAGAGGCTTTCGTGATAGACCGCGCCGAGGAGACGGGCGGCGTCCATCGCCTCCCGCCGCCGGGTCGCGACGGTCTCTTCGCGGTCCATCACCGCCGACCCCAGCGAGCCGTTGGCGATGTTCAGGTAATGGATTTCATAACCGGCCTCTTTCAGCCGGATCAGCGTCCCCGCCATCATGAATTCGATGTCGTCGGGATGGCTGGCAATGGCGATCGCCGTCTTCTTCATCGTCAGTGCATCTCCACGTCGCAGACGCCGAACCCGTTCCGGTAGAAGTTGAAAACCACATTGTCGTGATCGCTCAAAAGCGACATCGGCACGGCGCTGTCGGCGATTCGGTTGGCGATCATATAGGTGCTGAGCCGCTGCCCGAACGGATTGTCGTGGTGCCCCGGGTGCCAGATCGAGACCCGGTCGCACTGCCAGGTCTGCACCGGCCCGACGCTCGCCGCCGAGGAGGGGACGTTCTGCACCGTGCCGCCGCCGGAGGTCCGGGCGTTCTGGATCAGCGTGATCGGGTGCAGCTCGACCACCCGGGTGGAAAGTTCCCGGTACTCTTCCGGCGTTGGCGGGGCGTCGGCGTATTTCCCCTCGCGGCGCACCGGGTCGTTGAACGCCCAGTGCTTGGTCTCCCCCTGTCCGCCCTGCATGACAAGGCACTTCGCCTGATGGTAACTCTCGATGTAGTCGGCGGGATTTTCGCTCGGGAAGTGCATGTTCTCGCGCGGCATCCGCAGTTCCGGGCGGATCCGGTTGAAGCAGAGTTCGAGGTCGGCGCGGGCGAAACCGAGCGGAAAATCCTCGCCGGCCGCCTTGCCGTCGATGATCCACTCGTCCATGCCCCAGAAGTGCGCGTGGCGGAGGTCGAGGTTGAGCGCGTTGACCATCTGCGCGACCAGCGGAAGCTGCTCGGTCGGCC
>CAYSZM010000086.1:0-14281 GCA_964435365.1 uncultured Victivallis sp. | reverse complement strand
TATCGACGATCGAATCGACCGCGCCGACTTCGTGGAACGACACCTCTTCCGGCGGCTTGCCGTGGATTTTGCCTTCGACTTCGGCCAGCAGCGCGAACACCGCCACGCTCGACGTTTTCACCGCCTCGGGCAGCGCGGAACCTTCGATCAGCGCCCGGATTTCCCGGAACGCATGGTGGTCATGGTCGTGCTCGTGCTCGTGCCCGTGATGATGGTCGGGCTCCGAAACGGAAACCGCGGCGCGGATTCCGGCGATGCCGTGCGAAGAGCACTCCGCCACGTCGAACGTGAAGTGGCCCGGCAGCAGCGAATCGAGTTCGCGCACGACGGTTTCGCGGTCGGCCCCGAGACCGATCAGCGCCCCGAGGATCATGTCCCCGGAGGCGCCGCCTATGCTGTCGAAACGGATGAGTTTCATCTTGGAATCCGAATATTGTGAGGTTAAATTTTCATACTGTATCGCCGAACCCGGCGGAAGTCAAGCCGCTTCCCGGCTTTGCCGCCGCCGCCTGACCGCGGAAATTCCGAAGGAAAGCGCCGTTCCGGCCAGCAGGAATCCCCACGGAATGCCGAGCCCCAGCGCCAGCCCGACGCCGAACGGCAATCCGTTCGCGCGTCCGGCGGCATGAATCAGCGACATCAAGGCGGCATAAAGAACGCCCGATATCCCGTCCTGGGCGAGCAGAAAAAGGAAGAGCATTCCGCACCTTCGGTTTCTGCCGACCTCCAGAAAATGGGCGAGATGCAGGAGAACGAGGAGCGCGCCGCCGATCCAGAGCAGGACAGGCACCAAAACATCCGGCGAACTCGTTTTCTCCACCAGAACGGGCAGTGAAAACTGAATCCATGCCAGAGTGAAAAGCAGAAAGGCAACCGCTGAGAAAAGACGGTCGCACCTCAGAAAACAGCGAACTCCGATATCAATGCAGAACAGGGAAAGCAGGAGGAACAGAACCACGATCATGTTGATCTGCATCCCCGCCAGAAAGGCCAGTCCCAGCATAACCGGCACTTGCAGCAGAAGCCAGTAAGCCTGCCGGACGCGCAATTTCCGCGTTTCTTCGGTCATGCCTTTTTCTCCTTTGTCGTCAGGCGAATTCGCGGCGCAGCTCCTCGAACGTTCCGTCCTCGATCGAGGTGCGGATTCGTTTCATCAGATTCAGGAAGTAATGCAGATTGTGCATCGTCACCAGCCGCACGCCGAGGATTTCCCCGACGTTGAACAGGTGGCGGATGTAGGCCTTGGTGAAGTTCCGGCAGGCGTAGCAGGTGCATTCCGGGTCGATCGGCGTGAAGTCCGCCGCGTAGCGCCCCGCTTTCACCGGGATCGTGCCGCCGTTGCCGACGAACGCCGAACCGTGCCGTCCCAGCCGGGTCGGCATCACGCAGTCGAACATGTCCACTCCGCGCGCCACGCTTTCGACGATTTGCCGGGGCGTGCCGACTCCCATCAAATAGCGCGGGGCGTTTTCCGGCAGGTACGGCGCGGCGGAATCGACCGCCAGCAGCATCTCGGGCTCGCTCTCGCCCACCGACACGCCGCCGATCGCATAGCCGTCGAACCCGATGTCGATCAAACTCTCCGCCGAACGTTTGCGCAGCTCGGGGTAGACCGAGCCCTGCACGATTCCGAACCGGAGCTGGCCGTCGTTCAGCGGCTGCTCCCGGCTCATCCGCTCCCAGCGGGTGGTGATGCCAAGCGATTTTTCCGCCTGCTCGAAGGTGGCCGGGTAAGGGGTGCATTCGTCGAACGCCATCACGATGTCGGAGTCCAGCGTCCGCTGGATCGCCATCGACTCCCGCGGGCCCAGAAAGAAGCGGCTGCCGTCGATGTGCGACGCAAACCGCACCCCGTCCGGCTCCATCTTGCGCAGCGTCGCCAGGCTGAATACCTGAAAACCGCCCGAATCGGTCAGGATCGAACGCTTCCAGTTGCTGAACTGGTGCAGTCCGCCCGCTTTGGCCATCAGCTCCATGCCCGGGCGCAGGAAGAGATGGTAGGTGTTGCCGAGAATGATCTCCGCGCCCAGCTCCTCCAGCTCGGCCGGAGACATCGCCTTGACCGTCGCCCGGGTTCCCACCGGCATGAACACCGGGGTCTGGATTTTTCCGCGGCGGGTTTCCAGAACCCCCCGTCTTGCCGCGCCGCTGCGCGCGATCACTTCAAACATAATCTTGTTCCCGTTCTGTCAGTTTTCAAAGACCGAAACGCTTTCGAACGCGTCGGCCACGGCATGGGCGAGCGAGGTGCGGCTTTCGGCGGAGGGGCAGACGGCGAAAAGCGAGGGGCCGCTGCCGGTGATTTCGGCATTGAGCGCGCCGTGTTCGAGCATGAAGTCGCGCAGCAGGGAGAGCAGCGGGAACTTCTTGTAAAGCGCCGCCGCGAGGTCGTTGTGAAGGTTCTCCGCAACGCCCTTCGGGTCGTTGTTGCGGAGGGCTTCGACCAGGCGGTCGAGCCGGCCGGAGCGGTCGGCCCCGATGCGTTCCGGGGCGATGTTGCAGTAGGCCCACTTCGAGCTGACCGGAAAGTGCGGATTGACGACCAGAATCGGCGGCGCAATCAGCTCCCCGGCCGGATAGCGGAAAATCTCGCCGATCCCGGTGGCGATGGCGGGGCGGTTCTGGAGGAAGAAGGGCACGTCGGCGCCGAGGGTGACGGCGAGCGCGGCAAGGTCTTTCTCCGACAGCTTCCCGTAATGGTCGTTGAGCAGCCGCAGCACGGCGGCGGCGTTGGAGCTGCCGCCGCCCATTCCGGCGGCGACGGGGATCACTTTTTCGATGCGGATCGACCACGCGGCCGGGATTCCGGCCATGTCGGAATAGGCGAGCGCGGCGCGTCCGGCGAGGTTTTCCAGATTCTCCGGCAGGCCCGGCAGCGAGGAGGTCACCCGGATTCCGGGGGCGTCCACGAAATCAAGCGAGATCCGGTCGGCGGGCACGTCGAGCGGGAGAAACAGCGTCTCGATCTCGTGATAGCGGTCGGGACGCCGCCTCAGCGTCTTCAAATAAAGATTGATTTTGGACCGGGACGCAATAGAAAGGGCCATCGCAGCAAGCTCCTAGTTGAGTTCGTCCGGCGTGCACGGGGCGAACTTGAATCCGTAATGGTCGTTGTAACTGCGCGCTTCCTGCTCGATCGCCAGGGCGAGGCGAAGGGCGCGGAGGCCCGCTTCGCCGGAGACTTTCGCCTCGCAGAGCTGCCCGGTGAGGCGGCTCTTGTTGACGGCGAGGATGAAGTCTTCGAGTTCCGCGGCGAGCGCGTTCTTTTCATCGAGGTTGACGTCCTTGCGGGCGAGCCCGACGCGGTTGCGTTTCAGCACCATGCCGAAATGCTTGCCGTAATCCATTGAGATGTAGCAGTTTTCCTGGAAGACGCGGAAGCGGCGCATCGGCTCCTGGCTGACCCGGCTGGCGGTCAGGCTGGCGCAGCTGCCGTTCTTGAACTTGATCCGGGCGTTGACGATGTCCTCGGTCTTGCTGAGCACCGGGATGCCCACCACGTCGAAGCGCTCGACTTCGGAATCCACCATGGTCAGCACGAGGTCGATGTCGTGGATCATCAGGTCGACCACCACGCTCACCTCGGTGCCGCGGCGGGGCTGGCCGGGGCGCGGCGGCGGATACTGCGCCAGGCGGTGCGCCTCGATGAACCGGGTCTGATCGGCGTATTTTTCAAGGAAATCCATCGCCGGGTTGAAGCGTTCGACGTGGCCGACGGCGAGAACGACATTGTTCTTGCGGGCGGCGGCGACCATCTTCTCGGCCAGCTCCAGGTCGGCTTCGATCGGCTTCTCCACCAGCACGTGCTTGCCCATTTCGAGCAGCGGAATCGTCGAGGAGGCGTGGTAATTGGCCGGAACCGCCACGCTGAGCGCGTCGCACTGCTCGGCGAGCTTGCGCCAGTCGGAAAACACCGGCAGATTGAACTCCGCCCCCACCTTCGCGGCGGTCTCGGACTGCACGTCGAAGATGCCGACCATTTCCGCATTCGGGCTCTGGGCATAGAGACGGGCGTGGTGTCTGCCGAGTGCTCCGACGCCGATCACGCCGACTTTGAGTTTCGTATCGTTTTCCATTCGCGATTTCCTGTGTGGTTCCTGAATTGTTACGAATACACGACGAGTAATATACACGTTTTTTTTATAAAAACACCATTTCCACTCGCTTTTTCTTGGCGAAATCGGAAAATACGGGGTATATTTCTCCGGCAGGATTGATATTGATTCAGAAATTTCAGGGACAAGGGGTCTGGCATGAGTGAAAAATTCCGATTCAACCGGGTGTTGCTGAAGCTCAGCGGGGAAGCGCTCAAGGGCGAGCAGGAGCACGGCTACGATGCCGAGGCGGTCCGCTCCGTCGTCGAACGGGTGAAGGCGGTCGCCGACTGCGGCGTCGAAGTCGCGCTGGTGGTCGGCGCCGGCAACATCTGGCGCGGCGTCATGGGCCGTGCCGGCGGCATGGACCGGGTTAACGCCGACTATATGGGGATGCTGGCGACGGTGATGAACGCGCTCTGCCTCAGGGACTTCTTCCGGGCGGCGGGGATCGACGCGATCGTCCAGTGCTCGATCGGCATGGAGCCGATCGCGCCGCGCTACAACCGCGACGAGGCGGTCCGCGCGCTCGAAGCCGGCAAGATCGTGATTTTCGCCGGCGGCACCGGCAGCCCGTTCTTCACCACCGACACCACCAGCGCGCTGCGGGCGCTCGAAACCGACTGCGACGCGGTGCTCAAGGCGACCAAGGTGGACGGCGTCTACACCGCCGACCCGTTCAAAGACCCCACCGCCGAACGCTACTCCGAACTCAGCTTCGACGAGGCGCTGGCCAAGCAGCTCAAGGTGATGGATTCGACCGCGTTTTCGATGTGCCGGGACAATGATCTGCCGATCATCGTCTTCAACTTCTCCGACCCCGACGCGCTCACCCGGGTGCTGGCCGGAGACACCGAAGCCGGAACCATCGTCAGCTAGAGAGTTCAGGAAAAGAGGCGCATCATGACCGGGATTCATCCGACCGCGATTGTCAGTCCGAAGGCGCGGATCGGCGTCGGCGTTCACATCGGCCCCTACTCGATCGTCGAAGACGACTGCACCATCGGCGACGACTGCTGGATCGACTCGCACGTCAAGATCGCCCGCTACACCACGCTCGGGCCGCGCTGCCGGGTCTACCTCGGCGCGCTGGTCGGCGAGGAGCCGCAGGACCACCGCTTCACGCCCGGCACCGTGGCGTGGACGGTGATCGGGGCGGACACCACCATCCGCGAATACGTCACCATCCACCGTTCCCCGTTCGAGGGGCGTTACACCCGGATCGGGTCCGGCGCGCTCCTGATGGCCTTCGTCCACCTCGGGCACGACGTGCAGATCGGCGACCGGGTGACCATCGCCAACCAGACCGCCGTTTCCGGGCACGTGATCATCGAGGATATGGCGGTGCTCTCCGGCTTCGTCCTGATTCACCAGTTCTGCCGGATCGGCAAGCTGGCGATGGTGGGGGCGCGGACGATCGTCCGCCAGGACATCCCCCCCTACTGCATGCTGGCCGAAAACGAGTGCGTCTGCGGGCCCAACGTGATCGGGCTGCGCCGGGCCGGAATCGACAGCGCCGCGCGGGCGGCGGTCCGCCGGGCGATCAAGACCTACTTCTTCAAGGGGCTGAACGGGTCGAACGCGCTGGCCGAAATCGAGAGCGCCCCCGACCGTCCCGCCGAGGTCGATCATTTCGTCGAATTCATCCGTGGCACCGACCGCGGCATCATGCCGGGCGACCCCGAGCTCATCGCGCTCGGCATGCACGGCGTCGATGCCGAAGAAAATCAATAAGCCCGGGAAACTCCGAACGATGGAACACGCCGCCGACAATCGACCGAAGAAGGTAGTCAATCTCCTGTTCCGGTGCGTCCTTCTTCTTCTGGCCGCAATCGCCTTGCTCAATCTGGGCATCGCCGCGTTTTTCTATTTCCGGACCAGTGCGAAACTGGAGAAGTCGATCCGCGTGAAAGCCATCGTCATCAGGTTTACCCTCGAAGACGGCTGCTATTACCCCCGGGTGACCTTCTCCGATCCTTCCGGAAAGAGAATGGTGCTGGATTCGAATTACGGCAGGTCGATGAGCCGGCAGGAGCGCCGGGACATGCTCGGTTCGGAAATCCCCATCTATTACCGGGAAGGGGACTCCTGTTTCAACGAGGACTCGTTTCTGGCGAAATGGATGCTCTCCGTGATTTTTGTCATTCAGGCGGCGGGCGTCCTGTTCCTGATGCTGATTCTTTTTATTTTCAAAAAAATCATATCCGCAGTCATCCGGGCGTTGTGCCCCAGTAATGGAGAAAGTTCAACATGAAAAGAGTGCTGCTGTTCCTGTACGCCGCGGTGGTCGCGGCGATTTTCACCGGATGCGCGCCGTTTACGCCGCTGCCGCACCCGATCGTTCCCGAAGACGCCGGCAAGCCGGTGAAAATCGGCGTGGTGCTGCCGCTGACCGGGCCCGACGCCGATTTCGGCAAGCGGACGCTGCGCGGCGTGGAAATGGCCGCTCTCACGCTGAACAACGGCCGCGGCATCTCCAATCGCCGGGTCGAGCTTGTGGTGCGGGATACGAAGAGCGAGCCCGCCGAGGCGCGGCGTCAGGTCGAGGCGCTCTTCAAAGAGGGCATCGTCGGCCTGGTCGGCCCTTACAGCACGAACGAGGCGCTGGCGGTGAAATCCGCGGTCGAGACGCTGATGATTCCGACCGTGGTTCCGCTGGCCACCAACAACGACCTGACCGAAGGAACGAACCTGATCTACCGGACCTGCTTCACCGACAAGCAGCAGGGCGAGGCGCTGGCCGCCTACTGCTGGTACTGGCGCAAGTACCTCCGCATCGCGATCCTCATCAACCAGGACAAGGACGCGGTCTACTCGCGCGGCGTGGCGCAGGCGACGGCGACCGCCTTCACCGAGCTCGGCGGCGAGGTTGTGCAGATGGTCGAATTCCGGGGCAACTTCGAGGAGTTCGCCAAAAAGCTGAACGATCTGGTGTCCTACAATCCGCAGGCGATCCTGGTTCCGGCCGAACCGGCCAACGCCGGGAAGATGGTGAAATACATCCGCCAGCTCGGCTACCGCGGGCTGCTGCTCGGGCCGGAGAGCTGGGACGACCCGGTTTTCTTCGCCAACTGCGGCAAAGACCCCGGAGATTGCGCGTTCGTCGGGCTTTATTCGGACGAATTCGATCTTTCGACGCAGCATGACTTCCGGGACGAGTTCCGCCGCCGCTTCTTCATCTACCCCACCAGCTGCGAGGCGCAGGGGTATGACGCGCTCAACATGCTGGCGATCGGCCTCGGCAATGCGCAGAGCGTCGAGGAGTTCAACCGGAATATGCAGCAGATCCGCAATGTTCCGGGGGCGAGCGCGCTCTACACGATGAAGCCGGGCGGCGGCATCGACCGCACGATGTTCATCATGTCGGTACGCCCCTCTTCGCTGGCCGACGAGGACCCGGAAGCCCGGCTCGGTCAGAGCTTCAATATGCAGCGGATTTATCAGATGAACCAGGATTGACCGCCATGAGTTATCTGATCCATCGCGCCGCGAAGGCTCCCGCGCTCGACGCCGGATTCGATTCCGCCGACTGGAAGAACAGCCGTATGCTGTCCGTCGATGTGTTCCGCCCCGAGGGGAGCGGACACCGCCCGGAGACGCGGTTCCGGATGCAGTATGACGGCGAGGGGTTGTACGGGCTCTTTTCGGTCCGCGACCGCTATGTCCGCTGCGTGGCGGAACGGTTTCAGGACCCGGTCTGCCGCGACAGCTGCGTCGAATTCTTCGTCCAGCCGTCGCAGGGAGCCGGGTACCTCAACTTCGAGTTCAATGCGTCCGGCGTGCTGCTGGCGCAGGTGCACCGCGATACGCTGCACCCCCGCACGGTGAGCGGATTGCTCTCCGAAGGCGAGGCGTCCGGCATCCGGATCTTTCACTCGCTGCCGGGCCGGGTCGAGCCGGAGATCGCCGATGAAATCCGCTGGGAGCTCGGTTTTTTTCTGCCGTTCCCGGTTTTTGCGGCGACGCACGGCACCCCCGTTCCGGTCTCCGGGACGGTCTGGCGGGCCAACGTCTACAAGTGCGGCGACAACACCAGCCACCCCCACTGGGCCTCGTGGCGGCCGGTAAAACGGCTCAACTTCCATGAGCCGGACTGCTTCGGCGACATGGAGTTCGAATGATCCGGCGCGGGAATGACGGGTAAATAACGGAAGAATCACGGATGGAACCGGAACTCGGCAATCGGATCGGCGGGAAGGGAAACGGCGCGCGGCTGTGGGCTGTGGTCGCCGCGGTGTTTCTGCCCGTGCTGCTCCTGATGGTTCTGCGGGTTTCGGTTTTCTGCACGGACGGGGAATCGGACGCCGATTCGTTCTATCACGCCGCGATCGCCCGACAGGGACCCGCCGTATTCGCGGCGAAGGAATTTCCGCAGACTTCGCTTTCGGTCTGGCGGACTCAGTTCAGCGACAAGGAGCTGGGGTTCCATTTTCTGCTCTGGGGGGCGATGCGGGCCGGCGCCCGGCTCGGTCTGGACGACGCGCCGCCGTTTCATGTTCAGAGTTTTTTCCTGCTGATCCTCCTCTTTTCGGCCGTCACCGCCGCCCTGAGCAGTCTCGGGGTCAGGCGAATCTGGCTCTGGACCGTGCTGCTGGCGGTCATCGCGCCCCGGCTGACGGAGCGCCTGGTCGACTTGCGCCCCCATGTTTTGGCGATGACGCTTTTCGCCCTGGCGGTCGGCTGTCTTGCCCGGCCGGTCCTGATGCGGGGATACCGGCGCTGGATCACTTGCTTTGTCCTGGGAGTCCTGTTCGGCTACTGCTACAGCAATCCGCATTTCGTGGTGATGCCGGTGGGCGCTTATATGCTGGCCGAACTGTGGAGCAGGCGGGACTGGCGGGCTGTGTTTCTGCCGGTCGCGGCCCTCGCGGGGGTCGCGCTGGCGTTCGTGGTCCATCCGCAGTTCCCCAACACCTTCCTGATCTGGAAGATCCAGTGCGTCGACGTGATCGCCGCCATGCTGCAGGCCGACCCGGTCCTGCGCGGCGGCGGCGAACTGCAAAGCGGCGGCTGGTATGTACTTCGCTCCGCGCCGTTTCTGCTGATCGTTCCGGCGCTCCTTGCCGGATTCGGCTTTGCGAGGTGGAGACGGCGTTTCCTCTGGCCCCGCAATGTGCTGTTCACCGGCATTCTCGCGCTGGGCACCGGAATCGGCGTATGCATTTCGTTTCGCATGGTGGAGTACGGGGCGCTCTCCCTGATCTTTGCCGCCGGGGTCTGGCTGCGGCCGTTTTCCCGCAATCCGGTCGTCGGCCGGATTCTCGCTGCGTTTGTGGCGGGGGCCTGCATTTGGAGCGCCGGTTATTTTTATCTCTCCATGCCGTGGCGGAGTTACCGGCCCGAATACCGTCTCGCCGCCTGGCTCCGGGAGAAGCGGGTTCCGTCCGGCACCGTGATCGGGCATTTGAGCTGGGGGGACTTCCCGCAACTCTATTACGCCATGCCCGAATACCGCTTTCTCTGCGGACTGGACCCGATGTTTGCGACGGGCGAATACCGGCCCGCGATGCTGGCTCTTGAGGGACTCCGGCGCGGAACCCGGTTTACCGCTCCCGGCGAGTTGAGCCGGCTGATCGGCAGCCGCTGGCTCTGGGTGTCGGACGTCGGCAGAATCGCGGCGGTCCGGCTCTATCTGTACGGCTACGTGCCGGTGTTCGATTGTCCGGACGGCTGCCTGTTCAAACTGGATGAACCGCTTCATGCCGGGAAACCCGCCGACGTGCCGCGTCTGGAGTCGCCCGCCGGGAAATAACCGAACCATCAATCAGGAGGATTTTGAATCTATGACCAAAGAATTCAGCCGTTCGGTCGTCGCCCAGGCGGCGGCCATGGCCATGATCGAAGCGGCGCGGAAAAGCGAATGCCCGAAAGGGGCGATGGTCGCTTCCCCGGTGCTGGCGGAAGCGGAAAAGGAACTGTTCCTCAAGATGCTGACCCGGCTTGGCGATCGCCGCGAGGCGGAGGAGAAGGGGCTTTCGGCGGACGAGATTTCGTCGCTCTTCACTTTCGTCTTTGCGAAGGCCGGAGAAGCGGTGACCAATCTGTGCAATGCGAAGAAGGAGGAGTTCAACCTGAACGGAATGCTGGACGGCAAGATTCCGATCTACGCCGACGAGCGGCTGACCGGGTATTTCAAGACGCTGACCCTCCCCTCGGACTGCGCGCAGGCCTATCTCGACTGGCATGCCGCGAACGCGGACAATCCGTCGCTGCTGGCGTGCGACCCGATCCTGCCGCTGTTTGAGGCGCTCAAGTGGTGTTTCCGGCTGAGCTGCACGGCGGCGGTCGAGAAACTCGAAGAGGACGGCGGGAGGGTGCCGGGTGTTTGACCCCGGAACAGAGCGGACCCGGATGCGGCTGCTGGTTCTGGGCGGCGCGTTTCTGCTGCTGCTGATCCAGGCGGCGCTGCTGCCCCCGGGCGCGGTGTGGATCACCGACAACGGCAACAAGCAGATGGTTCTGGAGAACCTGATCCGGCACGGCACGCCCGCGATGGCGAATCCGGCGGCGGAGCTGGACCCGGAGAACCGCTTTTTCCCGGACGGCAGCTTCCATTTTCGCGTGGAGGCCGGCAAAATCCGCTCGATCTACCCGGAATTCTTCTCCGCCCTCGCGCTCCCCGGCTGCCGGCTGTTCGGGGAGGCCGGGCTGTGGATTCTCCCCATCGGCGGAACGCTGGCGGTGCTGGCGCTCTTTCTCGCGCTGATCGCGCGGCTCGGGCTCCCGCCGCGGGTCGAAGCGCTGCTCGCCGGGCTGCTGCTTTGCGGGTCGCCGCTGCTCTTTTACTCGGGGACGTTCTGGGAGATGACGGCGGCGACCGCCTTTCCGCTCGCCGCGCTTCTGGCCGCCCGCAAACGGCATTGGTTTCTCGCCGGGCTGCTGCTCGGGGCGGGGCTCTGGCTGCGCGAGGAGTTCTACCTCATTGCGCTGACGGCCGGAATCGCCGCGCTGGCTGTTTACCCGAAGGCGTGGAAGCGCCTCCTTCCCTTCGGCGCGGGGTTCCTCGCTCTGGCGCTGCCGCTCTGGCTTTACAATGTTACCGTTTACGGTCATATTCTCGGCCTGCACGGCGCGCTCTATTACACCCATAACGCCGAGGGAGTGCCGACTTTGACGGAGCGGCTGCTCGGGGCGCTCGAGGGGTGTTTCATCTATCTCTGGAAATTCAACTCGGGCAACCCCGGAACGGTCTGGTACTACTGGCTCGCCCTGACGCCGATGTTCCTGCTCCCGGTCGCCGGATTCCTGCGCGGGGCGGAGCGGTTCAAGGCGGGCGTCGCCTGGGCGGCGGTGGCGGCGTGGGCGTTCCTGCTCCGGCTCTACTGGACCAACCCGGCTCCGCTCTTCGCCGCCGGGCTGACGGTCGGATTCGTCACCTCTTCGCCGCTGCTGGCCGGGCTCTTCCTCGACTGGCGCAATCTGCTCTGCCGGGGGCCGCGGCCGCGCCGGATGGTCACGCTGGCGGCGCTGCTCTACGCGCTCGCGCTGCCGCTGGTGCTGACCCGGAGCGATATCGGAATCATCTGGGGGGCGCGTCATTACCTGCTGATGTTCCCGGTGCTCTTCGCGCTGAGTTTCGTCGGGTTCGTCCGCCTCGGCTGGCTGCGGCGGCGCCCGGTGCTGCTCGAGGCCATCGCGGCCGCCGCGCTGGTGCTCCAGGCGATGGGCGTCCGGCTGCTGTTCTCGGCGGCGGAAGACGCGGCGCGGGTCCAGACGACCGTCGCCGCGCTGGAGCCGCGCGTGGTCGTTTCGGATGTTTTCTTTTTGCCGGAGATGACGCCGCGGCTGTTCTTCGACAAACAGTGGCTCTATCTCAAACGCGACGACCGGGCGGACGAACTCATCGCCGCGCTGCGCCGCCGCGGCGTGAAGCGGTTTACGCTGATTTTGTCCGCGTCGCCGCAGTTCCGGCAGCTGAGCGACGCGGGGCTCGCCCGGCTGCTCAAAGCGGCTCCGCTCGCGGGTGAACCGTTCCGGCTCCGGAGTTCCGGAAACGGATTTCTCGACCTGATGATCGCCGAATGCCGTTTGCAATGAACCGCCATGCCTGCTATATTTAACGGGTTGATGATTATTAATAGAACAATGGAGACCTGAATGGACCGACTCCTGACCATAAAACTGGACAACGGCAGTTTGCTGGAAGCGAAGGCTCCCGCCGAACTTGAACTCAAACCGCACGAAATCTGCGTCTTCCGCCGCGACTTTTACACCGACGCCGGCGAAATGATCCGTGAAATTCCCGATCCGCCGGAAGGAATCGACTGGGGAGCGCTCCCCGTCGTCCTCCATGTCGCCGACAACCGCGAACTGGCGACCGCCAACGACAATTTCATGCGTTCGCGCGGCGCGATGCGCACGGCGCACGAGCTGGTGGGCAACCTCGGGCTGGCGATGAAACTCCTCAATGCGCACTATTCGCTCGACGGCAAGCTGGTGGTGATCCAGTTCAGCGCCGACGGGCGGGTCGACTTCCGCGAGCTGGTCAAGGAGCTCTCCCGCGCGCTGTGCACCCGGATCGAGCTGCGCCAGATCGGCGTCCGCGACGAGACCGGCATCTACGGCGGCATCGCGGTCTGCGGCCAGCAGCTCTGCTGCTCGCGGTTCCTCAAGGAGTTCAACTCGATCAACGTCAAGATGGCCAAGGAACAGGACCTGTCGCTCACTCCGGCGACGATTTCGGGCGCCTGCGGGCGTCTCAAATGCTGCCTCAAGTTCGAACACGAGGGGTATCAGGAGCTGGAGAAAGACATGCCCAAGCGCGGCAACTGGGTGGAGACGCCGCAGGGACGCGGGCGGGTCTGCGACCGCAACCTGCTGACCCGGAAGGTTTCGGTTCAGCTCGAAACCGGCAGCATCGCCCACTTCCTCTGTTCGGAAATCACCCTGCACGTTCCGGAGGCGCGTCCGCGCATCTCCAACGACCGCCAGCAGCAGCGCAACGGCGGCAACGGCAACAATAACAATAACGGCGGCAATAACAACGGCGGCAACGGCGGCAACGGCAACCGGGAGCGCGGCCCCCGTCGCGAGCGGAACAACGATCGCGGAGAGAGGCCGCGCGGGGAAGAGCCTCCGGCCGACAATGCCCCCGCTCCGGTTCCCGCTCCCGCTCCGGTTCCCGCCGAAAAAGAGAACCCGCCGCAGGGGGAATAAGCGATGGAACCTTCGGAGTTGGAACATTACGCCGCACTCGACGCATCGGGATTCATGCCGGGCGTCGATGAGGAGCCTTCCGACTTCGAAACCCGTGTCGCCGCGATCCGGGACGCCCACCGCGAGTTCGAGGAAGAGCTGGCGGAGAAGGGCGAAATGGTGGTGTTCGGGGAGTTCCACGTCCGCTCCGACGAGCGGATTCCCGCCGAGATCATCGCCGAAGCCGATGAAGTCACCGATGCGCTCTACGGGTTCCGGATCACCCATGTTCCGGGTTTCTTCCTGTCGCGCGGCGTCGGGTTGCTCTGGGGCGGCTGCATGATCGCCGACACCGAGCTGCCGTTCTCGTTTTTCCTGATCCGCGGCGCGTTCCGCAAACGGCCGCGCTGGTTCCTCTACAACCGTCGCGAACTGCTCGCCCACGAGCTCTGCCATTCGATGCGCCAGCCGCTGCACGACGTGCCGCTCGAGGAGTTTTTCGCCTACCGGACCAGCCCGAGCCCCTTCCGGCGCTATCTCGGGAACTGCTTCATACGCGACACCGACGCGCTGCTTTTCGTCATTCCGGTCTTCATTCTGCTCGGGGCGGTGATGGTGCAGTCGTTCGTCTGGCCGGCGCTGCCGGCGTGGCCGTTCTGGATTCTGGCGCTGGCGTACCCGGCGTTTCTCTTTTACCGCAACGCGGCGGCGCGCCGCCGGGTGTTCCGTGCGATGCGGAAGCTGCGGGCGTTCGGCGTCGAAAAGCCGATGGCGGTGCTGTTCCGCTCCACCACGCCGGAGATCGGCGAATTCGGCGCGGCCAGGACCCGGGAGGAGCTCGCCGCCTGTCTCGCCGAAAAACGCGGTTTGCGCTGGGAAGTGATCAAATTCCGGTTCCTGAACTGAAGGGATTCCGGAAGGGGGAGCGTCCATGCCGGGAGAACGGGAAACAGTGCTGGAAGTCCGCGACCTCACCAAGCGGTTCGGCGGTCATGCTGCCCTCGACCGCATTTCGTTCACCCTGGAACGCGGGCGGCTGAACGGCCTCGCCG
>CAYSZM010000085.1:0-14391 GCA_964435365.1 uncultured Victivallis sp. | reverse complement strand
CTGATCGGCGCGGTCGGCACCACGATTTTCGGCTGGGCGCTGGTGATGGGCGGCGCGATCGTCATCTATTTTTCAGACTGGCACGTGCTGTTCCGCGAACGGGTGTTCGCTCCGCGTCCGCATGAGGAAGCCGCCGAAACTCCGCTCTCGCGCCGCCGCGCCGCGCTGGCCGCAGTGGATGAGGACGACGAAGAGGAGGAACCGGAGGAGGACGAGGAAGCGCCCGCCGCCCGGAGCGGAGGCTTTTTCTCCGGAATCCGCGATGCGCTCCGCCGCCGCTCGACGCCCGCCGCCAAAGAGGAAGACGACGACTCCGGCGAGGCGACCCAGCCCGATCTGATCGCCGCCGCCGAACCGGAACCGTTGCCGGAACCGGAACGGAAACCGATTCTGCCCCCCGCCCCCGCGCCGGTTTCCGAACCGGCCCCGGCGAAGACGGCGGTCGCCGCCGCTGCCGCGGCTCCGGGACGGACGCCACAGAGCGCCCCCGCCGTCGACACCCGCGTGGTCGAACAGGGAGAAAAGGCGTTCGCCGCCGGGCGGCAATACGTGCTGCCGCCGGTCACCATGCTGAGCAAAGGCTCCGACATGGTCGGCGAATCGCCCGAGGCGATCGCCCGCGCCCGCGACATCCTGCAACGGACGCTGGAGAGTTTCAAGGTCTCCGGCCGGGTCTCCGGCTACATCTCCGGCCCGCGCATCACCCGTTACGAAATCTCGCTCGACGAGGGCGTCAATGTGAAGAAGGTCGAGGCGATCGCCGACAACATCGCCATGAACCTCTCGGCCAAGACCGTCCGCGTGCTCGCCCCGATTCCGGGCCGCCCGGTGGTCGGCGTCGAAGTGCCGAACACCAAGACCGAGGCGGTCTTCATGCGCGCGGTGATGGAATCCGAAGCGTGGCAGAAGGGCCATGCCGGAATTCCGATCGTGCTCGGCAAAGACGTCGCCGGCAACCCGGTCATCCTCGACCTGGCCAAAGCGCCGCACCTGCTGATCGCCGGCGCCACCGGGTCGGGCAAGTCGGTCTGCATGAACACGCTGATCATGAGTTTGCTCTTCAAATTCCCGCCGGATGAGCTGCGGCTCATCATGGTGGACCCGAAGATCGTGGAATTCGAGGACTACAAGCGGCTGCCGCACCTGATTACGCCGGTCATCAACGACTCCAAGAAAGTGCCGATCGCGCTGCGCTGGGCGGTAACCGAGATGGAGAAACGCTATCACATCCTCGCCAAGGCGGGGGTGAAGAAACTCTCCGAATACAACAGCCGGAAAGACCCGGCGCCGATCGTCGACGAAAACGGCGTCACGGCTCCGGAGAAGATGCCGGTGCTGGTGGTAATCATCGACGAGCTGGCCGAGCTGATGATGACCGACGCGCGGAAGGATTCCGAGGCGTACATCACCCGGATCGCCCAGCTCGGCCGCGCCGCGGGCGTCCACATTGTGGTGGCGACGCAGCGACCTTCGACGCAGATCATCACCGGCGTCATCAAGGCGAACCTGCCGACCCGGATCGCTTTCCGCGTCGGCCAGATGGTGGACAGTCGGGTGATCCTCGACCAGAACGGAGCGGAGAAACTGCTCGGTTCCGGCGACATGCTCTTCCTCGCGCCGGGCGGAATGGACCTCGAGCGCGTGCAGGGGGCGTGGGTCAAGGACGAGGACATCAAGGAGATCGTCAAATTCGTCTCCGACCAGGCGCCGCAGAGCTTCAACTCGCAGGTGCTGGCCGAGGAGGAGGCGCTGGATGAGGAGATCGACGAAAATATCGCCGACGATTACGACGAGGCCGATTTCGCCGACATCGCGCCGGTCATCCGCAAATACCTGGAGCCGGGCGACGACGACAACGTGCGGCGCGCCCTCGAAGTGGTGGTGCTGGACCGCAAGGCGAGCACCAGCTATCTCCAGCGCCGGCTGAAGATCGGCTACAACCGGGCGGCGGAAATCATGGACCTCTTCGAAGAGCGCGGCATCGTCGGAGCCGCCTCGGGGAGCGGCAACAAACGCGAAATTCTCATCTTCGACGGAATGGACGAAGAATAGCAGCCGATTGTAAAATCAACGGATCGATGGTATATTGAGGACGGTGACGATCGCCCAACACGGTAAGGATACGGAAAGATGGAAGACCTGAAGAACGGGCTGCTGCCCGGACGGAAAAAGGATGAGGAGCCCGAACTGTTCGCCGGAGAGGCGGAAGACGTGCCGGTCGGCCCGGTCGATTCCGAAATCCTGGACGACCAGAATGCTCCGGCACGCAAAAAGAAGAAAATCGACTGCCGGGTTCCCGGCGACGGCTCGTTCGGGAGCTGTCTCGCCGAGCTGCGGACCCGCCACAACTATACGATCAAACAGCTTGCCGAGGAGACGCGAATCCGCGAAACCTACCTTGAAGCGCTGGAGGCGGAGGATTACAAGACACTGCCGCAGCTGGTTTACGTCCTGGGCTACATCCGCAAGCTCTGCACGCTTTACGGCGTCTCCCGCGAGGACGCCGACGCGCTGACCGCCGGTTTGCGCGAACAGCTCCAATATGAATTGCCGGAAGACCTCGAAAAGCACACCGCCGACCGCGAACGGAGCGAAGAGGACGAACGCCGCCAGCGGCAGCTTCTGTTCCTGATTTCGGGGGCCGTGGCGCTGATCGTGCTGGCCCTGGTCGCCGGCGCCGTGCTGCTGGTGCTGGCGCTGCGGAGCCACAGCTCTTCGGCGACCTCGGGGGACCCGTTCAACGAGAAACTGCTGGTCGATCTCCAGCCGAAGCCGGAGCTCCGGGTGCAGGAATTGAAATGATTTCCCGCCGGTTTTCAGAGGAAACCGCAAGGGAAACTGGAAATTGCACAAAGGAAGTGCTATAGTAATTGGCTATGAAAATATTGTTGATCAACGGTCCGAACCTGCAGCTCCTGGGAGTCCGGGAGCCGGGGATCTATGGGAACGACACGCTTCCTTCGATCGTGTCGCGCCTGAAAGCGCTTGCCACCGAACTCGGCGGCGAGCTGGTTGATTTTCAATCGAACCACGAAGGAGCGATCGTCGACCGGATCGGAGAATCCGCGGCGGAAGGCTTCTGTGGAATCGTCATCAATCCGGCCGCCTACACCCACACCTCGGTGGCGATCCGCGACGCGATCGCGGCGGTCAGGCTGCCCGCGGTGGAAGTGCACCTGAGCAATGTGCACTCCCGCGAGGAATTCCGCAACCATTCCCTGACCGCACCGGTCTGCATCGGCGTGGTGGCGGGGTTCGGCGCGGACTCCTATGAACTGGCGCTGCGCGCCCTCATTTCCCACCTCAAAAAACGAAATCACGAATAAAAAAAGCAACCCAACCCAAATCAGGGAGAGTTTTGTGCAATGAAAATCGACGAAATCAAAACGATAGTGAAGCTGATGAGCGAGCACGACCTGACCGAATTCAAGATTCAGGCGGAAGAGTGCAACCTCTGCATCCGTCGCGGCTGCAACACTCCGGCGCAGATCGTAACGCATGTGGCGGCCCCGGTTGCGGCGGCGGCTCCGGTTGCGGCTCCGGCGGCGGCCCCGGCGGCGGCACCGGCGGCGGCTCCCGCGGCGGCTCCGGCACTGACGATCGATTCTCCCCTGGTCGGCACCTTCTACCGTTCCCCGTCGCCGGAAGCGCAGCCGTTCATCAAGATCGGCGACAAGGTCGCTCCGGAAACCGTGATCGGCATCATCGAAGCGATGAAGGTGATGAACGAAATCAAAGCGGAAAAGTCCGGCGTCATCAAGGAAATCCTCGTCGAAAACGGCCAACCGGTCGAATACGGCGAAGCGCTGTTCGTAATCGAGTAAGGGTAACCGAAGACTATGTTCAATAAAATTCTGATAGCCAACCGCGGCGAGATTGCGCTTCGCGTCATCCGCGCCTGCCGTGAGCTCGGCATCCGGACGGTGGCGGTGTACTCCAAAGCCGACGCCGACAGCCTCCCGGTCCGCATGGCGGACGAGGCGGTCTGCATCGGGCCGGCCCCTTCCAGCCAGAGTTATCTTTTGATCGACCGGATTCTTTCGGTGGCGGCGATCTGCGATGTGGACGCGATTCATCCCGGTTACGGTTTCCTCTCGGAAAACGCCTATTTCGCCGAAGCCTGCCGCAAGCACGGCATCACCTTCATCGGGCCGACGCCCGAAGCGATGCGCGCGCTCGGCGACAAAGCCGTGGCCCGCGATACGATGAAGAAGGCGGGGGTTCCGACCACACCGGGAACCGACGGCGTCCTTCTTTCCGAGCAGGATGCGCTCAAGATGGCCCACCAGCTCAAGTACCCGGTCATCATCAAGGCCGTGGCCGGCGGCGGCGGGCGCGGCATGCGCATCGCCCGCAACGACGCAAGCCTGGTGCAGGGCTACCACGCCGCCCGTTCCGAGGCGGAGAGCGCCTTCGCCAACGGCGCGCTGTATATGGAGAAATACCTCGAGAACCCGCGCCACATCGAGATCCAGATCATCGCCGATACCCACGGCAACGTCGTCCACCTCGGCGAGCGCGACTGCAGCGTGCAGCGGCGCAACCAGAAGCTGATCGAAGAAGCGCCCTCCCCGGCGCTGTCGGCGCGGCTTCGCGAACGGATCGGCGCGGCGGCGGTCAAGGCGGCCAAGGCGGCCGGCTACACCAGCGCCGGAACGATCGAATTCCTCTACACCGAGGACGGCAATTTCTATTTCATGGAGATGAACACCCGTATCCAGGTCGAGCACCCGGTGACCGAGTTCATCACCCGGATCGACCTCATCAAGGAACAGATCCGGATCGCGGCGGGCGAACGCCTCAGCTTCCGCCAGAAAGACGTCCAGTTCTCCGGCCACGCGATCGAATGCCGCATCAATGCGGAAGACCCGGCCAAGAACTTCACGCCGAGTCCGGGGCGCATTGAGCTGTTCATCCCCGCGGGCGGCCCCAATGTGCGGGTCGACTCGCACGCCTACTCCGGCTACAAAATCCCGTCGTACTATGACAGCATGATCGGCAAGCTGATCGTCTGGGGGCGGACGCGCGAGGAAGCGCTTTCGACCATGCGGCGGGCGCTCGAAGAGATGACCATCGATGGAGTCAAGACGACCATTCCGTTCCAGAAACAGATTCTCGCCCACAAGAGCTTCAACGAAGGCAAGTACGATACCGGTTTCGTCGAACGCTTCATGCAGGAGTGTTTGACTCATAAGGAGGACGGAAAATGAGAGCAGCGGCAACGACCAAGAAAACCCCGGCCCCGCGGGCAGAAGCCCCGGCTGCGGCACAGAACGCTTCCGAACTCGGCGAAGTGAAAATTCATGAGAACGTGATCGCGTCCCTGGTGCGGCGCGCCGCGCTGTCGGTCGAAGGCGTCTCCCGCCTGGCCGGCAACACGCTGGTGGACAGCATCGCGGAAGTGGTGGGCAGCCGCCGCATGCAGTCGCGGGCGATCACCATCGAGATGGGCGACAACAACCGGGTCGCGATCGAGATCAAGCTGGTCCTCAAATTCGGCTGCAACATTCCGGAAGTCGCCGGAAAGGTGCAGAAGGCCGTCATCGAAGGCGTCGAAAAGGTGACCGGAATGACGGTGACCAAGGTCGGCGTCCTCTTCCAGGACATCGAGGAAGAAGAGCAGCCGGAAGAAGAGGAGAACGACGAAAACGCGGATATCGATTCGATTCCAATGAACTGACGAATCCGAGGCGCGCCGGGATCGCCGGCGCACCCGGTTCGATCGAAGAGGAGGTGCCGGAATGCTTGACCGTTTGTTTCCCGGTGAATTCTGCAAGACGTTAATCGAAAACGACTTCAACCGCGGCTACCTGGTGGGGGCTGGCTTTGTGCTGGGGCTCCTGGTTCTTTTCGTCGTGGTCCGGCTGATCCTCATGTTTGTCTTCCGCCGCCGCCGTTGCAGCCAGATCGTGGTATCGACACCCGCCGGAAACCTCACCATCTCCCGCAACGTGGTCGAAGGGACGGCCCGCAAAGTGCTGCGCGACATCGGCGAACTCGACGTGCGCCGCATCCGCCTCTACCGGAAAGGGAAGAATTATTCGCTTCTTCTCTGCTGCACCTTCTTCGACGGCGGTAAGAGCGTTCCGGACATCGCCGAAGGCATCCGGAACGAAATTCGCGACACCCTCCAGAACCTGTTCGGGATCAAGACGCTCCGCCGGATCGACTTCCATGTGGAAGAACAGGGGGACTCCCTGCCCGCGCCGGAAGTCCGGCCGCCTTCGACGGAAGAGGACGAGGAGTTCCATGCTGATTCTGGCATCTGAATCGCCGCGCCGCCGCGAGCTTCTCGGGCGGCTCGGAATTCCGTTTGAGACAGAACCCGCCGCGGTCGGGGAACTCGATACGCTCCCCGATCCGCGTGAAGTGCCGCTCCGCAATGCGGAACTCAAGGCGGAGGCGGTCGCCGTGCGCCATCCCGACGACCTCGTGCTCGGCTCCGACACCGTGATCGTGGCCGGGAACCGGGTGATCGGCAAACCACGCGACGAAGCCGACGCGCTGGATATCCTGCTTTCGCTCGCCGGAACGACCCACGAAGTGATCACCGGCCTCGCGCTGATGCGCGAAAGCGACGGAGTCCGCAAGAGCTGGACCGAAACGACTTTCGTCACGTTCAAACCCTTCGGCCGCGCCGAAGCGCAACGCTATCTTTCATTGGTCCCGGTGCTGGACAAGGCCGGAGCCTACGCGATCCAGGAACACGGCGACCTCATCGTCGACCACATCGAGGGTTCCCTCGAAAACGTGATCGGCCTGCCGCTCGACCGCCTGCAAAAAGAGCTCGTTTGCTTGTAAAAGGCAGAGGGAGCCGGGGGAAGGGAGAAAACCTTCTTTTCGCGTGAAAAGAAGGTTGTTCCCGCCTTCCCCCGAACCCCCATCCTCCTTTCCAAGAAAAGCGGCGTACTTTGGAGGAGAGTATGAAGACGTTCTGGAAGAAGATGTTCTGGTGGGACGCTCCGGCGAAAGGGGCCTTTTTCGCGCTGACGCTGCTCCTGGTCGGCGCATACGTTCTCGGCTCGGCTTTTGTCTTCGCCTGTGAGATCGGCTGGCTCAATTACTGTTATAGCGGACTGCCGACGCCAGGCCGCCGGCTGATTTACTTCCTCGTTCCGTTTGCGGTTCTGCTGCTCTATTACCTGTTTGAGACACTGTACTTCTTTTTCCGCTCCGGCAAAGGCTGGATGCGCTATCTAGGAATTATCGGTCTGCCGCTCTGGATCGGGCTCGGCGTCGCATGGATGCGACAGGATCTTTATGATGTACCGGATGCTTTTGTCTGGCTTTGGCCGATGCTTTTTTTCTCTGTGATCCTTCCTTTCGCGTCTTGCGGAAAAAACTGGCTATGGGCAGCGCTCGGCGTTCCGTTGTGGGGCCTCGGGGTGTTTCTGATATGGGATGCCAGCACCGCGTTCAGCGTAATACAAAGCCTGTTCTGGACGCCTGACAGATTAGGAGCAGAGCCCTCTCCGGTTGCGATTACACTGGTGCAGCAATGGGGCGTTTCCGGATACGGCTGGGCGGCGTGGTTTGCCCTGGTCTGCCTGCTGTTCGCCGGTTGGTATCTGTTGACGGCGAAGCTGTTCGCCCAGATGGGCAACTGTCGGTTCCGCACCATGTTCGGGCGACCGGTTCTGACGCTGTGGGCCGTAAAGATTCTCGTCTATCTGACCTTCTCCGGAATGGTGATCTACGAAAAGGGGCAACTGTCACATGATCTCGCGAAGCTGGAACAGCGGTTCGGCCGCCCGATGACCGCGAAAGCCCTGGGCGAATTCTATTTCGGCGGCGACCGGCCCGACGCGGAATTCTGGCGGCGTGCGCAACGTTTGAGAGAGGAAGACTGGAAAACGGAAAGCGCTTCCGGGACCTCACTTTATTATGCTGTTATTTCCTATCCCGATGCGGAACTGTCCGACGCTGGTCTGCACAGGTTCCGCGGCTATCTGGAAAACTCCAATTCCACCGCGACCCGGAGGGAACAGCTGTTCTCCGGAGCCATCCCGCCGCCGTCAAGTGAATTCAAAGAAGGAATGTTGTACGCAATTGATTGTTCTTATCTCTCCGATATCCGGAGTTTCAACAACAGGCATCCATGGCGCATCCGCTTTGCACTCGCGGACGGGCGAACCGACGATGCGGTCGCCGCTTGCCGATGCATAGCGCGGGTCAATCATTTCCTGTGCCGAGAAACGTTTCTGGTCGCTTGGCTGGCCTGGATAGGGGGCGAAAATCGGTACCTCGATGGGGTGGAAATGCTCTTGGAATCCGGGCAACTCACGGACGGACAGCTGCGGGAAATTTCCACCGAACTGGCGCCAATCGAACCGGAAATTTCTCAAACCCGGGAACGTGTGCTGTACGGAGAAGCGGTCAGCATGATCGATTGGTGCGACTCCATTGCGACGGGGCAATTATTTGATGATCTCTGCAAGGGGTTCAAGCCGGTTCCCTTGCGCACGCTCCGTTACTATTTTCCCCAATTCTGGTGGCTTTGCCTGCGGGAAAAAGCGGAAATTGCACGGCAATTCAACATTCCGGATTTCAGTCACATCTCTTCGAATTCTTCCGGTCAGTCGATTCTCTGGGCGATGTACCTGCCCGCTCTGAGCTCAATCGGGAAATGGCCTAAAGGCTTGGCCGCGCGTGTGCGGGGAATGCGGGCGCTGATCGCGGCGGAGCTGTGGAAGCGAGAGCACGGCGAATACCCTGAAACGCTCCCCGCTCTTCCGGAAGATCCCCACACCGGCAAGCCGCTGCTCTACCGCAAAGGGGAATCCCGAATTCAGGTCGAGTGCTTCAGTTACAACCCTGAAACGGAAAACTGGGACTACCGGGCGGAAGAGCGCACCGTCCCCGCTATACAGGTGTGGAGCCCCGCCGCTGGCGACGACGGCCCCAAGAACAAAACCCGCGCCGTCATGAAATTGCCCGGAAGCAAATAAGCGAGGAAAACGATGAAAGCTTTCTGGAAGAAGATGTTCTGGTGGGACGCCCCGGCGAAGGGGGCCTTTTTCGCGCTGACGCTGCTCCTGGTCGGCGCTTACGTCCTCGGTTCGGCCTTTCTCTTCGCCTGGGAAACAGGCTGGCTCGGCAAAAGCGGGAGGATGTGGCCGGAATCCGGTCTCTGGCAGGTTTACTTCCTCGCCCCGTTTGCAATTCTGCTGCTCTATTATCTGTTTGGGACGTTGTGTTTCTTCTTCCGCTCCGGCAAAGGCTGGATGCGCTATCTTGGAGTCATCGGGCTGCCGCTCTGGATCGGGTTCGGCATTGTGTGGATGATACACGATCCCTACCATATTCCGAACGCCCTGGTCTGGCTCTGGCCGACGGCGTTTTTCACTGTGATCCTCCCTGCCGCATCCTGCGGGAAACATTGGGTGTGGGCAACGCTCGGCATCCTGTGTTTGGGCTTCGGTGCATTCCTCGTGTGGGATGCGCTCCCCGTCTTCGATGTGGTAATGGACCCGTTCCGGTACTCGAAATTGAGCGGCGGACCGGAAACACCCGTAATTCCCCTGGTACAACAACTGGGAATTTCCGGATACGGCTGGACCGCGTGGTTCGCCCTGGTCTGTCTGTTGTTCGCCGGTTGGTATTTCCTGACAGCGAAGCTGTTCGCCCAGATGGGCAACCGCCGGTTCCGCGCCATGTTCGGGCCGCCGGTGCTGGCGCTGTGGGGCGTAAAAATTCTCATCTATCTGACCTTCTCCGGAATGGTGATCTACGAGAAGGGGCAGCTGTCGCATTCTCTTGCGGAGCAGGAGCGGCGATTCGGACGCCCGATGACCGCGAAAGCGCTGGGCGAATTCTATTTCGGCGGAGACCGGCCCGACGCGGAATTCTGGCGGCGTGCGCAATATCTGGCGGGGGATTACTGGGAAGCGGAAAACGCTTACGGAACTTCGCTTTATCATGCTGTTCTTTTCTATCCCGATGCGGAACTGCCCGACGCCGATCTGCGCAAACTCCGCGGCTATCTGGAAAACTCCAATTCCACCGCGACCCGGTGGGAACAACTGTTCTCAGGAGCCATCCCGCCGCCGCCAAGTGAATTCAAAGAAGGAATGTTGTACGCCATTGATTGTTCTTATCTCTTCGACATCCGGCGTTTCAACTATATGGAGCCATGGCGCATCCGCTTTGCACTCGCGGACGGGCGAATTGAAGATGCCCTCACCGCTTACCGGCGTATGGAACAAGTCAACCGTTCCCTGCTGCGCGAAATCTTTCTCGACGGCGGGATGACCTGGATGGGGTGCGAAAACCTGCGCCTCAACGGGTTGAAAATGCTGCTGGAATCCGGACGGCTTACTGATGGGCAGCTGCGGGAAATTTCCACCGGACTGGCGCGAATTGAACCGGAAATTCCCCGATTCCAGGAGCGCATCCAATATGGGAACGCGGTTGAAGAAATCGACCTCTGCAATGCCATTGTTTCGGGGGTAATGTCCCCAAGATTTCACGAAGGACTCAAGCCGGTCCCGGTGCGGGCGCTTCGTTACTACTTCCCCCAGTTCTGGTGGCTTTGCCTGCGCGAAAAGGCGATCATTGCACGAAATCTCTACCTTGCGGATTTCAGCCATCGTTCCGCGAAGGATTGCAATCAGTCGATTCTCGGGAATGTGGTCCAGTCCGGCCTGAACTCGGTCGGGAAACTGTTTGACGAGCTGGTCGCACGTGTGCGGGGAATGCGGGCGCTGATCGCGGCGGAACTGTGGAAGCGCGAGCACGGCGACTACCCGGAAACGCTCCCCTGCCTCCCGGAAGATCCCTTCACCGGCAAGCCGCTGCTCTATCGCAAGGGCGAATCCCGGATTGCAGTTGAGCGCTTCAGCTATCACACCGAAGCGAAGTACTGGGACAGGCTGACGGAGGAGCGCACCGTCCCCGCCATTCAGGTGTGGAGCCCCGCCGACAGCGACGACGGCCCCAGGAACAGAACCCGCGCCGTCATGAGATTGCCCGAGGGGAAATGAGAAGAAGCGGCTGCCGGTTCCCCTTGCATTTTCCGGCCGGGTACGATATCTTCTGATATGAACATCGCAAAAAGCATACTCGTCTGGCTCTCCAGCAGCCGAAACGAAGAGGAGAAAAGTTGCCTGTTCGCCCAGGACGGCGAGCAGGTGTACTGGAATTTCTCACGTCCGCTGCTGCTGTTCGGCCTGTCGAATTATCTGCCGCGCGAAGAAGAAACGCCGCCGGTCGTCTGCTTCCGGCTGGAGAACGGTTGCGGATATTTCGAAGTGTGCGGCGAAGAGCTGTTCAACGCGCCGAAGGACGGGGTCAAACTGTTCGACCCGGAGCAACCGGCGCGAAAACTCGTTCACCGGCTCCGGTTTCAGTGGAGCGGAGACGGCACGCGGGTCCTGTTCGAGCTGGACGGCGAACCCGTCGCCGCCGCCGACTTCGCCCGGAAACGGATGATCGCCCGGGAACCGCAGCCGCCTCACAGCCACTCCCCCCGCTGGTCCGAGCCGGGGTACTGCTGGGACGAATCGCTGCTCGACGATTTCGATACGGTTCCGGAAGGAATGCCGCCGCGCCGCCCCAGGGGCTGGTGGGATACCCCGGCGCTCTCCCTTGCGAAGCGGGTCTACTGCGTTCTCCTCTTCCACTACTGGCTCGTCTCGATTCCGCTCGCATTGCTGCTGATTTACCGGGAAGTGTTTACGCCGTGGCAGGGGCTGTTCTTCTACTTCTGGCTGCGGATCGTCCGGAGAATGGTCGAAACCGCCTACCGGAATCCCTACCAGCTGGTCCTGCAGGCCCATGTGCCGGAGGCGCGGTTCCCGGCCGACGAATCGCTCTGGCGCGACACGCCGTTCCCCCGGCAGCTGCTCATGCTCGGAGTCTGCACGGCGGCGCTGCTCGGCCTCCTCCGGTTCTGGTTCGCCGGGGTGCTGCTGTTCTGGCTGTTCTGCTACCCGGTATTCGCCCTGCTTCTGCTGGTCATCGGCATCCAGCCGCCGGGAGTGCGGCGCAGGCGGAAACGCCTGGAGGAGGAGATCAGAAAACCGAGCGCCGAACAGTTCGGAATCATGGGCGGCGTCGCCGGTCTTGTCCTGGGCCGCTTTCTGGCGCAGGAGTATGCCGGGAAGAAAGTGGTGCTCGGCCTCTCCCGGCAGCAGCTGGAAGGCCCCCGGGAAGAGGAGAAAGACGACGATTCCCCCTGGACCCTCCCGGAGCCGCCCGATCTTCTGCTCGGCCCGATCGAACTTGAAGCCGGAGACGGCAAGGTGGAGTTGCACAAAATCGCCGACGGCTTCGGCGCCGCCGGGCTGGACGCCGCGTTCGGCGCCCACCCCGACGCTGGCTGCCTGCTCTCCCTCCACGCCCGGTTCGACGACTGGAAGCGGACGGCGCTATGGCAAACGCATTCCGGAAACGTCTTTCTCTACCGCCTCGACCCGGTCGATTACCGCGAGGCGTTCCGCGAAATCCGGGCCGGGCGGCTGGCCGGGGCGCTGATTCCGCTCGGCAGCATTCCGAGGCTCGATTGGGCGGCACTCAATCCGAAGCCGTTTCAGGATCTCGACAAGTGGAACAAGGAGAAACTGCTGGCCGTTCATCAGTCGAACGTGGACGCGCTGATTCACGCGCTGGTCGAGGCCGGTCACACCGTGTTCGCCCCGCTGAAGGAAATGTGATCGGCAAGGGATCACTTTTTGCCGTCGCGGGATCTCTTCTTCCAATGATACATGAGCCAGAAGGCATCATCTCCGATCCTTGCGGAACACCTCCACCAGAGGAAAATGGCGATGGTGGCAATCAGAAGAGTCAAGACCCCGTTCCCGCGGCTCGGCGTCCGGACAAACAGGGACCAGATTTCCTCGCCCTCTATATTGAGATAACCGAACAGCAAGCCCAGGATGGCCCCCAGACAAAGCAGAGTGACGGCGGCGAGCAGCAGGGAAAGCGCGACGATCCGGATGATCCGCTTATACATGCGGCCACTCCTTTCCGGCGGCGGGTTCGGAGCGGCGGCGGAAGTCGCCCGGATTCACGCCGTACTCGGCAGCGAAGGCGCGATAGAAATAGCTGAGGTCGTTGAAGCCGCAGCCGAAACAGATCTCCGAAACCGGCCGCGTGGTTGAGGTCAGCAGCGCGGCGGCTTCGCGGAGCCGCCGGAGCCGGAGCGCCTCCATGATCGTCTTGCCGGACCCGGCGCGGTAGAGGCGGCAGAGGCGGCTTTTGTCCATGTGGATCTTGCGCGCGACGGTATCGAGCTTGAACTCCTCGCGGAAATAATGTTCGATCAGGTGATCGACGTATTCGCAGACCGCCTCGGGGCCGCGGCGGCGAATCCGCGCCCCCGCCTTGCGCGCCAGCAGGATCAGGAGCTCGAGCAGCAGCAGCCGGATGCGGCTGCGATAGTTGGGCGGCATGTCGTCGAATTCGCGTTCGAGGGTGCGCACCAGGCGGCGGATCTCGCCGTCGCTCTCGGCGATATAGAGATTGCTCTCCCATGAACGGCGGTTGCGGCGCATGATCGAGAAGAAATCGAAATCGTCGCGCAGCTCGCTCAGGCCGTCGCGCAGCAACTCCGGCATGAAGAGGATGTTGTAAATCTCCAGCGCCTCGCTCTCGATGCGGAAGGTGGTGGGGTCGTCGGGGTGAGCGAGAAAGATGGAGCCGGGCCCGAGCGGGTGGCACTCCTCGTTGACGAGGTACTCGCCGCGGCCGTCCACCACGCAGACGATCTTCCAGAACTCGCGCCGGAAGCGCCGCGACTCGTTGAAGTCGCCGGGACGGTCGAATTCCCGGTGGATGCTGAACGGGAATTCGTCCGAAAAAAAACCGATCCGGCGGAAAACATCCGCCGCCTTCGCCGAAGATTGCTCCATTCGCCCTGCGCGCCCTTCCGTTTGTATCAACATACCACCGGAAGGGCCGCAAGTCAAACATTCATTTTGCAGTGTCCGCTGTTTATCACATCGTCAGCTCCTGCGCACCGCGGATTTCGGATGAAAACAGATCCGCCCCCGAGTGACAAGTTCTTTTACTTCTCGAGACGGAGCTGATTATATTCGGATGGCGTCTTGCTGACCGCAATCCCCTCTCCCCAATACAGGATTCCGCATCTCCCCTTTCCTGCATTGCTGTTTACCAGAAGGGAAAGACCGAAAACATCATCTCCTTTTACTTGCTTAACTTCCAAATCACTCCAATCGAGATCAATGAGATAGCGGCTCTGATCGCCGTTGCGGAAAAATTCAAGTTTGGACGCTTTGAGCACTTCATTCTGCCCAGTTCTGCTTTGGCTGAGATGGCGAAACAAGACCGGGCCATTGGCAGTGATTGCCGCGGTAATTTCCGTACTCCCTCTTAAGTCCGGTTTCCCATGATCCAGTTTCTGAAAACCAAACTGAACCGAATCCCCCTGCC
>CAYSZM010000084.1:0-14432 GCA_964435365.1 uncultured Victivallis sp. | reverse complement strand
GGCGCTTCGCCCCCAAACCCCAGACCGGCAGGGTGCCGGTGCCGGGTAAGGGTTGCGGACACGCCGCGTCACGCGCCGGCGCCCTATCCGCGCGGGGCGCGCAGGATCGGACGGTCGCCGTCCCACTCCACCGGGAGCCAGAGGTAGCGGCCGTCGATCGCATCTTCGGGACGCCAACGGTCGGCGATGAAAACGATCTCATCCTCCGAAATCCGCAGCGCGAAAGTCCCCTGCCCCCCATAGGTGGTCTCGCCGTCCGCGTCGATCGCCGGGTTCCCCTGCTCGGTCCACGGCCCGGCAAGCGACGGAGCCATCGCGCTCCGTGCCGCGTTCGGCGCCCAGCCGGTACAGTCGGAACCGATGAAGTAATAGCGACCGCCATGTTTGAACAGCACCGGAGCCTCCATCCACCGCCACGGGAAGATCCGCCAGTAACGGCCGGTGTATCCGGTGAAGTCAGCGTTCAGCTCGGCAACGTGGGTCGTGCTGTTCTTCTCCGACGAATAAACCACATAGCCGGTCCCGTCGTCATCGACAAATACAGTCATGTCGCGACTCTGCTGGCCGGTTTCAAGGTCCATGCCGAGTACGCTGAGCTCCGGCGTGCGCAACTCGCGGCCGCAGGAAAGCATCGGAGCTTCCCGCCGCGCCGCCTCGATGCGGGCCGGGTCTTTCAGCTCGGGCGGCGTGTTTTCCGGCCAGATTCCGGGATTCGGGCGACCGAACCAAAACAGTTGGAACGGCCCCTCCGGGCGGTCGGCGACCGCCACGCCCTGCATCGCGTCGGAATAGGTCTTGTCGCGCTCCAGGTGGAACCACATAACGAACTTCCCGGCGGAATTGCGCACCACCTTGGGCCGCTCGATCACACAGCCGGGTTCCAGCCCCGGCTGGCGGCCGTCGCGGATGTCGAAGGCGATTCCGGCGTCGCGCCAGTGAATCAGGTCGGTCGAAGCGTAGACATGGACGCCCACCCAGGCGAGATTCCCCGCGACTCCGGGCACCTTGTGCTCGCCGTACCAGTAGAATGTATCGCCGTCCCGGAGGAGGCCGCCGCCGTGGGCGTTGAGGTGGATTCCATTGTCATCAGGCCAGATCCCGCCCGCGTATCCGGAGCAGCCGGACCGTAAAAAATCAGATTTCATTTGGTCTCTCTATTCTCAAGCACTTCATAACACGCTTCCGCCGCCTGGCGGGCGGCGCTGCCGCTGTTCGGAGTCAGCAGCTGTTTCACCTCGGCCATCCCCGCTTCCACCTCGGCGCGGCGACCGCCGCCGGGCAGGATCGCCTCGACCGCCGGAATCAGTTCCTTCGGCGCAAAATGATGCTGCAGGAATTCCTGGTAGACTTCACGGTTCGCAATGATGTTCACCATCGTGAAAAATCCGCGATAGAGCTTCACCACCAGCGACGCCAGCAGAATCGTCACCCAGTTGAGCTTGTAGCCAACCACCAGCGGAAGACCGGCGATCGCCGATTCCACCGTCACTGTGCCGCTTGCGGCGAGGCCGGTTCCGGCCCGCTGCTGCCACTCGCTGGTGTCGCCGCAACTGATTTCGACCTTCGGCACCTCGGGGTGTTTTTTGAGGTAATATTCGTATTTCTCACGGCAGAGCCGGGCCACTCGCTCGCGCGGCGCGGAAAGATGAAAGGTCAGCCGCGGATGCTCTTTCGCCAGTTCGGTGATCGTGTCGAGCATCGGAATCAGCAGGAAGTTAATCTCCATCGTCCGGCTGCCGGGAAGCAGCAGGAACGACTTCGGATCGCGCACGATGGAAGGATCGCGACGCTCCTCCACGATGTCCACCAGCGGATGGCCGACGAACTCGGTCGTCAGCCGGGTTTTGGCGAACACCTCGGTTTCAAAAGGAAAGATCACCAGCATCTTCGTGCAGATCTTCGCCAGCACCGGCAACCGCCACTTGCCCCAAACCCAGAGATGCGGGCAGACATACCAGATCACCGGAATCCGACTCCAGTACATCATCAGCGCGAACAGCAGATTGAAGCCGGGATAGTCGATCAGCACCACCGCGCCGGGACGCTCCTTTTTCGCCTGTTTGACCAGCCGGAAGAAGATCCCGAGAAAGGTGAAGATGTGTTTGAGCACTTCCACCACGCCGATCACGCCGAGTTCGGTCGAATCGACCCGGATGTCGATCCCGGCGGCGGCCATCTTCGGCCCGCCCATGCCGGAAACCGCCACTTCATCGCCGCGTTCGGCGGCCAGGCGGCGCAATTCGGCGGCGAGCCGGGCGCCGTACATGTCGCCGGACGCCTCGCCGGAAAGAATCCAGATCGATCGCTTCACGTTGTCTTCAGCTCCGCTTTTCCTGTTTGAAACCGTCCACCGCCTGCTGTGCGGCACGGCGCAGCATCGCGGCGTCGCGGTCGTCGATTTCCTCGGGTACGAAGGTGACCTCCTCCGTCCGGCAGCCGAACAGATAGGCCGTCCACACGCACGCCTGAAGGTACTGGCCGCGGCAGTTGAGGTGAATCAAATCGCGCGCGATGGAGAGTTCGCCGCTTTCGGGGTCCTTGCGGTAAAACGCCTTGCCGACCACATCGCCCGCCTGCGGCGGCAGGTCCGGCCAGCGCAGCGATTCGAGCAGCGCCGGGTCGTAGTTGGCGAACGGCTTCTCTTCCGCAGCGCGGGAGAGCTGGACCGCGTATCCGGTCGGGATGATCCGCAGGTCGAGCGTCTTCGCCAGCGTACGGTAGTTTTCGGTCAGCCGGTCGTACATGCCGGTTTGCGTGATGTTCCATTCGCCGCCGGGCATCAGCCGGGGATCGTCGCCGCGATAGGCCCAGGTCTGCTGGATCACCACTTCGGCCTCCGGCGCGTGTTTGCGGATGTATTCGAAAATGTTCGTCGCATACGGCTGGAAGGTCTCCGGACGCCAGCTCGCGTGGCTGGCCTGCTGGATGGTGACGATGTCCCACCCGCGGGCGAGAATATCGCGCAGTTTCTTGCCGCCCTGGTAGATGCGGCAGATCGGCATCGCCTCTTCCGCCGCGATGTAACTCCAGTGGCGTTCGAGTTCGCAGCCGCCGAAGTTGGCACGGTCGAAGACGAGCTTGCGCCCGGCCGAAGCCGCGACCTGCGGAAAGTAGGCCGCAAGGCTGTCGGTAAAACTGTTGCCGATCGTCAGAATCCGCAGAGAATCCTTTTTCATTTCGCCGCTCCCATCTATCCTTATTTCAACCCGAGCACATCCTGCATATCGTAGAGGCCGGGCTTCGCTTCCGCGAGGAATTCGACCGCCCGCAGCGCCCCCTTCACGAACGTGTCGCGGCTGGACGCCTTGTGCGTCAGCTCGACCCGCTCGCCGTTGATCGCAAACACCACCGTATGGTCGCCCACCACGTCGCCGCCGCGCATCGAGTGCATGCCGATTTCGTGTTTCGTGCGCGCCCCGACCAGACCTTCGCGGCCGTGGCGGACGTCTTCGTCGTAGTTCCAATCCCACGCTTCGCAGACCTGTTCGGCCAGCCGGACCGCGGTTCCGCTCGGAGCGTCCTTCTTCTGGTTGTGGTGCATCTCAACGATTTCGACGTCGTAGGCGGGGCCGAGAATCGTCGCGGCCTCCTTGACCAGCTTGAAGAGAAGATTGACGCCGACGCTCATATTGTAGGCGGAGACGATCCGCGCCCCTTCGTTCGCCATCTTCGCCAGCTCGGCCTTTTCCTCGGCGGTGAGGGCGGTGGTGCCGATCACCACTGCACAACCGGAGGCGACGGCGGTCCGGGTGCTCTCGATCACTCCGCCGGTGGCGAAGTTGATGACCGCGTCGGCGCTCTTGAGAACCTTGGCGTAATCGGCCGAAATCGCCACGCCCGCATTGCAGCAACCGGCGACGATTCCGGCGTCCTGCCCGAGGAAGGGGGATTCGGCGTATTCGAGGGCTCCGGCGAGTTCGAGCGCTTCGCTCTCCATGATATTGGCGACCAGCCGGCGGCCCATGCGGCCCGCAGCTCCGATGACGACGGTTCGGATCATAGGATTCGTTTCCTTATTATATATAGTATAGAAGCAATCGTTTACAGATCGGGGACTTTCCGCTGCTCCGCGGTCGGCACCCACATGAGCGAATCCGGAATCCCGGTCGGGAATTCCCGGACATTCCGATAGCGCTTCGAAATCGCCACCAGATCATATGGCGAAAACAGGAACGTATACGGCTGCTCCTCGTGGAGGAGACGGCAGAACCGATGCGCGAGCTCGAGCCGCTTCTTCATATCGAAGGTGCGGCGCAATTCCTCGATGATCCGGTCCGCCTCGGCGTTCTTGAAACCGATGTGGTTGCTGCTGCCTTTCAGGTCCGCCTGGCTGGAGTGCCAGATCTGGTACGGGTCGGGGTCGAACGTCGCGGTCCAACCGAGACTGCACGCTTCGAAACTCTGCTCCTCAAGCCGCTGGATATAGACCGACCACTCCACGTTCTGGATTTTCATGTCGATGCCGGCGGCGGCGAGCGTCTCCTTGATCATCGGCATCATCTTCTGCTGGGTCGGGCTGGTGGCGATCTGAAGCATGGTGAAGGTGAACTTCTTTCCGTCCTTCTCGAGAATGCCGTCGCCGTCCTCGTCCCTCCACCCCGCTTCGGCGAGCAGTTTTTTCGCCGCCGCCGGATTGAAGGGCCACGGCTTGATCGTCGGATCGGTGTAGGCGCTGTGCAGCACGAACGGACCGGTGACGATTTCGGCCAACCCGAAATAAACATCCTTGAGAATCTTTTCGCGGTCGATCAGCATGGTGAGCGCCCGACGGACCCGCGCGTCGGAGAACAGCGGGTTGCGCAGATTCCAGCCGACGTAGTAGTAGGGCCGCGCCAGGTATTTGTACCGTTTGATCGTTCCGTCGCGGAACTGCGGTTCGTCCGCCCGCTGGGCCCACTGGTCCGGCGTCAGGTTAAGTTCGTCGATGTCGCCCGAAAGCAGCGCCTGATACCGGGTGTTCGGGTGCTTGATGATCTCAAACACCAGCGTCTCAATGGCGGGGGCTGCCCCGAAACGGTTGCCGATATAGCGCGGATTGCGGCGGAAGATGACCCGCCGATCCTTGTCCCAGCGGACGAACCGGTAAGGGCCGCAACCGACGATCATCCGGTTGCGGACGTGATCTTCGTTGAACTTCTCCCCGTCGAACGGCCCGTCGTAATCCCAGTAAAACTGGCGCGGCAGCGGCGTAAGCCCGAGCGTGATCGCCAGCGAGCCGTAATATTCTTTGCTCCAGCGGACTTCAAATTCATACTTATTGATGACCGTCACGCTTTCCATATCCTGAAAATAGACCCGCTGCGGTTCGCAGTTTACTTTCGGATTTTTGACCACATCGACGTAGAACTTGAAATCCTCGGCGGTGACTTCGACATCGCGGTGCTGTTTCCCGGTTACCGGGTCGGTGAAATCGTCCCAGTAAATCCCCTTGCGCAACTTGATCCGGTAGACTTTGTGATCGTCGGAAACCGTCCAGGACTCGGCCAGTTGGGGCTGAAACTCCTCCGGCTTCGCATAATTGCGGTCAGCCAGCGAAGCGGAGCAGAGCGCATTGAACGCCGATGCCGTCGCCTCGTTGTTGATGAGCGGATTCATGTTCGCAGTATCGGCCTGAGTCGCCTGAATGATCCGCCCGCCAACCTGCGCGGCGGGGTCAAAGAATTCCGCGTTGGCGAATTCGCCCTCCGCTTTCTCCGCAACGGCCGGAAGCGCTCCGGCGGGAACCGCCGTCAATCCGCGCGACGGAAGTTCGTCGAGCTTGGCGAGAATCCGCATATTGCTCTCCCGCACCCGGTCAACCGCCGTCACCAGCATATAGCCGAAGAAAGCAATTACGAGCACCAGGACGGTCAGGATGAATTTGAGGTAACCGTTGCCGTTCATCTCCTGTCGCCTCCTTTATCTGCGGCTGATTCGATAGGTCATCACCGCCCCGGCGATCTGGAACAGAATGTTCGGCAGCCAGAGCAGGTATTGCGGGTAGAGATTCGGGAAGGACGAGAGCGATTCGCAGAGAATGATGGAGAGGAAGAACACCCCCGCCAGGATCACACTGAGAAAAAGCCCCACCGAGGTCTCCCGCCGGCTGGTCCGGATCGCCAGCGGCAACCCGAGCAGCAGGAAGGCGATCGGCGAAAGCGCGAAGGCGATCCGCTGGTTGAGCTCGACTTCCAGCTCGGTGGTGTCCCGTTTCAACTCCTTGGTGAGGCGAATCCGCCCCATGAGATCGGTCAATTTCATGTATTTCGGGCGGATGCTGACATCCATCTCATTCGCCTGCTTTCCGTAGTTGAAGCCGAATTCGAATTTTTCGGCGAACAGCCGCTGCGGACCGTCTCCGCTCAGCCCCTCGCCGCTCAGCCCCCCGCCGGACGTCTTTGTGTCGCGGTTGACCAGCAGGCAATCGAGCAGCCGGACGGTGAGAACCTGCTTCTCCTTATCGACCAGCAGGGTTCCGCGCGCGGCGGAAATGTCCTGGGCGATATCCTTTCCGCCGGGAGCGAGCGTATAGAGCTGGACTCCCTTGAGCCCGCTCTCGCCTTCCTTGTCGTCGATGTAGATGATCGTGTTCTCGATCTGGATCTGCTTGCCCGGCTCGAACAGCGCGAGCGGCTGGTCGATGGCGGCGGTCTTCATGAACCGGCGCGATTCGCCCAGCAGCGGCGGCCCGACTTCGACCTGAAGATAAAGGCAGAGCAGCGTCAGGAGAAACGTGATGATCAGGATCGGCGAAACGATCTGGAGGATCGACACGCCGCAGGCGCGCATCGCCGTGATCTCCGAATCGGCCGACATCCGGCCGAACACCAGCATCACCGCCACCATCACCGCCCACGGGACGGTGAAGGTCAGCACGATCGGCAGGATATATCCGGTAAACTTGAGAAAAGTCAGGAACGAGATCCCCTGCGAAACCAGGTCGAACACTTTGATCAGGTTCGCCCCGGTCATGCCGAAAGTCAGAATGGCGATCGCCATGCTGAAGGCGAGCAGGAATCCGCGGGTGACATACCAGTTTAAAATTTTCATGAAGCGGCGCCGTCTCCGTCTGTTTTCCTAAATGTACGCATGCGTATAAAGATACATGCGGAAAGCCGCTTTCGCAAATCGCATTCGGCGAAAACCGGAAAAACCACCTTGAATATTCGGGGAAACAGGCTTATTGTATTTAATGTGGATCATCATCCCGCAATCGGTTAATTTGGCAAGGAGTTGAATGCGATGAAAACGACCGGCACCCGGATTCTGCTGCTGATTTTGGCGATTCTCGCCGTCGGCGGTTTCCTTTATCTGATGAATTACCTGTTCGACCACACCGAACTCATCCCGGAAATCTTCTCCGGCGCCACCCGGGAACAGGTGCTCGGGCGGGTCGCCCCCGGCTCCGACGCCACGCTCGCGGCGCAGGACCGCCTCTTCGCCCGGATCGCCATGTTCATCTTCTCCACCATCATCGCCGTGCAGTTCCTCGCTTTCGCGGTCGCCTTCGTGGTGGTCAACTCCATCCGCCGCTGCGGAGAAAGCGTCAAGATGCGGCTCAAGCAGCTCGAGAACGCCGACATCTTCTTCGACGTGCCGCTCTATATCGGGCTCTTCGGGACCATCTCGGGGTTCCTCATCATGGTGTTTTCGACGCAGAGCAGCTTGGTCATCGCCTACTCCTCGACGCTGATCGGCATCATCCTCAGCCTGATTCTGCGCCTCGGACTGCTCTTCCCGCTGCGTAAGAAGCTGCTGTCCTGCGGAGGCGACGAAAAGTGAATCGCTCGATCCTCATCGTCATGTGCGACTTCCTGGTGTCGGCCATGCTGTCGATGCTGATCGGAATGTCGCCGCACGGCCAGGCCGGCCACATGGGAAAGGGGGCGCTGCTCGATCGCGGATCGACGGCGATCATCCTCGAAGAACTGCGCCGCCGCGGCACCGAACTTGAAAAAATGCGCGACCAGCTCCGCGAGGCGCAGGAACGCGAAGGGTTTTCCGATGCGCGCGAAGCCCAGCTCAAACAGCTCCTCGAACAGCTCGCCGACACCATGACCAAGTCGGAACTCCTGGAAGCAAAACTTCAGCTCCATCCCGAAAACGCCGGAGCGCTCACCCCCGCCGAGCTTCAGAAGAAACTCGAAGAGGAGATCAAAAAACGGACGGTGGCCGGAATCCGCACCAAGGAGACGCTGGCCGAACTCGAACGGATGCGCAACAGCCTGCAATCCGTCTCCGGCAACCTCGCCGCGCTGAACACCGACTATGCGGTCAGCCGCCAGCAGCTCGCCGACACCCGGAAAAACCTCGAAGAGCGCGAACAGAAGCTGGAACGGACCGGGCAGGAACTCTCCAAAACCAAGGAGGAACTCGCGGTCCGCCAGAACGAATTGACCGAACGGCAGCGGGAGTTGGCCAATGTCCGCACCTCGCTCGACGCCGAACTGGCGCGTCTCGCCGATGCGCGCAGCCAGGCGCAGACGCTGGAGAGCAACCTCTCCTTCACGCGCGGCAGGCTGAGCGCGGCGGAACGGGAACTCGCCGAGGCGCGCAGCCTCGCCGAACAGAACCGCAAACTCGCCGCCCAGCGTGAAATGGAGACACTGGACGTCCGCCGCCAGCTCGAAGACGCCCGGCGCGCCATGCAGCAGGCGGTCAGCGATTATTCGCGCGTCAAGACCGACCTTGAAAAGAGCCGCACGGTCATCGCCACCACCGCCGAAGGCAAGGCGCTGGCGGAACGCAACCTCGCCCTCAAACAGGGCGAGGCGGACACCGCCCATGCCAAACTCGAAGCCGCCCGGAAAGCCCTGCAGGAAGCCGAGGACAAACTCCGCAGCGACGTGCTCGAACGCTACGAAGCCTCGGTGGTCCGGCTCAGCATGGACCTCAATGAAAAACGGCTGCTGCTCGACCAGAAAGGCGGCGGAGTCTTCTATCTGCCGCTGGTCCGCATCGCCGGAAAAACGGTCATGCCCGCCTACCACAAGCTGCTCTTCGGAGACGCGGCGACGCCGCTCAACTTCGACCGCATCGACCGGCTCGATTACCGGGTCAACGTCTCCACGGCTCCCCTGAGCGAGCCGGGGACCACGCTGCGCGGACCGCTGCTGGTCTTCCCCGGAGAACCCCAGCTGACGGCGATCGAATTCACCGTGCGCGGCCGGGAGCCGCTCGAAGCGCTGAACATTGAAACGTTGAAACAGCGCGGACTCGGCGACCTCTTCCTCTTCAAGCCGGGCTCCTTCGGCAAGGAGTCGGCCCCGATCAGCGACCGTTGTTCGCTCGATCTCGGGAAGGGAGTTCCGCAGCTCTACATCCGCAACACCGGCCGCGGCTCCGGCCCGGAACTGCGCGCCGAGGCGGGCGACTTCGTCATCACCAAACAGGGCGACTTCGTCGGAATCGTCACCGGGATCGAAAACTTCGACCTCGGCAGGCGGCAGGAAGCGAAGTGCTATGTGCTGCCCGCCGATTTCAAATGGGACGGCGCCGGAACCATCCGGCTGGACAAGGCGGCGAACGCGGAATATTACGACGAATTCGCCGACGGAGTCCGCAAAGCTCGCGCCGGACAGAGAAAATAACGGCGGAGAGACGTGGACGACAGAGAAAACAAACCGGACCCGGAATGGCGGGATGACGACCAGAAAACGCTGATTTACGGCGCCCCCAGCGAAACGATGCTTTCGCCGGAAGAGCTGCGCCGTGCGCTCGGCATTCCGGCCGGCGACCGGATTCAGGATTACGAAGGACTTTCCGCGATCGGAATCGGCGGAGTCGGGGCGGTGTTTTCCGCCCACGAACCCGGACTCAACCGGGAAGTCGCCCTCAAGATTCTCCGCCCCCAGTACCGCAACCAGGCGGAGCGCATCGAATGGTTCATCCGCGAAGCGCGGGCGACCGCCCAGATCGACCACCCGAACATCCCCCCGGTTCACCGCATGGGGGTCTTCGACGACGTCGGCGTCTATTTCACCATGAAGCGGGTCGAGGGCGAGACGCTCCGGATCATCCTGCGCAAGCTTAACGACGACCAGGAGGGCTACCGCCGCACCTACACGCTCCACCGGCTGCTGGAAATCTTTATCGGCGCCTGCAACGGCGTCGCCTTCGCCCACAGCCACGGCATTCTGCACTGCGACCTCAAACCGGGCAACCTGATGGTCGGAGACTACGGCGAGGTGCTGGTGATGGACTGGGGCATGGCCCGCTACCGCGCCGACCTCGACCGCGGCGGCTCCGGCAAGAACAAGATGGAGCTCGACCTCGAATGCCCCCTCGACAGCAGCCAGCAGGAAGAATCTCCGGAAGACGGTAAAATCGTCCTCGGCGGCACCCCCGCCTTCATGCCGCCCGAGCAGTTGACCGGAGAAGCGACCGAACCCTCGGAAGAGGCGGACGTTTACGGCCTCGGCGCGATTCTCTATACGATGCTGACCTGGAAAAACGCCCCGTTCGACACCGAACTGCCCTCCGACGAACTGATGCGCCGGGCGGCGACCGGCCGCATCGTGCCGCCCCGCAAGGCGGCGCCGCGCACCCAGATCGTGCCGCTCGAACTGGAGGCGATCTGCCTCAAGGCGATGGCGCGCGACCGCGCCAGGCGCTACCGGACGGTGCCCGACCTGCTGCGCGATATCCGCAACTACCTCGACGGGTTCCCGGTCGCCGCTTATTCGCCGCAGCCGCTCTACCGGCTGACCAAACTGGTCCGGCGGCACCCGCTGGTTCCGGCCACGCTGATGGCGGCGACGCTGACCTGGATCGGCTATTTCGGGTTCACCCACTTTTCGAACCTCTCGCAGAGCAATTCGCTGATCAACCTGGCGGAGTACAACTACACCCAGGCGAAGAATTACAACGCGCTCGCGCTGCGGACCTACAATCTGCTGCAGGAGCGGTCGATGAATCCCGGCAGCAACGGGCAGGAGCGCGAGCTGGAGAACGAGCTCTTCCGCCTGATCGCCGAGCAGGAAAACGGCTACAACTCGGCGCTGGAGTTCATCAGCCGCGCCACCGAATACGGCCTGCGCGAAGCGGCGGTCAACCGGATGTGCCGGGATATTTTCCGTTCGAGCCTGAACTTCTACCTGCGGCTGGAGAACTACGATTCGCTGCTGAGTTTCCTGCGCCAGGCCCGGCTCCGCTGGCGGAGTCTCTTCGACCGCGCGATCAGCCAGGATGCAAAACTGGCGGAGCTGGTCAACAAGATCGACAACCGCGTCGGGGAACTGGAAATCGACGGAGCGGCCCAGCCGGGCCGCAAGATGACGATCCGCGACGCCACCGGGAAGATCGTCCGGCTCGGCCAGGCGGAGACGGACGAGAACGGCAATGCGCCCCCGGCCGAAAACCTGCCGATCGGAGAAGCGAGCCAGTCGTTCGAACTTGCGGCGGGCAATTACCTGCTCGACATCACCCTGCCCTCAGGCATCGAAGTGACGGCGCCGACCGTGGTCCCGGTGGCGGGAACAACGAACATCGAGCTCGCCATCCCGGATTCCCTGCCGCCGGATGTCCGCTATATTTCCGGAGGCGAATTTTTCCACGGCAGCAGCACCGGCCGTTTCGGAGTCGGCAAAAGCACGCTTCCGCCGTTCCTGATCGGGGCGAACGAAGTCACCTTCGGGGAATACCTCAAATTCTGGAACGAGCTGAAAACACCGGAAGAAAAACGCAAGTATCTCGGCTGGTACGCGTTCGACCCCGATTCGCAGGAGCGGCTGCCGCTCTGGGATAAAACCGGCAAGCTCGCCAAACCGTTCACCCCCAAGTTGCCGGTGGTCGGAATCTCCGGCGAGGCGGCGGAGGCCTACTGCGCCTGGTTGGGAAAACGGCTCGGCATGGTCTGTCGGCTGCCCAGCCGGCTCGAATGGGAAAAAGCGGCGCGCGGCGTCGACGGGCGCGGCTATGTGTGGGGAAACACTTACGAATCCGGCCGGGCGCTGTTGCGCGACCATCCGGAACACGCGCTCTATCCGGTCGGCGCACCGCCGGGAACGTTCCCCCGGGACATCTCGGTTTACGGAGTCCGCGACCTGACCGGAAACGTCCGGGAGCTGATTCGCTCCCCCGGAGAGAAAGGCAAATTGTTCATGGTGATCGGCGGCTCCTACGCCACCGCGCCCCAGCAGGCGAACACCGCCAATATGTATTATGTCAACGGCGGCGCCGGAGACCTCGGGTTCCGTTACGTGCTGGAAATTCCGGCCGTCAGGGAAAAGGTGGAACCCGATACTCCGGGCGCCGGCCAATAACCGGTTTCATGGTGAAGAAGTGATTGATTTCAAAGATGTGACGAAAACCTACGCCGGAGATGCGATTCTCAACGCCGTGTCGTTCCGGGTCAACACCGGCGACCGGATCGGTGTGGTCGGCCCCAACGGCGCGGGCAAAAGTACGATATTCGGGATGATTACCGGCGAAGTGGTGCCGGACCGCGGGTCCATCACCATTCCCAAGGCGATGCGCCTCGGCACCCTCAAGCAGCACCTCCCCGACGACGAAGTGGCGCGCGGGCTGCTCGAATTCACCGCCGACGCGATCCCCGAGCTGCGCGAGATGCAGGCAGAACTCCATCAGCTTGAGGAGCGGCTGCACAAAGGGACGGATGACAACGACGAACTCCAGTCGCTGCTCGACCGTCACGGCCATCTCCAGTCGACCATCGAACACCTCGGGGCCTACCGGCTCAGGGTCGAAGCGGAGCAGGCGCTCAGCAACCTCGGCTTCCACGAGGCGGACTTCCAGCGCCCGCTCTCCTCGTTCTCGGGCGGCTGGCGGATGCGCGCCGCGCTCGCCCGGGTGCTGATTTCGCAGCCGGACATTCTGCTGCTCGACGAGCCGTCGAACTACCTCGACATCCCCGCCGTCGAATGGCTGTGCAAATTCCTGAAGTCATTCCCGGGAACGCTGCTGCTGATTTCGCACGACCGTTTCCTGCTGCGCAAGCTGACCGACCTGACCCTCGAAGTCAACGCCGGACAGGTGACGCGGTATCCGGGCGACTACGACTACTATCGCCGCGAGCGCGAGGAACGCCGCCGCAACCTCGAAGCCGCCAAGCGCAACAGCGACCGCAAAAAGGAGCACCTCGAACGGGTGATCGACCGGTTCCGCGCCAAGAGTTCCAAGGCGGCGCAGGCCAAGAGCTGGCAGAAGGCGCTGGACAAGATGGAGGACATCGACCTGCCGGACGAACTCGGCTATCACGGCGCGATCCGCTTCCCGGCTCCGCCTCCGGGCGGCACCGAGGCGGCGCGGATCGAAGACCTCAGCTTCGGCTACACTCCGGATAAGATACTGCTCCGCGATGTCAACCTCGCCATCGACGCGGGGGACAAGCTCGCCTTCATCGGTTACAACGGCATGGGCAAAACCACGCTGCTCAAACTGCTGATCGGCAGACTCAAACCCACCTCGGGGCGGATCATTCTCGGCCACCACTCGGTGATCGGCTACCAGGCGCAGGAGTTCGCCGACCTGCTGATCCCCGAACAGAGCGTCTACGACGTGGTGCGCGGCAACCTCCCGGCGGGAGCGCCCGCTTCGGGAATCATGAACGTGCTCGGCTCATTCGGCTTCTCCGGCGAAGCGGCGTCGAAACAGTGCAAAGTGCTCTCCGGCGGCGAGAAAATCCGGCTTCTGTTCGCCCGGATCTTCGTCAATCCGCCGAACTTCCTGGTGCTCGACGAACCGACCACCCACCTCGACATCGCCGCGCGCGAACTGCTCCAGGAGGCGCTGAAAAGCTATCCGGGCACCGTCTGCGTGGTCAGCCACGACATCGAATTCGTCCGCAACGTGGCGACCGGAATCATCGCCATGGAGCCGCCGGGCATCCGCAAATATTTCGGGACTTACGACTACTATCTGGAGAAGTCCGCGGAACTCCGCTCGACGGGGATCACGAATTCGCCGGAGCAGGAGATGCAGCTCGGTTCCCCCGAACTCGCCCGCAACCGCCGCCGCGCCCGCGCCCAGGCCCGCAACGCCCTCGCCGCGAACAAAAAGGCGGCGGAGCAGAAAGTTGCCGAACTCGAGGCGAAGCACGAGGCGCTCGAACAGCGTCAGGCCGGGCTGCTCGAAGAGCTTTCCGCCGGCGGGAAAATCGATTTTGAAGTCGTCAACCGCGAGCTCACCGACGTTCGCAAGTCGATGGAGGAAACCATGTCCGCCTGGGAAACCGCGGCGGCGGAGCTGGAAGAAATCCTTCAGGAAAACGACCGGATTCACCGCGAACTCAACTGATTTCACGGCGTCCGCCCGTGGCGGCAAGCGGAAAAAATGGATTTTTTACGCTCAAACTCCGCTTTTCGCTTGCAAATCCGGAGAGGGCGGGTTATATTAGAAAATGTTGTGCGCTCATAGCTCAGTCGGTAGAGCAAGTGACTCTTAATCACTGGGTCCTGGGTTCGAATCCCCGTGAGCGCACCATTTTTTTGCCT
>CAYSZM010000083.1:0-14484 GCA_964435365.1 uncultured Victivallis sp. | reverse complement strand
TTGGTCTCGACCATCTTTTCGAGATCCGCATTGCTTAAAATCCGTTCCGGAACATACGATCCGGTGGCAGCGATTCTGATGCTCATGTAACTCCTTGGCGTGTTTTGGTTATACCCCGGACCGGCCGTTTATTTTCTTACCGCGGCCAACTCCCGCTCCAGATCGGCGGAGTTGCAGCCGGTTTCATTCAGCCGGGCCGAGATCCGTTCATTGAGGCCGAAGGTCACGCACTCCCCCGCCACCCGGATCGCGTTGCGCACTGCGCGGGGACTCGACGAACCGTGCCCGATAATGCAGATTCCGTCCAGTCCGAGAAGCGGCGCGCCTCCGATATCATCCGCGTCGCCGAACGATTTCAGCTCGATGAACGCATTTTTAGCCAGCATCGCCCCGGCCAGCCGGAGCGCATTCTTCGACAGAACCCGTTTCAGCCAGAACATGGTGGAGCGGGCCAGCCCTTCGATCGCCTTCAACATCACATTGCCGGTGAAACCGTCGGCAATCAGCACGTCGACGACGTCTTCAAACGCTTCGTTGGCTTCGACGTTTCCGGCGAAACGGAGCATCTTGCGCTCCTCAAGCAGTTTGAATGACTCCTTGGTAAGATCGTTGCCCTTGATATCCTCGCCGCCGACCGAAAGCAGCCCGACCCGGGGGAATTCCTCCTGAAAGAGGTATTGGGCGTAAACTTCCCCCATGATGGCGAACTGCACCAGATTGACCGGCGTGCATTCGGTGTTGGCCCCGGCGTCGGTGAGCAGATACCGCCCGCCGTTCTTGAGCGGCAGACTGACCGCGAGAGCGGGACGGTCGACGCCGGGCAGCGTGCGGACCAGCACCTTGGTGGCGGCGACGGTCGCACCGGTATGGCCCGGCGTGACCATCGCGTCGACTTCCTTGGCTTTCAGCAGCCGGGCGCAAGCGGTGATCGAAGAATCCTTCTTGGCGCGCACCGAGATCGCCGACGGCTCCGACATTTCGCACACCGTTTCGGCGTGGACAAGGGAAATGCGGGGATGACCCGCAATTCCGTATTTCTCAAGATAAAAGGGGAGTTTACCCGAGTGGCCGACCAGTACGAACTCGTACTCCGGAAAATCGGCGAGGGCCATAACCACCCCCTCGATCACCGGACCGGGTCCGTAGTCGGCCCCCATCGCGTCTACCGCAATCTTCATCTCTCGAATTCCCCCCTTCTCAGGACGGGAGTTACGCTTCGACGTTCAGAATCTGCTTGCCGTTGTAGCAGCCGCAGGACGGGCAGACCCGGTGCGGCGTGGACGGCGCGGAACAGTTGGTGCAGAAGTTCGCCTGGACGCCTTCGTAACGGTTGGCAGCCTTGCGTTGACGCCGCTTCATGCGGGAGGTTTTTCTCTTCGGAACAGCCATTTTAACAACTCCTTATTGGTTGATTTTTCGTTCTTCGCCTATCAAAAAGAGTCCATACAAGCGATAGAATATATCACCGTTCGGAGAATTTTCAAGAAGCCGCTCCGCAGATTATCGATAAAAACACGATTGCGAACCACTTAACACCCCGTTTCGGCGGCGCGGATCACTCCTTTCGGCTCAATTCCCAGGCCAGGGTTCCGCCGTTTCGGAAGTTGTCGAGGGAGAGTTCCAGGCGTTCCCCCGACCGCGCGGCGGCCAGCTCGGCCCCGCGGCTTCCGTCGGGATTCAACGCGAAGATCCGGTAATCGCCGGGCAGCCGCAGCGAAATCCGCGCCGTGCCGCGCCGGAGCTCCAGCGGCAGCTTTCCCCAGTTGCGCAGGACCGTGTTTTCCGCGTCGTCGAAGGCGATTCCGGAATTCTGCACGTCGGAGAGGAACAGCAGCAGCAGCCGGTTCGCCTCGCCGAGCGGCTTTGCGCCATCCACCGAGGAGAGGAAGAAAGACCCGAAGCCTTCGCTCCCGTTTTCCACCGTCATGACGGGTCCGGAATCGGCGGCGGCGGCCTCCATGGCGAAGAATTCGCTCCGCGGGGTGATCACGGCGAGAGAATTCCGTTTCGGAACCAGCCGGATCTGCCCGGTGTCGGCGGCCAGCGGGGAGGTGCGGAACGCCGCCTCAAGCGACCGTCCGTCCGGCCACGCCGCCGCGCCGGGCAGCGGAGAGGCCAGCTTGGAGAGATAGAAACGGGTATCCGCCTTCGGAAATTCCCCCTGCCGCTCCCGCCGCGCCGAACCGATCTGCCCGAGCAGCGCCAGTTCGTTGAAGCTGCCCGGGAAGCGCCCCGCCTCGCGGCCGAAGTCGCGGAACGCCTGATAGGCGGACTTATCGTAGAGCCAGACGAACCGCTTCTGCGACGGCCTGACCTCGTTGCGCAGGAAAAGCAGAATCCCGATCCGCTCGGAGAGCCGGTTCACCGGGTCCTGGACGATGTCGAAGTAGCTGATGGTCACCGGCGACTCCAGTTTCGACGCCCGGTGCGACCAGGCGAAGCGGAAGATGCCGTCGTAATCCTGATAGCCGCCGAACGCCCCCAACACCGCGCCGCCGACCGAGCGGAAGGAGTTCGGGTAGACGTAATTCGTCTCGGTGATCGTGAACGGCTTGCCGAAAATACGCGCATGCCCGACATCCCGGATCGCCGGAAGCCGCAGCGCCAGCGGACTCTTGCTGCGGAACTTGACCGGGTAGGAATAGGCTTTCTCCGGGAAGGACGGGTGGTTGAAGTAAGAGTGATTGTCCACATAATCAAGCTCTTCGCGGATGAACGACTGCGCCTCGGAGTTCTTGAAATTGACCCCCGAGACCAGGATTCCGCACTTCAGTTCGTTTTTGAGGAAGGCCCGCATCTCGCCGTAACAGCGGTTCTGGAGTTCCGCCAGGAATTCCGCCCGGCGCTGGAGCAGAAGATCGCCGGAAACCGGAGGAAGACCCTTTTCACGCTCCATTTCCGCAAATTTCCGCTCGAACGCCGCCTTGATTTCCGGCGTCTTCTCCCAGGAGTTGAAAAGCGGGTCCTCGTTGACCAGGGAACAGATTGCCAGCTCCGGATCGTCTCCCCAGCTAAGGCCGGTGTAGGGATTCCGGTGAGTCAGAAGATTGCGGACGAACCGCTTCCAGTTATCCATCGCCGAGGCGTCGATCGCCGCCATGGTTTTGAGCGCCCGCCCGGTCAGCTCCGGATGCGCCGGGATTTCCCCCGGCCGCAGCGAACGGCTGCAATAGAGGTCGATCGCCAGGTAGAGCCCGCGCTTTTTGAGACAGGCGGCGAGATAGTCGAGCCGGTCGAGCCGCTCGGGGTTCAGGTCGGCGGAAGTCGCCGCGCCCTCGGTGAGCATCCCGTCATAGTGGTGGATGCGGACCGCGTTGTAGCCGGTCCTGGCCAGCTCGTCGGCCAGCCGTTCGGCCGCTTCCTTCTCCTGATACAGCGTGTCGAAACAGAGATTGACGCCGTAGAGCCGGACCGGAGTCCCCGGACGGCCGGCGAATTCGAAATGCCCGTTGCGGACCAGCAGCCGTCCGTGCTTCCCCGCCGGAGCGTCCTGCAGAAAGGAGAGGTCGAGCGCGCTGCCCGGCGCGGTGGAGAGCGAATCCCGCCAGCCGGCGTCCCGGTATTTTCCGGCGTCGGCGACCGGGTAAGTGCCGGGAATCCGGCGCGGCAGGGCCGGGGAGGAGAGCGTGAATGCGACGGTTGCGGTGCTGAACTCCTTCCCCTCCGGCGCGAACAGGAGCCGCAGCCGGAAGTCCCCCGCATTCCCTTTGCGGGTGTCGCGCAATTCGTAGCGGAGCTTGCCGGAGAGGGCGATGCCCGCGCTGTCGGTTTCCCAGCTCAGATAGTCGGTCTCTCCGGCGGCGATGCGCCCCGGACGGGGCTGTTCGGGCAGGAGGATCTTTTTTTCACCGACCGTCAGCTCCTTCCCCCCCATCGCGGCGGGAAGCGTAAGACTGAGACAGGCCAGCTGCGCCGGGGCGGGCTTCGCGGAAGACAACGTCCAGGCGACGTCCCACTCCCGTTCGGAAACCGCCTCCAGCGTTCCGGCCAGCGTGAAATCGAGTCCCGGCGCGGGATTCCACGCCGCTTCGAACGACGCGCGGTCGGCGGAGTCGATCTTCTTCGGAGAAAACGCATTCCATTTCCGGTCGTAGACCATCGGGCCGACGGTGACGTTTCCGGCCCGGAGCACGGCGTTCTCGGCGAAATTCACGGCTGGAGCGTCCGCTCCGGCGACGGGAAGCGCCCCCAGGCAGAGCAAAAGCAGAATCAGTCGAATCATAAGACCCTCATCACCAGTTTTTCGTGTTGTAGCTCTGCGCGGCGCTCATCGCCTCGACATGGCCGTCGAGAAAAACCAGATTCGACCGCCCCTGGTGCCGGGCGTCTTCCGGGCCGCAGCGGTCCGGCCGGGACCAGTTCACGTTCATCAGCTGGTGGGCGTGATAGTCATCCCAGCGGTTGGGTTCCCCGGCGAGAACCGTGCTGGAGGCCGACGCCTTCGGCATCGCCGCGGAGACGCCCCACGCATTCGCCAACACGGTTTGAATTTTCAGCCGCTCGGTGGCCGTGGAATCAAGCGGGCTGGGACCGTTGATGTTCTGATTCTGCCCGTATGCCATATACTGCTGGTTCCACCCGTACAGGCTCTTGTCGTTCCACCCGACCCGGTAGAACTTGCCGGTCTGCTGATATCTGGTGTGACTCTTGCAGAAAATGAGCTTTTCATTGGAGAGCAGCCGGGTCTGGTAGAGAAAATCCGCCCAGACATAGCCGGTGGAGGACGACAGCCGGTAACGCATCGGCGGCAGGCGGTCGGCGAAATCGACCGTGTAGCCGGTCGATGCGGTTCCGATCTGGCGGAGGTTGGATGCGCACCGCACGCCGGAGGCCCGCTCTTTCGCCTGGTTCAGCGCCGGCAGGAGCATCGAAGCCAGGATGGCGATGATGGCGATCACGACCAGCAATTCGATCAGCGTAAAACATTTCTTCATGATGAAATCCCTTATGATAATGGGTTAATGCGCATCAGCGCCCGACGACTTCAGTGGAATTCCGGTACGGACTGACACTGTGCCCCTCATGGAAGATCACGGGCATGGAACGGAACATTTCTCCGGACGGATTCTCCAGCAGGCGCTTCGCCGCTTCACGGGCGAGACTGCACAGGTCCCATGAGACAGTGGTGAGATCGGGTGCAAGCCCGAAACTGGAGGCGTAGGAAATCAGCGACAAATCATCCGGAATCCGCTGGTTGCCGCGCTCGAATTCGCGAAGGAATCCGTAGGAGCCTCCTTCGCCGTAGACGATCGCGGCGGAAAATTCGGCATTCCGCGTCAGCAGTTTGCGACAGGAGTCGGCGCCGAGCTCGCGCCCGTGCACCATGCCGCCGACCATAAGCCGTGCGTCCGGGACCAGCCCGGCGGCGGTCATCGCCTCAAGAAAGCCCTCGTGCCGGTCGAAATAACTCGACGCATGGCAGCAGAGAGAGTCGACCAGGGCGATCCGCCGGTGTCCGGCGTTCAGCAGGGTCTCCACGGCGAGACGCATTCCGCCGCGGTGGTCGGTGTAGACGCAGGGCAGCAGCCCGAATTCCGACTTGCCGACGGTCACCGCCGGAATCCCCGAACGGGCGACCCGCTCGACGAGCTCCCTGGAAAAATCGAATCCCGCCAGCACGATCGCCGAACAGTTGCCGGCGGGAAAATACTTCAGCTGGTTGACGCCCCGGTCGGAATCCGCCACGCAGCTGACCAGGATCTGGTAGTCGTACCGGTCGAGCTCGGCGTGGAGTCCGGCCAGCATGGAGGCGACGAAGAAAGAGGTCTCTCCTTCCACCATGTAATCGCCGACGATCAGATGCAGCACCTTCGGGCGGGAAGAGGAGCCGACGGGCGCCGTCGCGTCGCCGATAAACGTGCCGCGGCCGCGACGGCGCACCAGACGCCCTTCGGCCACCAGCCCGGACAACGCCTCACGCACGGTATTCTTGCAGATTCCAAGCCGGTTGGACAGCTCATTCTCCGAAGGGAACGGGGCACCGCTCACATACTTTTCATCCGCCAGCTCCGCCAGCAGATATCGCCGCACCATTTCCAATTTCGACAATGAGATCATCCCGCCAGGCCTTTCCGTGTTAGGTTATCCTACCATTAATTATGAATGAAAAACCGGAAAAGGCAAGAATAAAAACAGAAACGCCGCAAGGAAGCGGCGATTTTATGAAAAATAGACACACCCCGTCAGGTGTTAGGAGAACCGGAACAGCGACGCGGAAGGTCAGCGGAAGGCGCGGCGCATCCGGTCGCAGTAATACCGGACCATGTCCCATTTCGCGTCCGGCGGGATGCGATGGTCCGGGCACGGGATATAGCCGCCGGCGGCGACGATCGGCTTCAGCCGCTCGATCTCGGCATCGACGGCGGATTTGTCCAGCGCGAACACCCGCTTGTCCATGCCGCCGACGCCGCGCAGGGCTTTCCCGTATTTTTCCCGCCACGGCGGCAGACTGGCGTGCCAGGTGCCGACTTCGATCGGGAACATGGTGTTGACTCCGTTCTCAAGCCAGGCCGGAATCAGCTCGTCGATCATGCCGTCGCAGTCCACCGAAATGAGATTGACGCCGTAGCGCCCGGCCAGCTCCGAAACGCGCCGGTAGTGCGGAGCGATTTTCTCGCGGAAGAAGTCCGGCATGACCAGGGGGCCGTTCTTGAAACAGATGTCTTCCCAGTAATGGATGAAATCGACCTGCAATCCGCTTTTGAGGATGGTTTCGACGCCGCGGTAACTGTTTTCGCCCCAGATATCCAGCATCTCATCGACGAGGCCGGGGTCGTCCAGCATCAGGTAGCTGAGCCCGACCACGCCGACGATGTCGCGGATCTGGCCGATCATGCTGCCGGCGAAGATGCCGACCGGAGTGTCGAACTCGGTATGGCACACCTGCTCCAGCCGCGCCGAATCGACCCGCTCAGGGAGCCATTGCAGCCGGTGGCGGTAGTGGGTTTCGAACGACGCCCGGTCGCAGAGCAGATGCTCGATCTCCGCCGGAATCCCGTTCGCATCCGGAGCGTGGAGCAGGACCACGCCGTTCCCGTTCCGGACATGCGTCGACCCGTCCGGCAACCGGCGGATCGTCTCCTCCGGAAAAGGCGGAAGCGGGCCGGAGTTGACCCCGATGACAGACGTGTATCCCCAGTCGAAGCCCAGAAGGTTGTTGAGCTTCTCGTTCACCGCGTTCCCGTCTCGCCAGTGTTCGGCGTCGTCGCGCGAAATATGTCCTTCGTCCGCCCACTTCGACAGGGTTTCCCGCCAGTATCCGAAGTGGACCAGCGGCATTTGGTCATACTCCCCGTAGTTCAGGATCGCCAGAAAATTTTCTCTCGTATTCATCTTGCATTTTCCCGTTCGATAGATTAAAGTAATTTCAAACTGATCTATAGTTTACCCGATTTTATCCAGTAAAGCAATGCAGTCGAATGCAATATGATGGACGATCATAAACAGAAGTGTCTGATTCTGCCGCCCGGAGAGGTCGCTCCGTCGGTGACGGTGAGCAATTATTTCAGCCCGAAGCCGGACCGCAACACCTGGGGGCCGCGGGTCATTTCCGATTTCGAGCTGATCTATATCGGCAGCGGATTTTTCAGCCTCAATCAGGAGGGCGGGGAATATGTGGCCGGGAAGGGCGACGTCCTCTGCATCATGCCCGGAGTCAAGCACGTATTCAGGCAGCTCGAAAACTCCGGCAAAGAGGGGCTGATCAGCTGCATCCACCTGGAGCTGCTGCCGGGGAAGCATTTTCTGGACGGCGATTACCGGCCGGAAACCATGCCGATGATGATTACCTCGGTTCTCAACGACCGGGATATCCCGCTCCTCTTCGCCAAGGCGGCGGAGCTTTTCAACCGCGATTCCGGCAGATACACCGGGGAGCTGCTGGCGCTGACCGTCAAGGAGCTGTGGCTCCGGCTGGCCGAATACTGGGAGAACGGCGGCATCGTCCTGCGCAGCCGCCGCACCGAGGAGATGCTGGAATACATCGAAAAAAACCTGTTCTCCGACATTTCGCGCCAGAGCCTCGCCCGGGAATTCGGCGTCACCCCCGAGTACGTCAACACCATCTTCCGCCGCGAACTCAACACCACGCCGGTGACCTATATCCGGCGGCGGCGGATCGCCAAGGCCCATTATTACCTCTCTCAGGAGGGGCGGAGCATCAAGGAGACGGCGATGCTGACCGGCTACCATGACGAGTATTACTTCGCCCGGGTATTCAAGAAGGTCAGCGGCGTCACTCCGGGCCGGGTGGCGGGCAGGAGGAAAGCGGAGCGGTAACCGCACCGCCTCCCCCCGAGCGAAATCACCGGACGGCCTGCATCACCGTTTTCAGCACCGCGGCGTCCGCCTTTTCCCGGGTGTCGAACTGGCGGTCTTTGAAGTACCACCAGAGATTGTCCTGATGGACAAGGGCGGCGTATTCCTCCGCGCTCTCCGGCGTCCGGAACAGCGCGACGGCGCGGGCGGACGGGTGCAGCTCGCTTTTGGCGAGCAGCGTGGTCATCCCGCCGCAGGGGGCGTCGGTCTGCTCGCCGCCGAAGTCCAGTACGCCCTTCGCCTGACCGGTCAGCACGACCGGCCCCTTGAAGATGCCGCCGTCGCCGCGCAGGTTGCGCACACAGAGGAAGAGTTCGTTCGGGGCGTCGTAACGAATGAGCTCCGGCGGAATCGCATAGTCGCGCGGCGCCAGCCAGTAGTTCGGCACGTTTTCGCCGGTTTTGCCGATCAGCCTGCCGTTGAAGAAGACCCAGTCGATGTCGTCGATCCCGCCGATCTGCAACCGCAGCGGCCGTCCTTTCCAGGAGGCGGGCAGCGAAATCTCCCGGCGGTACCAGCCGTCGCCGATCCGGTAATTCAGCGAGCCGGTAATCCCCTCTTCGCCCCACATCGAGGGAACCAGCATCGTTTCGAAATGCGGAATGTTTTTCGGCGGCGCCGAGGGCGCGGGGCCGGACTTCTCAAAATGGAAGTCCCAGTTCCCGGCAAGATCGATGGCGCCGGCGAGCGTTCCGGCCGACTTGAGCGGCAGCGAACGGACGAAGAGCCCGTTGCGCACCAGGCAGCCGGGCAGCCCGTCCTTCTGGCCGCGGGCGTAGGCGTCGGTGTCCAGCCGTCCGAACAGCAGCACCTGGCCGGGGAATTTGCGGAGGACATCCAGCAGCTTCACATCGAGGTAGTTGCTGGTCGTGACGGCCAGCTGATACCCGTCGAGCAGCCTCGGTTCGGAGACGATCCGCAGGCTGTCGAAGACGCCGACCCGGCAATTCCGGGCGGCCAGGCTTTCGGCCAGGTCTCCGACGAGCCGGCCGGTGGTCGCCTCCAGGCGGCTGTTGGTGATGACCGCCACCCGGGTTCCGGTGGCCGGTTTCGGCTCCGACTCCCGGACGAACGCGGCCATCAGCGGCAGGTAGCCGACTTCCGGCTTGAGGTGCCAGTCGTCATCGGCCAGCAGCATTCCGCCGCCGCCGCGGAAGTGAAAAGCGAAGGGGCAGAACCCCAGCCCCAGCGCAACATGGCGTTCCACCGCGTTGCGGTTGCCCTCCATCTGCTGTTCGGAATCGTAGCTGCCGAGGGAAAGCGTCGCTGCTTTGCGGGCGGTGATGCTGCCCATGTCGTAATGGGTGCCAGGCAGGACATTTTCGCCGATGCAGGTGATGATGCCGTGGTAGTTGAGCGGAACCGGGCTCTTGTCCCAGATATCGCCGATGGTCCGCTGGAACATGCCCCGGGCGTCCGGAATCGATTTTCGCAACGCCTTGACGATATCGCCGGAGAGCATCGTCTGCATGCGGGCGGTGAAGCGCAGGTGGTCGTAGAGGCGGGGATTGCTCCGATAGGCCTCGTCGAGCGTGACGTCGTTCTGATACCCGAGCGGACGGATGGTTCCCCTGTCCCAGTCCTCCTCCGGGGCAAGGCCGTATTTGTCGCCCGCGGCGCGCCAGACGGCGTCGAGATTTTCCCGGGTGCCGTACTCTTCTTTGAGGAATTCATTCCACAGCTTGACCAGGTTCGGCCAGTCGGCCAGCCCGCCCTTGCCGCTGCCGATGTTGGTTTCGTTGGTGGGGACTTCGAAGGCGACGATGTTGGGATGGTCCGCGAAGACGCTGCCCAGTCGCGTCCAGGTGTCCACCAGCGCCTCCGGCCACTGGTAGCAGTTGTGTAAGCTGGCCGTCCGCGCCGGCGGGAACCCCGGTTTCCCGGCGTTGAACCAGGCGGGGTAGGACCAGTGAAGGTCGATGCTGGCGCCGAAACCGTAGCGTTCGGCCTCTTTCAGGATTCCGGTGATGATGCCGAGGTAGCCGGGTTCAAAGACGCCCCGTTCCGCCTCCAGCAGCGACCAGCGGACCTGGATGCGGATGCCGTTGAAACCGAGCCCGGAGAGATAGCGGATGTCCCACGGCCGCCACTCCGAGTATCCCGGCCGGAACATCGACCGGAAGAAGTGCGGGCCGAACATCCGGAAGGGACGCCCGTCCGGATAACGGAACTGCCGGTCGGCTTCGTCGTAGCGGAAGCGCCGCTTTTCCGGCGGAATCCGGGCCAGCAGACGGTCGATCACCGGGTCGAGGTCGTTCTGGAGCGCCGCGGTTTTGGCCTTGAGTCCTTCGAATTCCCCCCGGGCGCCCTCCGCCGCGAGCGCGTCGCGCCGGGCCAGCAGGCCGGGAAGTTCCGGGGCCGGTTCAGAGGCAGCGGCGGAGAGTTTCCGGAAATAGTCGATCTGTTCGCGCTGGGCGGAGAGCTGCATTGCCACCCAGATCAGCGGCTCGGCCTCTTCGGCGGAGAGGGGGGCGAGCGCCTTTTTCCAATCCACCCCGCGGGCGGCGAGGGCGTCGATCAACACCTTCTGCAGCGAGTTCAGCCGCTGGGCGGCGACCGCGCGATAGCGGTCGGCGGTGGCGGCGTCGGCGAAAATCAGGTCGATGCGGTCGAAGAAAACTTTGTCACCGGGAAGCGGGCCGCTGAATTTGACGCCGTTGACGGCGGCGGCTTCTTCCGGATTCAATCCGAAATCGGCCCAGCGGAAGCCGAGGACCTGTTTCCCGGCGGCGAGGGAGACCCGGCGCGGCTTGCCGACATCGCGGGCCGAATAGAAGCCCTTGGTGCGCCGGGCGTTGAATTCCCGGACCGGCTGGATGTTCAGCGTAACGGGAGCGGTGACATAGAGTTCGAAGCTCAGTCCGGCCGGAGACGGCTCGACCCGGTCGGCGAATCCGAAGCCGTAGAGCGCCCAGCCTTTTTCCTCCCGGTTTCCCCCTACGCCCCAGAAGGGCCGGGCGTCATCCGCGCCGGGGTGTTTGCCGAGGTCGAGGGCGCTGGTCCAGGCGCCGCCCTGCTGGCAGCAGAACACGCTGGTCAGCTTGTCGAACGGGCGGGCGACCGGATTGATCTCGTTCTGCCCGGCGTCGAACCAGTTGACCAGTTCCGAATTATTCCCGGAGGGAGGGGCGTAGATCAATTCGAAGCCGAGCACCGGAATGTCGATCGCCTCGCGCACCGACAGCGTGACGGCGTTGACGCGATCCCAGGCTCCGGCGGGAACCTTGAGTTCGTTCCAGCTTTTTTCGATGAACTGGCGGCCGGCCGGAAGCGAAAAACGGTTGCCGCCCAGCGGTTTGCTGCTCCAGAACCCCTTCTCCGGCCGGGAATTCTCCCGGGCTTCGACGCCCACCGTGACCGGCCGGGGCGGAGCGATCTCAAGGCGGAAGCCGATCGGCGCGGTCTGGCGGGGATTGGCGAACTGGACGCCGAAACAGGACCAGCTCTTCTTCCCCGCCGGCTCGCCCGAAGTGCGCCAGACACCGTCCTCCAGGGCGCTTTTCAGGTTTCCGTCGGAGAAGACACAGCGTGCGCCCAGTTTCTTCTCCGTCATATCGCCGGGGCCGTAGATTTTTTGCGGAGAAAGTTCCGCGCCGCCGAGAAGCAGCATCCAGGCCGCGGCGAGAAATCCGAAAAGCAACTTCATGGTTATTGCCTTTCCCGGGGATTGACGGTGAATTTACAGACGCCGGTCGAGGTGGTACTTCCGTCGCCGATATCACCGGGTTTGGCTTTTTCGACGTGGCCGTCCAGCAGAAGGATGTGGGCAAAGCCGGTTCCGTTCAGGGTCGGCTTGGAATCGGCCGAGCTGTTCGGTCCGCCGGAGAGCATCGGGGAACTGTGCCAGAACCCCATGCTGCTCCTGTCATAGAACTGGGTGGCGAACCAGCCGCTGCTCCCGCTGATGACCCAGGCGCCGTCGGCGACCGTAATGATCCGGCTGGGCTTGATCACCGAAGTGATTTTCAGTCCGGGCCGGAAGCTGTTCGCCTCGTGCGAGGCGCTGCCCCGCCCGTTGAATGCGTAGGTGCGCCAGTTGGAGGCGTCGCTGGCGGATACTCCAGAAGCCGCCGCGCTCGGGCAGCTCAGCACCTTGCGGCCGACGCCCGCCGCCGACTCCTTGTAACCCAGCGGTTCGCCGACCATGGTGGAGACCCGCCGGAACCAGGCGTCGGCGCTGTTGGTGGTGAGGACGGGGAACAGACAGTCGTTGTTGGCTTCCGCATAGGAAAGAAGGGTCAACCCGATCTGCTTCAGATTCCCCAGGCAGTTCGTTCCGCGCGCTTTTTCCCGCGCCATGGAGAGCGCCGGCAGCAGCATCGAGGCGAGAATGGCTATGATCGCGATCACGACCAGCAATTCGATCAGCGTGAAACGGTTTCTTGATTGCATTTTGAACTCTCCTTTTTGGATTGATGGACCAAGCGATCAGGATTGGAAATATCGGTGCATGACGATGAAGTCGCGAAGCGGGAACACCCGGAAAACTCAAGTTTCCATGAAACGGTTTCTTGTCCGCATTGCAAACCTTCTCTGTTTTGAAAGACCAAATCATTGGGGATACGGGGCGCGTCGTTATTAATTATGATCTAAAAATCGGAAATGGCAAGGAGGAAACCGGAAAATAACCGGAGCCTGAATAATTTTATAAAAAATAAACACACCGGCCCGGAGCCGAAAACGCTTGACAGGCGGCGGCGAAATGCTATCTTACCTGATACGCTTTTCTGCAATGAAACGCGTATCAGATCGGCAATCGGCGCAACGCAAGGAAGAATTGAGCATGCAGATATTATCCGCCCCGTTCGAACTCAACGGCATGACCCTGCGGAACCGGCTGGTCCGCTCCGCCACCCACGAAGGACTCGCCTCGCCGGACGGATTCTGGGCGCCGGAGATGGCGGCGGCGCAGGAGCGGCTCGCCAAAGGCGGCATCGGGCTCATCATCACCGGCCACGCCTATGTCTCCGTCGAAGGGCGGGTCCGCCGCGGCCAGAGCGCCGCCGATTCCGACGAGTGCATCGGGCCGTGGCGCGAAGCAGTCGAAAAAGTCCACGCCGCCGGGGCGAAGATCGCGCTTCAGCTCGCCCACGCCGGCGGACGCGGCGGCGACCGGGAGACCGCCGCCGGGCCCTCGCCCTTCATTCCCGGCAAGAATGCCCCCGAATGCCTTGAAATGAACACAAATGACATCGCCCGCACCGTCCGTTGCTTCGCCGCCGCCGCGCGGCGGGCGAAGGCGGCCGGATTCGACGCCGTCCAGATTCACGCCGCCCACGGCTATCTGGTCAGCCAGTTCCTCTCCCCCTTCTACAACCGGCGCACCGATGCTTACGGCGGAGCGCTCGAAAACCGGGCCCGACTGCTCTATGAGGTTCTCGACGCCGTCCGCGCCGAGGTCGGCGATGAGTTCCCGGTGCTGGCCAAGATCAATACCGAAGATTTCGTGCCGGGCGGATTCAGCCGCGAAGAGTGCGCCGCCGTCTGCCGCGAGCTCGAAGCGCGCGGACTCGACGCCGTCGAACTCTCCGGCGGAATCCCCGAAGCGGGCGATGCCTTGAGCCCGGTCCGCAACGTCGACCCGGCTCCCGGGGCCCCCGCCTATTACGAGGACGCGGCGCGCGCGATCCGGCCGCAGCTGCACATTCCGGTGATCCTGGTCGGCGGAATCCGCACCGCCGCCGACGCCGAACGGCTTCTCGGCGAAGAGGCATGCGACCTGGTTGCGCTCTGCCGCCCGCTGATCGGCGACCCCGATCTGCCGCGGCGCTGGCTCGGCGGAGATTCCGACCGGACCGGATGCGTCAGCTGCAACGGCTGTTTCCGCCCGATCATGACCGGCCGCGGCGTCTACTGCCCGCGGACCGGAAAGCCGGAATGACCCGGTGTAAAAACTACACATAATCACCGAATCATCAGCCAATTGCATGGGATAGATATAAAAATACCTAATTTCGATATAAAAATATCGATAAAAAAGGCACCATGCTCTTGAAATCTTCGCCAAAAGTGATATTTTAAATGGGACGAGAGGGGGGCCGGTCGGGTTATTCCGGTCGGCTCGTATCGTGTAAAGAAGAATTACACCGATCTAATTTATCACGGAGACTGAAATGGCGAATGTGAAGGTTCCGAAGCTGCCGACGATCCGGCGTTTGCCTACTTATC
>CAYSZM010000082.1:0-14798 GCA_964435365.1 uncultured Victivallis sp. | reverse complement strand
GGAGCTGCCGCTCGCCGGTCCGCCAGTTGATCCGGTTGACCCGGTCGGGAATCGTTTCGGTCGAGCCTTCATGGGCGTACAGAAGCCAGTCGGAATCGTCCATGAACTGGAAATGGTTGGCCAGAAAATCGTGAAATACCTGCGTCCCGACCGGCCGGAAATCGGACGAGTCCAGAATCGTGAGCGAAACTTGCCGGGAGACGCTGAAATCCTGCGGATATTCGGCATAGGCGACGAGCTTTCCGTCGCGGGAAAGGTTCCCCGGGCCGCCGAGCCGCATCGCGGCGTCTGGCCCGCGCCACACTTCGGTGACGGACCCGTCGTCGAGGGAAACGGCGCAGAGTTTTTCCAGCAGCGGCACGAGGACAATCCGCCGCTCCGGCAGGAAAACCGAGGAGATCAGCAATTCGCTGTGCAGCCTGAGCGGCAGGCCGTTCCACTCCCTGAGTTCGAATTCCGCCGTCATGCGGCGTTCCGCCGGGGACCAGGCGTGAATCCAGCTCCGGCTGAAATCGGGCAGCGCCGAGAAAAAGAAGAAATACGCCTCGTTTTCTCCCCACGGAGAAACGGTATAGTAAGGAAGAAAGGTCATGCGCCCCGGAATCCGGACTCTCTGTTCGTCCCACTTCGAAGATACGATCTGCATGATATGTCGCCTTTTTTTTACTTGAGCGGTTCCGGTAACATACATGCCGGAAGCGGTTTTTCAATTTGAAAAACGGAGGATTCCGGAGTATTTTAACCGGATTTACAACCATACAGAATGAAGAGGGTTCCATGCATATTTTCGAAGCGGTTATGATGATCTGTTTCGGCGCGAGCTGGCCGATGTCGATCTGGAAGACGGTGAAAGTCAAAAATCCGGTCGGGAAAAGCGTCATTTTTCTCTGGCTGGTCGAAATCGGCTACCTCTCCGGAATCATCTACAAACTGTCGCGCCCCGACTGGGTGATCCTGCTCTACTGCCTGAACGCACTCATGGTCGGCACCGATCTCTTCCTGGTGCTCCGGTATTCCAAAATGCGGCGCCGGCAGGCGGAGAAGGCGGCACACCGGCAGGCCTCCGTTTTCAAAGTGAAGTAAAAGCCGGTTTTCATTTGATTGTTCCCGGCAAACGTGTTATAGTACTTGACAGCTATACAGGTTTAGTGATTCAGGGAGCGGAAAATCGATGAAAAAACTCTTTCTCGCAATTCTGGCGGTGCTCTGCATCGCGTCGGTCATTACGGTGATGACGCTCCAGGGACGGGGCGACCGGCCCACCATCGTCTGGTCCGCCAGCCTCTGCCGGGAGCGCGTCGACCAGGTGGAAGCATTCCATAAATGGCTGCGGGAAAACGGATACGTCGACAAAGACGGGGAACTGCTGTTCACCGTTCAGCTGGAAAACGCCAGCAGCCAGAGCACGCTGATCCAGGCAGTGTCCGGCATGGCGGGCGACCTGATCGACTATGTCCCGGTCAAGCGGTTTGCGCCGATGGGCGTGTTGGAAGACATCACCGATTACGCCGATAAAGAGGGCCTCGACCCCGGCAGCAACTACGGCTCGGCGCGCGACCTTCTGATGTATCAGGACCGGCAGTACGCCTACCCCTGCAATCTCGCCGCATACGGATTGGTGTGCAACGTCGATCTGTTCCGCAAGTACGGGATGAATCCGCCCCCGGAAGAGTGGACGCCGGACCAGTTCGAATCGATCGGCAAAGAGTTCGTCCGCCGCGCGAATGAAGGGAAACCGCGGCAGGAAGTGTTCTTCTCCGGCGCGATGCCCGGAGTCATCCAGCAGATCGCCCGGAGCGCCGGAGTCGATGTATTCAATGAAACGCTCACCGCGCCGCAGTTGACCGACAAACGGTTCGCCGATGCGCTGAAGCGGTACCGCCGCTGGGTGGCCGATCTGCATCTGATCCCGACCAACGCCGAAATCGCATCCGAAAATACCGACGCCTCAAGCGTGAACCATCAGCCCACGCCGCAGCTGGTCTCCGGCCGCTATGCGATGATCATGACCGGCCGCTATGTCAATATGGACCTGCGGCGATTCAAGGCCGACCCGGTCAATCTCTCCTTTGTACAGCCGCCGGAGTACGGGTTCAAAAACCTGCTGCTCTCCTCACGCAACACCGCGATTTACAAAGGCTCCAAGCACAAGGACCTGGCGAAAATCTTCCTGCGGTTTCTCGCCAGCAGGGAGTATAACGAGATCATCATCCAAAGTTCGGACGGCCTGCCGCCGAACCCGAAGTGGGCCGGGAACAATCCGGAATACCTGAATCCGCCGGGGTGGGAGAACGAAGGGAACCTTCACAAGAATGAACTGGAATGGGCGCGCACGATTGGAATCCCGGACAGCCTGAGCCCCTATTATCCGCTGGCCGACAGCAAAATCGACGACGCCTACGGCCGGGTCGCCAGCGGACTTTCATCCGCCGAAGAGGCGCTTGCCATCGGCAACCAGGCCATCGAGCATGCGATCAAAGAGACGGTGGACGGCACCGCGTCGCTGCGGGAAAATTATAAGCGGGATTGCGAACTCCAGAAGAAGATCGACGAATACAAAGCCGCGGGCAAAAAGATTCCCGCGGCGTGGATTCAGAATCCGTTTTACCTCAAATACTATCAGGAAGCCGGACTTCTCATCGAGGAGTGAACGAGTATCTATCGGAGACCCTTCCGGCTCAGGTATTCGCCCAGTTCCGCCGGGCGGTCGGTCTGAAAGATCGAACCGCCGGTTTCGAGCAGGTACCCCCATCCTTCCGCCGGATTGCGGAGCGAGACGACGTCGCCGCGCGCGCCGCAGAGGTTTTCGCCGAGCGTGTTGACCCAGATGCGCCGGCCCGAGGCGCGGATTTTCCCGGTCACTTCCGGCGTATAGACTTCGCCGTCCTCGGTCCAGCAGAGTTCCACCGCGGGGATCGACGGATTGTCGCGGAGAAGCTCATCGAGCTCCCCGACCGTGTCCCGGCCGAGGATTGGCATGTAGAGAACCGGGGCGGGCTGCGCCGCCAGCCACTCCTTCACCGCGGCGGGCGAGGCGCTCCCTTTCATCAGGATCTGCCCGGCAACGCCGCATTCGCGGGCCAGCTTCATCGCCTTGTCGCGGACCGGCCACGCTTTGTCGAGGTTGAAGACGATTTTGCCCCGCCCCAGCTCGAACACTTCGCGGAGCGTCGGCACGCCCTCGTCGGCAAGCGGCGCATTCGGGCCGCCCTGCCCCTGTTTCAGCCGGAGCTTCGCCACCTGGGCGGCGGTGAGCGTGCGCAGTTTCCCCTTCCCGTCGGTGGTGCGGTCGACGGAATCGTCGTGCATCAGGACCAGTTCGCCGTCTTTGGTCGGGCGGACGTCGATTTCAACGATGTCCACGCCGCGTTCGATCGCGGCGCGGATTGCGGAAAGAGAGTTCTCCGGTGCGAGCCGCCAGCAGCCGCGGTGCGCCGCAATCAGCGGGCGTCCCGCCGGATTGCGCAGTTCCGCGGCGGGATCGGCCGCGAAAACGGCAGCGGCAAGCACGGCCAGCGCCAGGAAAAGAATCCGTTTCATCTCACTTCACCTCAAACGGTTCAAACGCAAACTCCTTCACCTCCGCCCCGGTGACCGTGACCCGGGCGCCGTCGGCGTTGTCGGAGACGGCGATCACCTCGGAGAAGGTCTTCGGTTCTTTGTCGCGCAGGAAGAAGGTGAGGTGTCCGTCTTTGATGAAACTGCCGTCCGGCGCGTGAAACACCATGTTCACCGTCCCCTCCGTTCCCTCCGCCGCGCGGCCTTCGAAACGGACACGGTAGTATTTGCCGGGTTCGAGCGCGTAATCGCCGCCGCTGCCGGGCTGGAACGGTTTGACTTCGATGCTCTTTTTGTAAGACTCCGCATCGGCCGGAGCCAGTTCCGTCAGCGAAATCTCTTTGAGATCGACGGTGCCGAAGGAATCGAGCCGGAAGTCGATCCGGGTTTCGATCACGTCGTCGGGAACCGTGAAGGTGACGACTCCCGTGGACCACTCACCGTTGACCAGCGGCTCGAAACAGGACAGCCGGGTCTTTTCGCGCCACTTTTTGTCTTCGCCCTTGAAGATCACCAGCATCTTGGTCAGCGCGCCGTGCTCGGTGAACTGGGAGTAGCAAAGACGGTAGGTCGCGCCCGCCTTGAGCGGCTGGTCGAAGTAGATGCGCCCGAAGTCCGAACCGGGAAAACGGCGAATCCGGGTCACCCCGTTGTCGAGCGCTTTGACGTCATAGATATCGCTCCGGTTGTCGGGCCGGAAGTCGCGTTTCCAGTCGACCAATGGAACCGTCAGCAGATTTTCGGCGGCGAACAAAACAGAGAGCAGGCAGAACGCCGGCAGGAACAGCCATTTTTTCATTGATGCAGCTCTTTCAACGTCAGGATGACCGGGTAATGGTCGGAGAGCGTTTCGAGAAACTCCCGGTTGCGGGTATCCTGAAACGCGCTGGTCACTTTGGATTCGAGGTTCTTGGTGAGGAACGCCATGTCGATGCGGATTCCGGTGTGCGGGTTGTAATTGTTCTTCTTCATCCAGAAGAAACAGACCTCTTCCAGCCCGACGCCAAGCAGGTTGTTCATGCACTGGAAATCGAAGAATCCGTCGCGGATGTTCTCAATGCCGGGACGGGTTTCGTGGCGGCGGATCTCCAGCGCCGTGGCATTGGCGTTGGCCTGCGCCGCGTCGTAGGGCGACGGATTGTTGAAGTCGCCCATCATGATGACCTTTTCGCCCGCGTCGATCAGCGGCTTCAGCCGTTTCGCATAGATTTCGCTCTCGCGGATGCGGACGGAATATTTGAAGGGCGAGTAGTGGATCGACATATAGTAGATCCCGTCGATTTTGGCCAGCACATAGCCGTGATGCATGCCTTCGGTGCGGACTTCGAGCATTTCGAACGGACGCTTCGAGGTCAGCCCGATGGAGTAATCCTGCCAGGGCTTGGCGACGGCGGCATAGCGGTGACCCCAGAGTTTCGCCTGGCGGGCGAAGGATTCGGAGTTCTGCCGGGCGATCTCCTGGAACAGGATCACGTCGGGATTCTCCTCCTTGAGCCAGCGGGCCGCCTCTTCGATCCGGCTGGCGCGGTTGAAACCGATCAGCACGTTGAAGCCGATTATTTTCGTCTCTTCGGCGGCGGCGGAGAGCAGCGTCCCGGCGACCGCCAGAATGAGCGGGAGATGGTTGAATTTCATTTTCTCTTTTTTTCTTCCTTATTCCACCCAGGTAAACGCCTTGATCGTGCTGTTGTAGCTCTGGTAGGGCCGGAAATAGCGGCGGTGGTTGGCGATGGTTTCGGTGACGGAGAGGTTTTTCGCACTGCCGTCGGCCATGGCGTAATTGGCCGTTTCGTTGTGGCGCGGGCTCGGCGGCGCGTAACGGTCGTTGGGCTCGCCGCGGAAATAGTCGAGCATCTCAGCGCCGATCAGCGCATTGAGATAGGGGCGTCCGCCGAGCGAATTTCCGCCGTTGTAGGCCGCCATCGGCGTCGATTCGCCGAACATGACCGGGGCGGTGCCGAAATCGGAGGCGAGCGACGCCATCATGTTGGCCTTGACCGCGACGCCGACCGACTGGGTCCCCATCGCGGAATCGTTGGCGTCGCTGCGGGCGGGCGAATAGCCGTACACCCGCATATTCTGCCCGTAAGAGATGTTGTTCTGAAAGCCGCCGCCGTCCGTCCACGAGCTCTTGAGTTCCGACGGGCAATCGAAGACTTTGGCGTTGTGGAGATAGCGCTCGTTGAGAATCGTCGCCCAGTGCGACGGCACGAGTTTTTCCACATTGACCAGCCGCGCGGTGACCAGATACTGGTCGTTGTCGGTGGAATAAGTGAACCCGGCGATGGCGATCTGCCGGAGATTGCCGAGGCAGCTTGTCGATTTGCCCTTCTCCCGGGCGCGCCCGAGCGACGGGAGCAGCATGGCGGCGAGAATCGCGATGATGGCGATCACCACGAGGAGTTCAATCAGCGTAAAATTCTTTTTCATGGGAAAGTCTCCTCAATCTTCGAGCCACTGGCCGTTTTTGTAATAGGGACGGAAATACTCTTTGTACCTGGCCTTGGATTTTTCGACTGTGACCGTCTGCACGCTGTTGTCGGAGAGCAGGTAATTGGCCGCCTTGTTGTGCCGCGCGCCGATCCCGCCCCACTTGAGGGTGATCTGTCCGGGCCGGGTCCAATAGTCATCGTCGCTGTTGGCGAATTCGCCGTTGATGTAGGGGCGTCCGCCGCTGTTGTGCGCCAGCTGCGGCACGGAATCGGCGGTCAGCACCGGGTTGATCTTGAAGCGGCTGACCAGCCAGGTCATTTTGACCGGAGGTCCATACGAAGCGTTGTCGAACATATATCCGAAGGTGCGGATGCTGTGTCCGTAGGAGATGTTGTTGGTGTAGGCGCTGCCGCTGGTCTCCGTCGGGTCCCATTTGTAGGTCTGCTCGGTCGGGCAGCGATAGAGCTCGGTGTTGTGGGTGTAGAGCTTGTTGAGGATATAGCTCCAGTGGGTGTTCCGATTGTTCGCCAGCGGATGCGCGTTCATCGAGGCCGGCAGAATCCAGCCGTCATAGTCGTTGGTGTAAAAGTGGTGTCCCATCCCGATCTGCTTGAGGTTGTTCTTGCAGACCGTGGCATTTCCGCTCTCCTGCGCTTTGGCCAGCGTGGGGAGCAGCAGCGCGGCGAGAATCGCAATGATCGCGACGACGACCAGCAATTCAATCAAAGTAAACCGTATTCTTTTCATTTCATTCCTCTCCATTCCAGTTCTCCGAAACGGTTCCGTTCCGCTCCGAATTCGCCATATAAAATACCCCCCGTTTATTTGAGCGGAATGAGTGGAATATTTGGTTTTAGAAAGCTGTCTGTTAAGGAACCGGGAAATGGGGATTTCGGACACAGACAAAAAAATCCGTCATTTCGGCGAAATGACGGATGATTGACGGAAAAGAGACGGAACTGTGCCGCCGGGTTACCAGCGCTTCAGCCGGTAGGGGTTGAACGGCCTTGTCCGGTCGGTGTAGGGGAAGGGATTCTCGTCCAGAGCGGCCAGTTCCGGCTGGGGGCCGACGATGCCGCCGAGGTTGTAGTTGTCGTACACCTTGATCGCAATCACGTTTTCTTCCCCGAATTTGACCAGCTCCGGCGGCAAGGGGTAGGAGCGCCGGGTGCTCCAGTACTCCTTGGTGTTGATTCCGGTCATGCCGACGGTTTTCCCGTTGAAAAAGGTGCGGTCCATGTCGTCGATCACTCCGGGCTTGAGGAACAGCTTCCTGTTTCGGAAGGATTCCGGAATCATCACCCGGTACCGGTACCAGGCGTACCCGTCGTAGGGAGCAGTCGAGGCGGGAAACGCCGGATTGGGATCGCGCACGCCCTGATTTTCCCAGTACCCCGGCACCTTGATTTCCCGCCAGTCGCGGTCGTCGAAACCGGGCGACTGCCAGTTGTCGCGATATCCCCGGTTTTCCGGGTCGGGGTGAAATTTCCAGTTGCCGGAGAGGCTGAGCGGGGCGCAGCTGCCGCCCGCCTTGACTTTTTCCGCCAGAGAGGGGAACCGTGCCCCTTCCCCGGCGAGGATTTCGGCGATCGCCCGGCCGAGGCGCACGGCGGCGCGAGTCATCCGTTCCGGGCTGATTTTGGAATCGCGGAAGCGCTCCGGATTCACGGCGGCGAGCAGGAATTTCCCCTTCCCGCAACGAACCTCCGCCAGCACCCCCGGCTGCGACAGCAGTTCGACGCCGGGAGCGGGCTGGATCAACGGCTCGGTGATTCCGGCTTTGAGGAAGAGTTCGGAATAGCCGACGCCGTAACGGCGCTCCAGGCTCTCCGACGGAGCCGCCCGGTAGGCCGTTTCCCGCCGGGAGGCGACGGTGACATCGCCGATCCGGAAGGTGTCCGGGAAGGGGCCGAGAAGCAGCACCGTCCCGCCCTGTTCCGCAAAGGGAACGAGCTGTTTCAGCTCCCCGGTCCCTTCGGCGAGGACGATTCCGTTCGGAAGTCCCTGACCGGTCGTTTCAAGCCTCAGCCGGGAGGCGAGAGCGGCGGCCCCTTTCCCGATCGTCCGGACCGGAAGCGATGCGGCGGCCGGTTCCGGCGACCAGGCGGCGAGGCGGCGGAGCAGCAAGGTGGCAACCGGGTCCGTTCCGGCCCGCTCCGCGAGATCGAGCTGGCAGAAGAGAATCCGCCCCCGCCCTTCGCGGACTTCGCTCAGCAAGGCGTAGTCGAGATCGAATTCCGCTTCGATGAGGTGGCGGAACGCGCCGGTGTGAGGCTTCTCCAGCATCATCGAGGCGATCGATCCGCGATTGCCGCGGCGGAACGGCTCTTCGGGGTACTCCCCGGCCGCCGATTCCGGATAGTTCGGGTCGGCGGCAAGAAAGGAGAACCCGCCGCTCCAGTCGGCCAGATCGCGTTCCGCAAGCCCGGCCAGCAGCGCCGGGTCGCCGACGCGGAAGGCGTTCCTCACGCCGCGGGGATGCAGCCGCAATCCGAAAACAGAGAGATCGTCCTGCGCCATCACCACCAGCGCGGCTCCGGAATCGACCGCGGCGAGGATCTTGGCCAGCACCGGGTAGGGCAGAAGCTTCAGCGAGCCGCGCCCGATGACGATGGTCCGGTCCGCGCCCACGGCGGCGGCGTCACCGGCACGGTACGGAATGTGCAGCCGGTCGAACGCCTTGGCGGTCATTCCGGCGGGGTCGAACAGAACGATTTCCCGTTCGGCCCGGTCCGGGGTGCGGTCGGCGGGAAATACTTCGATTTTTGTCTCCTGGACATCGAGAATCGCCGGGTCAACGCCTTTCAGCTGCCAATCGAGCGTCATCTCCCGCCGGGATGTGACCTGCGGCATCTTCAAGCTGAAGGGAAGGAAGGCGCGGCTTCCGGCCTTGACCGCAACCGGGATTGTCCCTTCGGCATCGCCCAGACGCCAGGTCGCCTCGAACCGGAGATCGCGCCGGGTGTCGTTGACGACGACCAGCTGACGCTCGACGGTTTCGCCCGCATAATAGGCGTGGGTCGGGCTGGAAAACCCTTCGGCGCGGGAGCCGCCCGCCCAGACCAGAAGCGGCATCTGCCCCCGCCGGTAGGCTTTGCCGGTTTCGCAAAGTTCGTTTTCTGAAGCGGAACGGTAATTCCCGAGCGGCTTCGCTCCGGGCCGGGTCCAGTCTTCATAGCTGAAATCCGACTTCAACCCCTGTTTCCAGTATTCGAAATCGACTCCGCAGAGGTCGCGTTGGCCCACCCACGGGCAGAAGCCGTTGACGCCGTATGCCCGCCAGGCCCGGATATATGCCGGGGAAACCATCTGCTGGACCAGGCTGACCGGAGCATGTTCCCGCAGATTGTAATCCCAGAGATAAGGCTGTTTCACCTCGTAGAAGTCGCAGTTGCTGTACTGTTTTTCGGTTGCGTTCGAATCGATGATTGCAAGATAGCGGTCCTCCTGCAGCTGATAGGCGCGACGGCCGAGATAGGGGGCGGAATACTCCGCCTCCATCGGTTCGGCTCCGCTCATCGTCTGCCAGCTTCCGTCGCGGCAGCGGGAATAGTCCATCGGGTTGGGGTAGCCGAGTTCGACCGCGTTGAACGGGCGGACGCCGGTTTTCGACCACGGTTCCGGGTAGTCCATCCGCTCCTGGAGCGGGGGCCAGGAGATGTAGAAATTCGAGGTGATCATGCTGCCGAAATTGCCCCCGGCGTGGTGAAAAACGATGCGGCTGTCGTCGATCGCCTTCACCATCGCCTCCGACTCCCCGGCCTGACGGCGTTTCCGGCCGAGGTCGAGGATGGCGTCGGGCGGCCGGTAGTCGCTCGCCCAGGCGTACGGATTGAGGTCCCAGGGGTAGCCGAGCAGATTGAAGTTCATCGACCAGAAGACCAGCGACGGCCGGTTGCGATAGCGCTCCATGATGTCGCGGTTGACCCGGAGCCACTCTTTGCGCCCCGCCTCGCTCTCCCAATTGACGTCGTAGACCCGCGAGAGCGGGAGCGAAACGAGCATTCCGTTATGGTCTGTGTAATCGAACAGATCCTCGTAGAACTGGGCGCAGCCGCCGACCCGCCAGGCGTATTCGTTCGAAATCATCACGGCGTTGTATCCGGCCTTGCGGTAGAGGTCGAGCACCGGGTAGAGGTGATTCTTCGCCCCGGTCACAAAGGCGTCGCGATTGGGCATGGAAAGCGTGATCACCCGGAACGGCTTGCCGTTCAGCATGGTTTCGCGCCCTTCGATCCAGACCTCGCGGAAGCCGAACCGGCGCGGGAGCGAGTGCTCGATCTCCCGGCCGCCTTTCGAAAGCGAAACCTCCGCCCGGTAGAGAAACGGGTCGTCGGTTTCCCAGAGATGCGCATCCCGCCACGGGAAGGAAACATGGAAAGTCTGGAGCGGCTCCCCGGAGAGCGGCAGTTCGGCCGGGAACCGCTTCACCGCCGTGTCTCCCTGCTCCGGAAAAATCAGGAACTCCGCGGCGACGGTCTCTTTTTTCCGCTCCGGGTTGGCCACCCGGAGCTCGAAGGAGATTTCGCCTTTCCGCGTACTGGTTTTGAGAAAGAGGTCGTCAACCCGCAGCCCGGCGGGACGCCGGACGAGGCGAACGTCCTGCGTGATGCCGCGCAGGGTGGTTTTCTGCTCCACCGTGGCGGTCATCTCGGCGCCCATGTACATTTTTTCCCTGACGCCGGGCGCGGCATCGACCCGGATCAGCAAAAGGTTCTCTTTTCCCGGCCGCACCCGGGAGGTGATGTCCCATAATCCGGGCGAGCGCTCCATGCAGTCGCCGAGCTTTTCGCCGTTCAGCCAGACGCTGCCGCAAACGGAGACGCGATCCACGGCGAGCATCAGCTCTTCCCCCGGACCGACCTGCGGCGCGATGAATTTCCGGCGATACCAGGCGCTCTCGTACTTCTGGAGCGGAATGCCCCGGTAGGTCGATTCCCCGCTCCATCTGCCCCGGACGAAATCGGGCGACGCGATCGGGAAGTCGGCGGAGAACATCCACGAGGAGGGTACCGGCACCGGAAAGAACTCTTTGTCGGCAGGGCAATCCTCCTCCGTTTTCAGTGTCGGGGCGATTTCCCAGATGCCGTTCAGATAAAGATCAGTGTGGAACGTATTCTCCCGCCGGAAACTCCCGGAGAGGTCGGCCGGGGAAGGCGCGCTGTAAGGCAGCGCCGGGAGAAGCAGGGGCGTCAAAACGAAACAGAGAAGAAGAAAAAGATGCGGTTTCATTGGTTCACTCCGTTTGCCGGGGTCGATTCAAAAAGCCGTTTGACTTCGCCGGGGGCAAGTTCCCGGTTGTAAATGCGCAGCTCGTCCAGCTCTCCCTGAAGAACCGCGTCGGCGTTATGCCCGCTCCCGAACTGGAGAACCAGAGGCGCGGCCTGCGGAATCTCACAGACAGGGTCGGCTTTGACTTTATAGGAAATTTCTTCCCCGTTCCGGTAGACCCGGATGCGCGGGCCGTCCCAGGTCACCGTCCAATGCTGCCAGCTTCCGGCCGGCAGGGGAATTCCGTTGGGGGAGAGGACCAGGTTGCGGACCTTTTCGGCGTCGTAGACCGAAACGCTCAGCTCTTTCCAGCGGGTTCCCGCGACATAAAAACATTCCCGGTTCCACTCTTTGCCGGAGGAGGCCCGAAACATCTGCCAGCCCCGCTGGCTTTCCCACGAGAGGTCGCGCCGGAACCACAGCGCGAGCGTGCCCCGTTCAAATGAGAAAATGTTCTTTGCCGGATAGATTAACTTCGCGTCCCCCTCCAGCCGCACCGCTTTGCCGAATCTGCCGTCGACGTAACGCAATTGTTCCGGCTGTTCGGGGGAAACCGTGGCCGCAGCCGTTTTTGAAACGGCGCTTCCGTCGAGAGGCGCGTAGAAGATCAGCCCGTCATCCGCGGCGGCGGCTCCGACGAAAGGAAGCAGGAGGGCAAGCCCAAGGCCGTATTGTTGGATTTTCATGACGATTCCCGGTCAGAGGGCGGAGTCGCTGCTTCCGCGAACCGAGGTTGTGAAAAATTTCTTCATGGCGACGTCGCTGTCACCCTGCCGCCGGATGCTTCCGGTATGCCCGTCGATAAAGAGCGCGTTGAAGTTGTTGCCGTGACGGGTGCTCATGCGGGGAACGCCGTTCTTGGTGAGCCAGTCGGAGGAACCCCACCAGGCGAACGAAATGTTCCCCATCCGGCGGTTGCACCCCGGACCGGCGATTCCGATCAGGGAGTCGCAGAACGCCACCTTCTGCGAGGGGTCGCGGTATTGCGAATATTTCGGCGCGGCGCCGATCCCGGAGCTGTTGCGGAAATAGGCGGACATGGCGTTCCCGAAGGTATAGCTGGCCACGCCATAGCTGCTGAACGAATACCAGTTCGCATCGGGGAATTTCGCGTCTCCGGTCCAGTTGGACGAATCTTGAACCGCCTCCTTCTCCTGTCCGGTGGCGGGGCAGAGGAACGGGGTCACTTTGCGTCCGAGCAGATTGGTCGCCGCATATCCGCCGTGAGCGAGCTTCCAGAAGGGGACGCTGTAATCGGAAGTATCTCCCGAGGTGGAGGTGAAGGTGACGATGGGGGCATATTGCCAATCCGAAGCGTACATGGCGACCATGGTGCCGATCTGCTTCTGATTCGATGCGCAGTTGGCGGTTTTGGCACGGTCCCTCGCCTGGCTGAGCGCGGGCAGCAACATGGAGGCCAGAATGGCGATGATCGCGATCACAACGAGGAGTTCGATCAACGTAAAATATTGTTTTCTCATCCTACTCTCCCTTTCTGAATATTGGGTTTTCTTGCCTTGACTTTCCTGGTGTCTACGTTAAATTATACTGAAAGCAAAGGGATAAGTCAATCATTCAAAAATCAAATACATCAGGAATTATTCCAAACATATCAGGAATATCACATGTTTGATTCCGACCACCGCAGACAGTCGCGTCTCATCACGCTCAACGGCTCTTCCCTGTGCGGAGGGATCGACGTCGGGCGTTATCCGCTTCATGAGTTCTACCACTTTTTCGGGGCGGACCCCGCGTCCGATCCGCCGCTGCAGCTTCGTTTTGCGGGAACCGACAATTGGGTGAAGGGGTGCTATCGCTACCGGGAGAATTCCGATACGTTCGCTCTCGAACTGGTGACGGACGGGGTCTTCGATTTCATTCAGAACGGCGTTTCGTTTCAGGCGCACCCGGGAGATCTTTTCATCGTCCAGCTCGGTACAAGTACCGAAATGAGCTGCGATTCCGTCGATTATGCCCGCAAGGTGACGGTGAGTGTCTCCGGGCCCCTGCTGCCCTCGGTGCTGAATGCGACGGGGCTGGTCGGAGTCTCGCTGATTCCGTTGCGAAATCCGAAAACATTCATCGATTATTTTGAACATGCCGCCCGGCTCCTTCGGGAGCGCCCGCCGGAATTTGTCCGGGGCGGCTCGATTCTCGCCTATCAGATTCTGATCGAACTTGCCTTCGAATACAAGCGCACGGATTTTCCGGAGCAGCTGGACCGCATCGTCGATTACCTCTATCGGAACCTGCAGGAGCCCATCACCGTCGGCGACCTCTGCCGCCGGTTCAATCTGAGTTCGACCGGCATGTTCCGGCTTTTCCAGAAGCATCTCGGGACTTCGGTGATCGATTTTCTGATCCGGCGGCGGATGGAAGTGGCGGCCGAGCTTCTCGAAGTCACCGAGCTGCCGGTGAAGGAGATCGCGTTCCGGGTGGGATATCGGAATGCGCTCTATTTCTCCGGCGAATTCCGTCGGCATTACAACTGTTCTCCGCGCGATTACCGGAGGGAGAAACGAAACCCGGCATCCGGCTGACGCGTTCCCGGTTTGCAAACGGCTGTTTTGGTGCTAGATTAGGGGAAGGCGAACTCCCGCGGGGGATCGTTTCCGGGGTGTGGTTCGCGTGGTGCAATCTTGCGCGGGGCAATCCTGCGCGGATGGAAGGTGGAGAATTTGTCATGAGTGATACTCCGTATGCAATTCACTGGAACATCCTGTCCCAAGTCTCGGCGGCCGACCCGGCGGAACTGTTCGGGAAGCTGGCGTCCGATGCGGCCAAACTCGAACCGCTGCGAAAACGGGATCTGACTTCCGCCGCGATTCTCGATTTGATCTGGGAACGCGAAAACCAGAGTCCGACCACTCTCGGCTGCGGCTTGATTCTGCCGCACGCGCGGGTGCCGAAACTCGAATCGCTGTGCGCGGTCTGCGCAACGCTCGACCATCCGCTCGACTGTGAAACCCCGGACGAGGTGCCGGTCGTCTTCGGCTGCATGCTGCTGATCCCCGAAGACCGCCCGATGGAGGGGCTGCGGTTTATGGCGGACCTCGCCGCGGTGGTGCACAACCCGGCCTGGCGCGACCGGCTGCACTCCTGCGCGTCGACCGATGAGATGGTACGCCTCTTCCGTGAAATCCGCAAGCAGCGCCCGCCGGTGGTGATCGCGTCGGACATCATGGCGCCGCCCCGGGTGGTGCTCTCCCCCGACCTGCCGCTCCAGGAGGCGACGCGCCGGATGGCCGAGTACCGCATCTCGACCGTGCCCGTGCTCGACGGCGAAACGCTGGTCGGCGAAATCGTCGCCGACGACCTGTTCAAACTGGGGATTCCGGACTTCTTCTCGCAACTGAAAAGTGTCGGGTTCATCCGTTATTTCGACCCGTTCGAGGAGTATTTCGAGGTGGAGGCCGCCTCAAAGGTATCGGATGTGATGAACCGCCATTTCAAGACGTTCCCGGAAGACGCCACACTGATTGAGATCGTGTTCGCCATTTCGGTCCAGAAGTGTCCGGTGGTTTACATCGTCGGCG
>CAYSZM010000081.1:0-14988 GCA_964435365.1 uncultured Victivallis sp. | reverse complement strand
GCGATGCCGCCGAGCACGTCGCCGCCGACGTTGCCGGAGAGCGCGGGCCAGACGTAGACCGGAATGTCCGGATCGACGCCGGAGAATCCGAAACTCCCCGCCGGTTCCGCCGGGAAACGCAGCCGGAGCGGGCGGAACGGCGCGACGCCGATCGACTCCGGCGAGAGTCCGCAGAAGAGATGGCTCATCACGGTATTGCCCGCGACAGCGATCCGGCGGATGCTGCCGGGGGAGGGGGCGAGGGCGGCGATGAGCGGATTCAAGGTTTCCGTGACGAGGACGCGGCGAAGTTCCGCGAGCGCTTCCTTCGACCGCCCCGCCGCAACGATGCGGTCGATCACGTTGTCGCCGAAGCGCCCCTGTGCGTTGGGGCGGCCCGCCGTCCGCACGATGCGCCCTTCTTCGACCAGCGCCGCTGCGACGGTGGTGGTGCCGATGTCGAAGGCCAGCGCCGCGCCGGGGAGGGGGGCGAAAGTTGCGAAAGGAGGGGTGACGGGGCGGAAACCGGTTTCGATCTGTTCCGAACCGTGCAGCAGCGAGGAGTCCGGTACCGCGACGGCCCCTTCCGGACCATCCGGAACGACGCGGCAGGAGTTCGCCTCGCGCGGACCTTCGCGGTCGGCGTCGTAAGGTTCCCCGGCGACCAGGAAACGCCCGGCGAGCAGCCGCACCCGGCAGCGTCCGCAGCGGTTGTTGCCGCCGCACGCCAGGTTGAGCCGGTAGCCGAGCGCCCCGAGCGATTCGCTCAAGGGCAGTCCGGCCGGCAGTTCGGCGGTTTGCGCAACTCCGTTTGCTTCGATTCGCAGTTTCATGGTGATTCGTCCCCTTCACTGAAATATACCGCCGGATTCCTCCGGCCGCAAGCCGAAACGATATTTTCCCATTAATCCTGTGCATTCGGCGAAAAAGCCCTTGACTTCTATTATTTACCTTCTATATTGTTTAGTAGTTAAATGATTTTAAAATTCTAATTATATGGAGATGGCATGCAAGAGGAAAAAGATTTGAAGCTGATCTGGGGCCGCCTGTTCGAGGTGATTGAGTCGATCCGCGATCTTCATTCCCGAAAAACGCGGATGAAGCCTTCGCCGCAGACCACGCTCGCCCAGATGAAGGTGATGCACTGCATTCTCTTCCATCCGGAAGGGGAGACGAAGGTGAAGGACATCGCCCGCCAGCTTGCCATCACGCCGGGCGCGGTTTCGCAGGCGGTGGACAAGATGGTGAAGGACGGCATGGTGGATCGCATCGTGTCGGATACCGACCGGCGGTCGGTCAGCATCTCTCTGTCGAAGAAAGGGCTGGAGATTCACCGGTATATGGAGGCCAGTTTTTCGGAACTGATCGGGCAGCTGCTCCGAAAGGTTCCGGTAGAGAAGCAGACGGTTTTCCTGGAAGTGCTCAATGCCCTGCTCGATGCCGTCAAAGAGGAGAAGGAGAAGTTGGAATGAAAACAGGAAAAATCATCATTGCGGCCCTGCTGGCCGTTTGCAGTCACGCGGTGTTCGCCGGTCCCCCGAAAGCGGTGGTCGGCGTGGAAAAGGTGACCGAGTCGGAGGATATGGAGAGCCGCCGCTACACCGGGCTGGTGGTGTCGCAGTCGGTGGTCAATGTCACGCCGCGCGTATCCGGCGAAATTCTGGAGGTCGGGTTCAAGGACGGGGATTTCATCAGAAAGGGGCAGGTTCTTTACCGGCTCGACTCCGTTCAGTACGAGGCCGCCGTCAAGAGCGCCGAGGCCGATATCGCCGAAACCCAGGCGAAACTCACTTACGCCAAAGACAGTTACAACCGGAACAACCTTCTGTATGAGAAAAAGGCCGCCAGCCTCGATACGATGGAGAGCGCGAAATCGACGCTGGAAGCGGAGAAGGCCGCGCTGCTGGCGGCGGAAGCGGCGCTGATCACCGCGAAGGACAACCTCAAGCACACGGTGATCACTTCTCCGCTGGACGGCATCGCCGGTGTGACCAATTTCACCGCGGGCAACTATGTGACGCCCAGCTCGGGAACGCTGCTGACCATCATTCAGATCCGGCCGATCCGGGTCCGTTTTTCCGTCAGCACGGCGGATTTCCTCTCCATGTTCGGTTCTCCGGACGAGTTGAAGAAGAACGGAACGGTCCGCGTCAAACTGCCGGACGGCAGGGAATACGGCGAAGCCGGTGAAATCGAGCTTATGAACAACGAGGCAAACTCCAAGACCGACGCCATTCAGATCTACGCCAGGTTTTCCAACGACGACGTGAAGCTGATCACCGGCAGCACGGTTTCCGTCACCCTGCGCAAGAAGACGGGGCGGATGACGGCGGCGGTCTCTCCGGCGGCGATCATGCACGATACGGAAGGCTCCTATGTCTATGTGGTGGACGGCGGGAGCAAGGTCGAGAAACGCTATATCGTCCTCGGCAACGCCACGACGGACCGGCAGCTGATCGAGTCCGGCCTCAAAAAAGGCGAGACCGTGATCGTCAAGGGAACCCATAAAACCATGCCCGGCATGGAAATCGAAGCCGAAACCGAGGGATAGGAGGGCGGAATCATGTTTTCCCGATTCTTCATCGAACGCCCGCGGTTCGCCGCCGTCATCAGCATCGTGATGGTGCTGGCCGGGGGGATCAGCCTGTATCGGATTCCGGTCGCCGAATACCCGGAAATCGCTCCTCCCACGCTGTTTGTCTCGGCCTCCTATCCCGGCGCGAGCGCCGAGGTCGTCGCCCAGACGGTGGCGATGCCGATCGAGGACGAGATCAACGGGGTGGACGACCTGCTCTACTTCTCCTCCACCAGCGACAACTCCGGCAGTTACTCCTGCTCGGTGACTTTCAAGAGCGGCACCGACACCGACATCGCGATGGTCAATCTGCAGAACGCGGTGAAACGGGCCGAAACCAAGCTGCCCTCCGACGTCACCAAGAACGGCATGCGCATCGAGAAACGCGGCAACGACATTCTGGCCATGTTCGCCTTCCTCACCGACGGTTCCTCGATGAGCATGATGGAACTCAACAACTATGTGGAGGCCAACGTCAAAGACGCGGTCAGCCGCATCGACGGCGTCTCCTCCTGCGACATCATGTCGTCGCAGGAGTATTCGATGCGCATCTGGCTCGATCCGCTGCGGATGTCCGGGCTGGGAATCTCCACTTCCGACGTCACCGCCGCGGTCGAGTCGCAGAACATCCAGGCTGCCGCCGGGTCGATCGGCACCGAAAACAGCAACCGCTTCGTCAATTACAAGCTCAACGTCAAGGGCCGCCTCAAAACCGCCGAGGAGTTCGGGAACATCATCATCCGCCACGCCTCGGACGGCAGCCTCGTTCATCTGAAGGATATCGCGCGGGTGGAAATCGGCGCCAGCAGCTACTCCGGCGAGAGCATGTTCAACGGCAGCGACGTGGTGGGGCTCGCCGTCTACCGCGCCCCCGAAGCCAACGCGCTCTCCACCGTCAACCGGGTCAAGGCCGAGCTGGCGAAGTGGTCGAAACGGATGCCTGCCGGCGTCAGCTGCGCGGTTGCCTACGACCCCACTAAATTCATCACCGTTTCGCTTCAGGAGATCGTCCAGACGCTGGTGATCGCGCTGCTCCTGGTGGTTCTGATCACCTGGCTTTTCCTGCAGAGCTGGCGGACGACGCTGGTTCCCTCCATTGCGATTCCCATTGCGCTGCTCGGCACATTCCCCTTCCTCTATGCGTTGGGGTACAGCATCAACGTGCTGACTATGTTCGGGTTGATTCTGGTGGTGGGTTCGCTCTGCGACGATGCGATCGTGGTGGTGGAAAACTGCCAGGCGTTGATCGACCGCGAAAATCTTTCGCCGAAAGCGGCGGCCGTCAAGTGCATGGGCCAGATCACCGGGGCGATCATCGCCACCACGCTGGTGACGGTGGCCTGCTATGTGCCGCTGGCGTTTTACGGCGGCATGGTGGGGGAACTTTACGTGCAGTTCGCGGTGACCATGTGCATCGCGCTCTGCCTCTCCACGGTGATTGCCATGACGCTGAGCCCGGCGCTCTGCGCGATTCTGCTCAAAAAGTCGGGCGAACGCGCCCCGGCGCTGTTCCGGCCGTTCAATGCGCTGCTCGCCGGGAGCCGCCGCGTCTACTCCTTCTCGGTCGGGTTTCTGGTCCGCCGGGCGGCGGTGACGCTGATTCTGTTCGCCGGGGTCGTCGCCGCGATCTGGCTGCTCTACGGGCGCATCGACAGTTCGTTTCTCCCCTCCGAGGACAAAGGCGTCATCATGTGCAACATCGAACTGCCCAAGGGCGCGTCGCTGGCGCGGACCAACGCGGTGCTCGACGAATTCCGCAAGCGGGTGTCGAACATCGCGGGAATCGACACGACCATGATGATTTCCGGACAGAGCATGCTTTCCGGCAGCGGGGAAAACACCGCCATGTGCATTCTTCAGCTCGCCGACTGGGACAAGCGCAAGTCGCCGGAGACGCAGCTCGACGCCATCGTCTCCCGGATTCAGGCGGAGACCCGGACCATCGCCGATGCGAATATCATCGCTTTCACTCCTCCGGCGATCATGGGGCTGGGGATGACCGGCGGCGCGACGTTCCAGCTCTGCGCCACCGGCGATGTCAGCGCGGAGGAGCTTTCCGCCACGGCGAAGAAGCTCGCCATCGATCTCTCGGCCCGGCCTGAGATCCGCTACGCGATGACCGCCTACGGAGCCGACACGCCTCAGCTCTACTTCGACATCGACCGGGAGAAGGCGGAGACGCTGGGCGTCGATGTCAGCTCCATTTTCTCGGCGCTGCAGACCAAGCTCGCCTCGCTGTACATCAACGACTTCACGCTGATGGGGCGCAATTACAAGGTCAAGATCCAGTCCGGCGCGGATTACCGTTCGACGCTCGACGACATCCGCGAAATCCAGGTGGAGAACGACAGCGGCGACATGGTGGCGCTGACTTCGCTCGGCACGCTCCGCTACATGGTCGGGCCGAGCCAGATCACCCGGTTCGACAACATGATCAGCGCCGAAATGAACCTTCAGGCCGCGTCCGGCGTCAGCTCGCAGAAGCTGTTCCAGCTGGTTGAAGGACAGAAACTGCCTTCGCAGTACAGCATCGAATGGACCGGCCTGAGCTATCAGGAGAAACAGAACCAGGGGCAGATCGTCCTGCTGATGACGCTGGCGCTCGTCTTCGCCTACCTCTTTCTGGTGGCGCAGTACGAGAGCTGGATGATTCCGGTGCCGGTCATGCTCGCCGTCACCTTCGCGCTGCTCGGCGCTCTGGGCGGGCTGCTGCTGACCGGCGAAACGCTGAGCATCTACGCCCAGCTGGGCATGGTGATGCTGATCGGGCTGGCCGCGAAAAACGCGATCCTGATGGTGGAATTCTCCAAACAGGAGCGGGAGAGCGGCAAGTCGGTGTTCGACTCCGCCATGAGCGGGGCCAACCTGCGTTACCGCGCCGTGCTGATGACCGCGTGGAGCTTTCTCTTCGGCGTGCTTCCGCTGGTCGTCGCCACCGGGGCGGGCTCCGGCAGCCGCCGGGCGATCGGCATCACCACCTTCTCCGGCATGCTGCTGGCGACGCTGATCGGGATCATCTTCACCCCGGCGCTCTACGCCGCCTGCCAGCGCTTCCGCGAATGGCTGAAAGCCCGCCTCCGCCGGGGGCGCAAACCGGCGGAGACGCCGGAATCGAAGTAAAAAAATCTTCCGCCCCGAAATGCCATCTTTTTCGGGGCGGCCGAACGGACGTTGCGTCCGTCTCTTTTTGTCGCCTGAATGCACGTTATTTCTCTGTTTTATCTATTTTATATATTTTTAATAATGAATATGTTAGCAATTGTTGGCATAGCCCCCCGCTATTCTATATAATTATCATGTTTTTCCGATTTTGCCGCCTTGACATTGGGTCGAAACTGTTTCATAATAAGGTATGGATGGACCTGTACGAAACGAACCCATGACAGGGAGGAGGAATCATGAAACGCCGTTTTTTTACGTTGATTGAATTGCTGGTGGTGATCGCGATCATCGCGATTCTCGCCTCGATGCTGCTGCCGGCGCTGAACCAGGCGCGGCAGCGGGCGCGCGCCACCAACTGCCTCGGCAACCTGAAACAGTCGATGACCTATGTGCAGATGTATCTCGACAATTACAAGGGGAGCATCGTATGCGAGGGGACTGACTACTACACCTGGTCCGGGTGCCTGCTCCGGGGCGGATTCCTCACCGTCGGCGACTGGAAGGCGATCAACTGCCCCGACGCCAAGCCGCCCACGCTGGCCGCCGACGATGAAAAGCGGATCGTCAATTACGCGTTTGCGGCCAACTACGCCGGATTCTGCGTGGTGGACAACACCTATTACAGCGACAGCGGCACGAGTCCGTACCGGGTCAAGCTCGGCAGCAACTTCAGCGCGATCAACTTCAAGCCGATGAAGCAGCCGTCGCAGTTCCTGTTCCTTGCCGACGGCCGGAACAACTCCGGTTACGGGATTTCCAAGTTATATCCGAAAAGCAATACCGCCAGTTGGGGCAGTGCGCCCTGGCGCGGGCACAACCGCCAGAACTTCACCGCGGCATGGGGAGACGGGCACGCCTCCTTCGTCGACGAGGGGCTGATGCGGCAGACCTGCTGCCGGGAGACCACGCTTTTCTGGGCCGCGGAATAAAAGGGAGTATGATCCGGGTATGAAATTTCTTCTTCTTTCACTGTTGTTCGCCGCCGTTCTTCTTCCGGCGGCGGAGCCGAATCTGATCGTCAACCCGGGCTCCGGCAAACTCTGGGGCGGAGCTCCCGCCGCCGGGGTAACCGCCGAACTGCGCGACGGCGAGGGCTATGTCGCCATCGACGGGGCGAACAAGCAGTATCACATTCCGATTCCGCTCACCCCCGGCGTGACATCGCTCAAGGTGACGCTGAAACTGCGGGCGACCGGGGTGGTTCCCGGCAAGGAGGGCTGGCAGAACGGCCGCCTCGCCATGCGGTTCTACGGGAAGGACGGCAAGGGCGCGGGGCCGTGGCCGGATGTGTTCAGCGCCAAGGGCGACACCGACTGGATCAACTGTGAACGGGTCTACGCGGTTCCCGAGGGCGCAGTCCGCCTGATGCTCGAACCCGCCAACTTCGGAACGGCGGGAAAGGCGGAGTTCTCCAATCTGCGGGTTGAGGCGATCGGGGCGGCGAAGCCCGCCGCGACCGGCGCCAATCTCATCGTCAACCCGGTGAACGGCAAACTCCGGGCCGGCAAGCCCGCCGCGGGAATCACCGCCGAACTGCGCGAAGGACAGGGGTTTATCGCCATCGACGGCGCGAACAAACAGCTCAATATCGCAATTCCGATCGAAGCCGGGGTGAAGCTCCTCCGGATCAAAACGCGGATGCGCCTGACCGGCGTGGTTCCGGGCAAGGAGAGCTGGCAGGACGGCCGCCTCGCCATGCGGTTTTACGGGAAGGACGGCAAGGGCGTGGGGCCGTGGCCGGACGTGTTCCACGGCAGCGGCAGCGGCGACTGGATCGAGTGTGAACGGCTCTATTCGGTTCCGGAAGGCGCGACGAGCCTGACGCTCGGACCGGCCAATTTCGGGACCGCGGGCAAGGTGGAGTTTGAAAACCTTGTCGTCGAAGGGGTAAATAATGCCGCCGCGCTCGACCGCGACGCGCCGCCTCCCGGCGGCCTCGCCGTCGGGGCGATCGATACGCTCGAAGACGCCTGGCGCTGCACGACGCCGAGCCGGGAGCGGATCAGCCTCAACGGACTCTGGCATTTTCGCCCGGTTCTGCCGGGGGAGGCCGTGACGGCGCAACCGCCGCCCGCCGGGTCCGGATGGGGCTACTTCAAAGTCCCGGGCGCATGGCCGGTGAAGGAAAACGGCATGCGCTTTTTTCTTTCTCCGCTCACTTCCGCCGCGCTCGATATGGAAAAGCTCAACAGCGCCTGGTACCGGCGTGAAATCGAAGTTCCCGCCGGCTGGGCGGGGCGCAGGATCGTCTTGTCTTCCGACATGCTCCAGAGCTGCGCGAAGATTTTCGTGGACGGCAAACCGGCCGGCGAACTCTACTACCCCGGCGGCGACGCCGACCTTACCGGCAAGCTGATTCCCGGCAAAAAGCAGACGCTCGAACTGCTGGTCAGCGCGAACCCGGTGGAGAGCTCCAACTTCATGGCGCCCGAGCGTTTGATCAAGCTGGCTTCTTCGCTCTCCAACCGCGGGATCACCGGCGACCTCTACCTCGATTCGCGCCCGGTGGCGGCGAGCGTTTCCGATGTGCACGTCATCACCTCGTTCCGCAAGAAGACGATCGAATTCGACACCGGGTTTGCCGCGCTTCCGGCGGGGACCTACCGGCTGGCCGCCGAGATTTCCGACGCGGCGGACGGCAAAGTGGTCAAAGCGTTCGAGTCGAAGCCGTTCCAGGCGGACGGCAAGCCCGGGTTCCGCTGCGATTTCTCGGGGGAGTGGAGCAACCCCAAGCTCTGGGACACCGACACCCCGGAAAATCTCTATATCGCCAAACTCCGGCTGCTCGACGCGAAAGGCGCGCTGCTCGATGAATTTCTGCCGCAGGAGTTCGGCTTCCGCGAGTTCTACGTCGACGGGCGCGATTTCTATTTGAACGGCAAGAAGATCCACCTCCGCGCGCTGGTCACCAAGACCCCGCAGGAGTCCGACTTCGGTTCGGAAGAACACATTGAACACCTGGTCAAAGCCGCCCGCGGTTTCGGCGCGAACTTCCTGATCGGTTGGAACTACAGCTTCACTCCCGGCGTGTTCAGCTATGTGGACAGTTTTCATAGAGGCACCTCGAAGCGGGGCATGCTGACCTCGCTCACGCTGCCGCACTTCAAGGACTTCGACGGGCTGGAGAAGCCCGAGCAGGCCGCGGCCTACCGGCGGCAGGCGGAACACCTGATCCGCCTCTACCAGAACGTTCCCGGCGTCATCATGAATGTGATGAACCACAACGCCACCGGCTACATGGGCGACCAGAACCCGCAGCGGCAGGGCACCGCCTACCGCCCGGAACAGGCGTTGCCGCCCGGTACGCTGACCCGCCGCGTCCAGGCGGAACTGGCCGAGAAGATCGCCCGGTCGATCGACCCCAGCCGCCCGATCTACCACCACGAGAGCGGCAACCTCGGCGACGTGTTCACGCTCAACTGCTACCTCAACTGGGCGCCCCGGCAGGAGCGCGGCGACTGGCTCGAAAGCTGGTCGAAGGACGGCGCGATGCCGGTCTTCTTCGTCGAGTGGGGCCTGCCGCACGTGGCGAGCTGGTCGAGCTTCCGCGGACCCGCGTTCATCTGGCGCAACGCCGGGCTTCAGTGCCTCTGGGTCAACGAGTTCGACGCGGCGATCCTCGGGGAAAACGCCTACCGCGACGAGCCGGCCAAAGAGAAGCTCTACGCGCACCAGGAGAAGCTGATCAAGGGCAACCGCGAAACCTTTTTCAGCGCGCTCGGCGGCAACAACATCCTCAACAAGGTGGAAGACGTGAACCGGGTGCGGGCTTTCTACGCGGCGCGCACCTTCCGCAACCTGCGCTCGTGGGGAATCTCCGGCATCCTGCCGTGGGACCAGTTCCTCTGCTGGGACTGGGTGTCGAACGGCGCGGGGAGCCATGACAACCCCGACCGCTTCAAGAACCTCAAACGCCCCGGCATCGTGCCGGACAGCATCCTCGCGCGCGGCGAGTACATCAACAACCCGGTCGCCGGGTTCGAGCTCAGCACCACCGGCAAGGCGGTCCACGCCGGGTTCACCCCCTTCCTCGGCTGGATCGGCGGCAAGCCGGGCGAGACCACCGAGAGCGGGCACAATTACGCCCCCGGCGAAACCGTCCATAAGACGCTGGTGATGCTCAACGACACCCGCAACGATGCGGAAATTGCCTGGCGCTGGTGCGTTCCGGCGCTCAAGCTGGAACAGTCCGGCAAGGTCACGGTTCCGCCCGCCGGCAAGTTCGAGCAACCGGTCGAGTTCAAAGTCCCTGCCGACGCTCCGAAGGAGTTTGCGATGGAGGCGGAATTCGACTTCCCGGGGCAGGGCGGTCTGACTGACCGCTTCTCCTTCGACACGATTGCGCCGCAGCAGGCGAAACTCGCTTCGAAAGTCGGACTCTTCGACCCGGAAGGCAAGAGCGCCGACGTGCTGAAACGTCTCGGCGTCCATTACAAACCTGTCCGCTCCGATGCGGATTTGAACGGGGTTGAGCTGCTGGTGATCGGGCGCAACGCGCTGAAGGGATTCCCGTTGCACCTCTCCAAACGGCTGTCGGAAGGGTTGAAGCTCTTCGTCTTCGAGCAGCCGTTCGAGGAGTTCGAGCGCCTCGGCCTTCGCGGCACCGAGCAGGGCTACCGTGAAGTGTTCTCCGCCGCGGCGGACTTCCCCGATCTGCATGACTGGCGCGGCAGCGCGACCCAGCTTCCCGGCGCATTCCAGGTTGCACCCTATGAGGCGACCAATCCGAAATGGAGCTGGTGCGGCTTCGACAACACCCGCGTCTGGCGTGCAGGCAACCGCGGCAGCATCACCGAGGTTTTGCTTGAGAAACCGCCGGTGGGGAACTGGAACCCGTTGCTCCAGTGCGGCTTCGATCTTCAGTACACCCCGCTCGCCGAGTTCGCCGAGGGGAGGGGGCGGATCATGTTCTGCCAGCTTGCCGCGACCGGCCGCACCGAAGATGAGCCGGAGGCGGACGAGCTGGTCCGCAGTTCCCTCGAACGGCTCGACCGCGCCCCCGTTCCGCAGTACCGCAAGGTATTCTACGCGGGGGCGGAGGAAGGAGCGAAACTGCTTGATTCGCTGAAGATTCCGCATCAGGCGTATGCCGGAACCCTGCCGCCCGATTCACTGCTGGTGCTCGGCCCCGGCGCGAAGGCGGGCGACCTCAAAGGCGCGGTCGAAGCGGGCGCGAACGTTCTGGCGCTCGGGCTCGGCAAGGCCGATCTTGATGCGATCCTGCCCGGCGCGTTCCAACTCGCTCCGGGTGAATACGCTTCCGACTTCGTGGACGGCCTGAAAAAGAGCCCGGAATTCGCTGGAATCGGCAACGCCGAACTCCACTGGCGCGGCAAGGCGGCGTTCGACGCCTTCGATGCGAAGTCGCCCGGCGGACGTACGTTAGGCGTCGCCCGGATCGGGAAGGGGGTCTTCGTCGCCGACCAGCTGCCGCCGTGGAAGTTCGACGCGAAGGAGTTCTACAACCGCACCACGCTCCGCCGCGCGGCCTTCCGCGTTTCGCGGCTGCTGGCCAACCTCGGCGCCGGGGCCGAGAGCGGCTTCTTTGCACTGTTCGACGGCGCGCCCGGAAACCTCAAGTACAGCCTGCCCAACGACAGTTGGATCGGCGTTGCCGACCCGAAGAGCGAAGGCCGCGAAAAGGGCTGGATGAAGCCGGAATTCAAACCCGGCGCCGACTGGCGCAAGGTGCAGGTTCCCGGGAACTTCGACACCCAGTTCAAAGACCTCGCCAATTACGACGGCCTCTTCTGGTACCGGCTCGAATTCGACCTGCCGAAGGAGTTTGCCGGTGAGGAGTGCGAACTGCTTCTCGGGGCGATCGACGACGAGTCGTGGGTCTGGCTCAACGGCCGCTTCCTCGGCGAGGTGACGAAAGAGACCAACCCGAAGGACTACTGGCAGTTCCCGCGCATTCTCCGCCTCAAGGCGGGCGACCTGAAGCCGGGCCGGAATGTTCTTGTGGTGCTCTGCAACGACACTTTCAATCATGGCGGCATCCTCGGCACGCCGCGGCTGAAAGTCCCTGTCAAGCATGGTTTCTACACCGATACTCCGATCGCTTCGGACGATCCCTACCGCTACTACCGCTGGTAATCGTTCCGCGGGAAACGCGCAGCCACGACCGGCTGCGCGTTTTTTTTTGCCGTGAAATCTTGCGATTCCGGATTTGAAAATCCGCGATCGGGAAATACCTTATTCATGGTGTCGAAGATTCATCATCGGTTCAAACCGGAGGAATGCGATGTATCCACTCAAGCGGAAAGTGTTTGACGTAATCCAGCCTGCGGCGGAAGAAGGGACGCTCAGCCGGATTTTCGATCTTTTCATCATCACGCTGATTGCGTTGAGCGTGGTGAATGTGTTTGTTTCCACCTTCAAACTGTCGGCCGACGTGCTGCTGTGGCTGCGCTGCGCGGAACTGGTCACCGTGATCATCTTCTCGCTGGAATATCTGCTCCGCCTCTGGACGGCGGATTATCTTTATCCCGAACTGCCGCCATTGAAAGCGAGGCTGCGATATGTCTGTTCCGTCATGTCGCTGATCGACCTGCTGGCGATTCTCCCTTTTTACCTGCCGTTTGTGCTGACCCGGAACCTGATCAGCCTGAGATCGATCCGCCTGCTGCGGCTGCTGCGGATTCTCAAAATGAACCGGTATACCGACGAACTGGCCGCCATCGGCAGCGTGTTCAAAGAGAAAGGCCGCCAGCTGATGGCGTCGGTGTTCATGGTGTCGGTGCTGCTGATCATCGCTTCGCTGCTGATTTACAACGCCGAACACGATGTCCAGCCGGATATCTTTCAGAATGCATTTTCCGGAATCTGGTGGGCGGTGGCGACGCTGACCACGGTGGGCTACGGCGACATCTACCCGGTCACGGTGACGGGGAAGATCATCGCGGCGATGATCGCGATCCTGGGCATCGGGATGGTGGCGATTCCGACCGGCATTTTGAGCGCCGGTTTCATCGAGCGTCTGAACAAAAAGAAATCCTCCGGGGAAGAGGAGGATTTCAAATATTGTCCGCATTGCGGAAAGAAGCTGAAGTGAACCGGTTGCGTCTCTAGTAGACTTCCCGGATGTCGATGATGTTGAGCTGCGGAATCTCGGCCCCCTGGTGGATGTTGATCTGCGGCGTGGCCAGCACGTCGAGAGTCTTCCCATAGAAGTTCGAGCTGGGCCGGTTGAAGGCGATGAAATCGCACTGACCGGTCCGGCTGCGCAGCAGCCCGCGGGTATGGGCGCCGCCGACGGTCGAGCAACGGACGATCTGAACCTCATTGAAGCGGTAGACCGGCTTGACGTTGCTGTGGCCGAACGGAGAAAGCAGACTCAGATAGTGGAAGAAGTCCGGCGTCAGCTCGTGAAGCTGGGCGTCTCCGTCATAGCGGATGAAATCCTCAAGGTCGGCCGAGGAGATCTGCTTGCGGATCTCGCGGTCCATCGCCTCGAAAAGATCGGCGATCCGGTCGGCCTTAAGACCGATTCCGACCGCCATCGGGTGCCCGCCGTACCGGTCGAGCAGCTCCGAGGTGTGGCTCAGGACTTCAACGAGGTTGAGACACGCGACGCTGCGCCCGGAGCCGTAGGCGACATCGCCCTGAATGGTCAGCACGATGGTGGGCCGGTTGTAGTCGCGCGCCAGGCGCGAGGCGACGATTCCGATCACCCCCTGATGCCAGTTGCGCCCGGCGACGAGGAGCGAATATTCGCTCTGCCAGGCGAGATTGCGTTCGATCTGCTCGCAGGCTTCCTGATAGATCTCCTGCTCTTTCTCCTGCCGGATGCGGTTGAACGATTCGAGCTGGGAGGCGAATTTATAAGCATCGACAATGTGTTCCGATTCCAGCAGCTGGAGCGCGACGTTGGCATCGCCGACCCGTCCGGCGGCGTTGATGCGCGGCGCCATGCGGAAGGTGATGTCCGCCGGGGAGAGCTCGGCGCGGAGCTTCGAACTTTCGATCAGCGCGCGGATTCCGGGGCGGATCTGCTTGCGGAGCGCCTCGATGCCGTACTTGACCATGATGCGGTTTTCCCCGAGCAGGGGGACGATGTCGGCGACGGTGCCGAGGGCGACATAGTCGAGGACCTCTTCGAGCTTGGTCTGGAACCCCCCGAGATTGTTCTCGCGGCCGTATTTGATGAAGGCGTGCGAGAGCTTGAAGGCGGCTCCGGCTCCGGCGAGGAGCTGGAGGTCTTCGAGTTCGGGGTAGACCTTCGGGTTGATGATGGCGATGGCGTTGGGGAGCTGGGCTCCCGCCTCGTGATGGTCGGTGACGATGACATCGATTCCTCGCTGTACGGCGGCGTCGACGGCGTCGCAGCTGGTGATGCCGCAGTCGACGGTGACGAGGACGCTGGCGGGCCCGAAGGAATCAAGCGCTTTCTGGAGGGATTCGGGGGTGAACCCGTACCCGTCGTCGAAGCGGTGGGGGATGAACGAGTGGACATTGGCGCCATTTTGCCGCAGAACGAGCGCGAGGAGGGCGCTGGCGGTGATGCCGTCGGTGTCGTAGTCCCCGTGGATGAGGATCGTTTCTTTGTTGGCGATGGCGTCCCACAACCGCTTGGCGGCTTCCTTGATACGGGGGAACCGATAAGGGTCGCTGAGGTTTGCGAGACGCGGATTCAGAAAATCTTGGACTTGCTCTTCTTTGATGCCGCGTGCGGCGAAGAAGAGAGCGATCGGACGAGGCAGCGAATACTTCTGCTGAATCGTATCGATGGAGCTGTCCAGATTATTCCCGGCGAGTTTCCAATTTTTTACACCCATGTTTCACTTTCCGAATTATTTCATGTTATACAATAGCGCCAAAAGGGGGAGATGTCCAAGGCAAAAAAATCTTTTTTCGAAATTTTCTGAGGGGGCGGGGTTGCAATTTAAAAAAACCGATGTACATTAGGTTATATCGAAGCTGAGGCTGACACGGCAGGAAGCTGTTGCGGTTCGCGGATGGTTCGAAGGGTTGATTTGTGCCGTCGTGGCGGAATGGCAGACGCGCTAGGTTCAGGTCCTAGTTCCTTCACCGGAGTGAGGGTTCAACTCCCTCCGACGGCACCAATTTTTTTGTTATAACCGCGAGAGTGGTTATAGATAGGGTATGCGGGTATGGCATAACGGCTGTGCACCAGCCTTCCAAGCTGGTAATACGGGTTCGACCCCCGTTACCCGCTCCAATTTTGGTGGGATTCCCGAGTGGCCAAAGGGGGCAGACTGTAAATCTGCTAGCACGTCTTTCGATGGTTCGAATCCATCTCCCACCACCAT
>CAYSZM010000080.1:0-15033 GCA_964435365.1 uncultured Victivallis sp. | reverse complement strand
CCGGACGATCCGGGTGGAGAAGTCGGGCAGCAACTCGACGGTGGTGTGGAATCCGTGGGTCCGCAAGTCGAAGGCGATGCCCGACTTCGGCGACGAGGAGTACCACACGATGGTCTGCGTGGAGGCGGTCAACGCCGCCGCCGACCGCCGCATTCTTCCTCCGGGCGGAACCCACGCCCTGACGCAGAAGATTTCCGTCCGGTAACCGAAATCCGGGCGGCATTTTTAGGCCGCCCGGATTTCCAATCTTCAAAGCAAATTCAACATTGTTTCTGGAACGTTTAGTGTTTCCAACAGTATTCTCCATCACAACTTTTACAAATAATTATCAATCTATAAAAAATCAGAAAATATTTTCTTTTTTGTTTGATTTTTACGCAATTTAAGATTTACTATATTCTTCGTTGAAAGTAGACCATTAAATTATCTCGGAGGAATCTTAATATGAAAATTTCTGACTATTTATACCCTCACCGACTACGACCTTCTACCGTTGCACGCAATGATAGATTAGAAGAGTTTCTAAGCGATCATTCTCGGATCATATTTTGTTCTTCGTTTCGCAAAATGATGCAGAAAGCACAAGTATTTTCACTTGAAACGAACTCTTCTGTAAGAAATCGTTTGACTCATTCGCTGGAAGTTGCAGATATAGGCAGAACCATTGCACGAAAAGTCGGGGATGCGTTACAGAAGCAAAAAAAAGCAACGCTAGAAGATATTTATTGCCTTGAGGCCATCATTGAAAATGCATGCTTGATTCACGACATTGGGAATCCCCCTTTTGGACATTTTGGAGAAGAGGCTATTAAACGCTGGTATACTAATACGATACCGGATTTTAAAAAACTCCAAGATATGCCCTCCTGCGTATCTGAAAAGTTAGAATCTTTTGATTTAAAGCATTTTGATGGCAATCCCCAAGGATTCAGAATCGTTGCAAAATTGCATGCCGATTTGGATAATTATGGATTGAATCTCACCGCGTCCACATTATTAGCTACGTTAAAATATCCTTGTTCATCTGAAGAACAAAAAAATGCTCATAATTACAAGAAAATAGGAATTTTCAGCAGCGAAAGAGATAAATATGAAGATATATGCAAACAAGTTGCACATCCTATTGGGCAACGCTATTTTCTCGTATATCTGATGGAACTTGCTGATGATATTTGCTACTGCCTCAGTGATATTGCCGATGCATTCGAAAAAAGAGTGATAGACTCTCGGTTCTTCAAAGAAGAATTCCGGAAAATAGCAGATGAAAGTAAACTTTCACCTGATTTATATACAAAAATACTACCATCCACTCCTATCTCGAATTTTTCCCATGAGGTTAGTATAAAAGTCAGCCGTTTATGCATTGATGCCGCCGTAAATTACTTTACCTCCAATATTGATGCATATATCGAAGGCAAAGAAGATGAACTTATAAAAAGAATTCCAGAAGGAAAAATTCTAGAATGTTTGAAAATTTTTTCTAGGCGGCATATTTATACCGAACGTGAAATTCAGCGTATTGAAATTGCAGGCCACAAAATAGTCTTGGGGCTTTTGGAACATTATGGGGCCTTGTTAAAAATATCTCCAGAACATTTTCAATATTTCTGTGAAAAGGGAGAAATTCCCAGAGGAGAAAAATTGGATATTGAGTGGAGAATTTTTAATCAACTTTCAAAACGCATGTTAAAATCATATAAAAACAATCTGAACGAAGACAGTGAACCGGAATGGTTTTGCCGATGTCGTCTCATTGTAGATTATATTTCTGGAATGACTGACCAAATGGCTTTGGATGTTTATCAAAATATTATGGGAATAAGTTTGTAGACAACACTATAAGCTCAATGTTAAACCATAAAGCCTTGGTTGTTATGAGAAGGGTCTATTATATAAGCTCTTACTCCCTGCGTAATCGACCAAATGTTGCCGATGGCGTCCATCTGACGTTATCGATGTCGAGGAAAGAATTCGACGGTGGAAACAAAAACTCCCCTCGGCAAACGAATCTGCCGGGGAGAGCGATATACTCAAACGTTTTCGCCTGGTAAAGATTACCGGGCGATCAGCCAGCAGTCGAGCTGGAGCGCGAAGAGGCGGGTTTTGCCGTACTCGGCGGCGTAACGCTGTTCGGCGTCGCCGCCGAGAAGCTTGGTGTCGGCGGTGATCTCTTCGGCGTCGCCGATCACCCGGAGCGTCAGCTTGTGTCTGCCCTTCCCGAGCGCCGGAAGCGCCAGACTGGTCCAGCCGACTGTCAGGTTGTTGCGGGAGAGTCCGGCGTTCCACGGCGACAGGTGCAGCGCATCGGTCACTTCGGCTTTGGCCGGAATCGTCCCGGCCGCCCGGCCGTCGATGCGCACCTCCAGATCGAGCGCCGGGTCGGTCTGCCGCCGCAGATGGAACACCGGAGAACTCTCCGCCCGATCCAGCTCGAACTCGTATTCCACCTCGTAGAATTTCCCGGCCGGGGGCATCCAGTGAGTGTTGATTCCGACGGCGCGCCCGGCGCTGTAACGGCTGTACCCTTCGATCGACGGCTGGTTGAAGGTGGAGGCATCGAACGCCTCCGCCTCCCGGAACACCGCCACCGACCCGGCGGGAACCGCCCCGGGCAGCCAGCGCTGGAACGCAGGAGCGTTCTCTTTCAGAATCTCATCGACCTTGACGCCGGAGAGAAACGCCGCCTCCGGCTGGCCGTTGTCATCATAGAAATAGCCCGAATCGAGGTGGGCCGGCCGCTTGCCGGCGCTTTTGACGTAGGGTTCGCGCTTGAGGGCGAGCACGCCGGATTCGACCGGCAGCGGTTTCCCGGCCAGGTTTTTCGCTTCCGCCCCGGCGGGGAGCCGGAGCGCGGCGTCAACGCACTCCACCGCGACCCAGACCAGAATCCGCCCGTCGGCGAATTCGACGCCGTTGACGGCGGCGGTCTGGAAGACGCGGATGCCGAGCACGTCGCGGCGGAACCGGTCGAGCCGGTCCGGATTCCCCGCGGCCGGGGCGATGACTCCGCGCCCGGAGGCGGTGAAACTGTCGAGCGGAACGGTCGCGCCGAGTTTCCAGACCGGATAATCGACCTTCGCCGCCGCAAGCGTCTTCTCCTGCTCCGGCGTCAGCTTCTTCAGGTCCGCCAGCACGCCCTTCCACGGCGAATCGAGATTGACGGCGGGGACGATCCACCGCCCGTCCGGCGCCATGCGGATCTGGGTGGCGCGCCCCATGTAGGTGGCGTCGATGTCGAACGGACGCGGCGGGGCGTCGACCAGCAGCCGCTCCCGCAGGTAGGCCGGGTACCAGCCGTAGAGTTCGGGCCGGTAGGTTCCGAGCTTCTCCGCCGCCGCGCGATGGGTCGCCGCGATGGTGTGAAGCCATTCGAGCTGGCGCGGATCGCGCAGGAGGTCGGTGGTGTAGAATTTCCCCGCCCCGGGGTCGAACGAGAATCCGAAATGGTAGAACCCCTTGGCCCCGTACAGCGTCAGAAGGTCGAGGTCGTTCATCATCTGGAGGCGGTCGAGATAGCCGCAGTAGTCCTTCTGCCCCTCGAACGCGGCGGCGCTGCTCTCGGTCACCAGACTCCACTGGTTGCGGGCCGACTGCATGTTTTCCGCCTGCGCGACGAGCGAATTATGGTAGGCGAGGCTGTCGCCGTAGCAGTAGCTCTCCATGCCAATGCCGTCGAATCCGCCCTGCTTTTCCGTGTTCACGAACCAGTCGCTGAACCAGATGTTGTGCTTGACCAGCACCGGCACGTCGGCCAGGCGCTTCAATTCGTCGGAGAGCTGCGAGATGAGTTCCATGCAGAGGCGGCCGCGGAACTCTTTGAGGTCGCGGAGCGCGGTCGAGGCGTTTTTCGTCGCCATGCGGCACTCGGTTCCGGTTTCGGGGTCGATCCAGAGCGAAGCGCCGTTCTCTTCCCACAGCGGGACCAGCCGCGCGGCGGCGGCGAGCGCGGAAAACGGCTGGGCGACGCCCCAGGCGCGGCTCAGGGCGGCGGCGGAACCGTATCGATTGAGCAGGAATTCCGCGTAGCGGCGGCGGAACTCCGCACCGGTCGGCACCGCCTCCGGCTGAAAGTGCATCTCGTTCTGGAGCGGGTCGATGAAGAAGCGGAGGTTCGGCCCGAACCGCAGCGACCCGTAGACGGCGCGCAGTTTGGCGATATAATCGCTCAATCCCTCCAGATACCCGGCCGGATCGCTGCGGGAGAGGGTCACCTCCGGCAGATAGGCGAGCACGGCTCCGGCGGGAGCGGCCTTGCGGAATTTGACGGCGAGCGAGAGCGGCGTGATTCCGGCCGTCTCCTCTTTGCCCGGCTGAAGGACGCCCATGCCGGTCTCCACCGGCTTCCCCGCCGCGTCGAGCAGCACCCACAGACAGCGGTGCGGCGCGTCGTACCGGGTGCGGTCGGAGCCCTTCGGCTTCTTGTCGGTCGGATAGGCGGTGGAGGTTTCGACCGTCACCGCGGTCTCGCCGCCCTTGAGCGGAATCCGGTCCACCTTGTGGCGGACGAACCCCTTGCCCGAATGTTCGGGGACGCTGGTCACCTCAAGACCGTACTTCATGCCGTACTTCTCGGTGAGCGCGACGAGTTTCCGCATATAGTTCGGGTTCGAACGCAGGAAGAATCCGTTGAAATAGACTTCGTCGACGCCGTATTTCTTCAGCAGCTTGAACTGCTCCTCGACCATCCGCAACCCGGCGTCGAGAAAATCGCTGCCCGGCTGCCCGGTGTTGCTCGCCCAGGTCGCCCGGGAGTTGATCATCCCGCCGAAAGGAAGGAACGGCTTCCCCTCCCAGAACAGCAGGTTGCATTCGTTGACGCTCCAGGGGTGGGCGAGGCCGTCGCGGTCGCGGAAGATTCCCCACGCCGACGGACGGACCGCCGCTCCCTCCGCGACGAAACCGCTTTCCGGCGCGGTGAACGCCCAGGGGTCGTCGAGCGGAACGACGGTGACGCTCAGCCGCCCGGCGGGGAGTTTTTCCGGGCGCGGGAAGGCGATCCGCAGTTTGCGCGCGGCGCTTTCGCTTTCTCCGGCATGCCAGGCGTAGAGCGCGCCGTCCTGTGTCACGCCGACCCAGTAGCGGCCGGAACGGGGGCGGTCCCACTCGACTTCAAGCCGGAATTCCCGGTCGTCGAGCTCCAGTGAAACGACTTTGCCGTGCAGAAGCTCCTGATCGGGCGCGGTGCTGCGCAATTCGGCGCGTTCCGCTTCGAGCTTCATCCGGCGGAGCTGACGCAGACCGTCGACGTCGGTGGCGGCGAGCCGGTGCGCGGCTTCGGCTCCGGGGCGCTCTTTCACCGCTTCGAACAATGCGTCGGCCTCTTCCGCGATGGAGAAATTGCCCTCCGGCACATACTCCGCGTCGGAGGAGAGCGCCAGCGCATCGAAAATGAAATAGACGTAATCGCCGTGGGCACGCTTGCCGGTCACCTCGAATTCAAGCGTATGTTCGCCCGCGTCGAGCCGCACCTCTCCCCAGGAGTGCCACTCGATGGGGAAGTTTTTGTTGAAGACGACGCGCGAGACGGTTTTCCCCGGCTTCCACTCCCGCCATTCGCCGGAGTCGATCCGCCAGCGCCCCGGGCTTGACCATTTGGGGTCGAAGGTGCGTCCCCAGAGCTGATAGACGGCGGCCTGCGGCGTGGAGAAGCGGAAGCGGAACTCCGGCGTCGCCGGAATCTCCTTTCCGCCCGGAAATACCGCCGCCGCCCGCTTTCCGGTGAGCACCGGCCAATCCAACGACTGGTTGAAGTTGCAGGATTCGGGGCGTTCCAGCCAGACATAAGGGGCCGCGGCGAGGGAGATTCCGGCGAGCAGGGCGGCCGACAACGCGTAAAGCTTGACATTCATCGGTGGATTCTTTCGGTGCTGATTATTTGATCATGTTCCAGACATCACTCTCGGCGCCCGGCAGGTAGCTGATTCCCGCATACTTGGTGTACAGCGGCATCGTCACGTGCCCGTCTACCCAGGAGATGGAGACGCTGCCGCCGGAATGGATCGGCCAGAGCGACGCGGCGTCGGTCTTGGGCGAAGCGGCATAGTCGTAACTGGTGCTGGTGCTCATCTTGGAATCCGCATAGAAGACGGTCTGGGAGGCTTTGGCGCACTTGCTCAACTTCGGCGCGGCGAACCACTTGTTCTGCCCCGCTTCCGCGAGATAATAGTTGCGTGAGTAAGTCGGGGTGACGGTTCTCGCCACGCGGCGCGATTCGGAGCAGCAGAAGATGCTTTTGAGCAGGTACGATTTCGCCGGGCCGGTATTGGTGTTGCTGTAGAGAAAGACGTTGTCGGATGAAACGGTGAATTTCCGGCCGGGGTAGCAATACTGCACCATCGTGTTGGTCCACCAGAGGTTGTTCGTCTGATTGCGGAGCTGCGGCTGCATGTCGTTGGATTCCATCGAGTAGGAGAGCGACTGCGAGGTGAGCTGCCGCAGATTGGAGGCGCACTCGGTGGAGAGCGCCCGCCGCCGGGCCTGCTGGAGCGCGGGCAGCAGCAGCGCCGCCAGAATCGCAATGATGGCAATCACAACCAGAAGCTCGATCAGTGTAAAGCGTTGTTTCATCATAACTCCTTTTTTTAGGTGCGTTTAAGTACAGTATCCCGTATAGTGAAATGTTCCGGCACGAGGATTTGAGACTCCCTCACCCGGCCGGTTTTCATCAGCTCGCGCAGCATATCGACGGCCCGTTCGGCGATCTCGTTATAGTTGTGCTCGATGGCGGTCAGGCGGGGGACGAATTTTTCCGCCTCCCAGTCGCAGGTTCCGAACGTGATAACGCTGAGGTCGACGGGGATGCGTAACCCCGCCTGCTGCGCCAGGCTGATGACCGAAAACGCGAGCATGCCGCTGCACACCAGCAGCGCGTCGGGGCGGTCGGGGCGGTCGAGCAGCCGCCGCTCCGACAGCGTGGCGTTCTGCGCGAAATTCTCGTAATAGGGAGCATTCTCATAATAATAGCTGCGCCAGTCGGCGAAGCGGAACTCCTCGCAGAGCGCGGCGAAGGTGTCGCGGACCGTGAGGAATTTCGGGAAAATCTCCGGTCCGTTGATCAGGCCGACCCGCTTGTGCCCGGTCGCGGCCAGATACTCCATCGCCTGCCGCATCGCGGGGCGCTGGTCGAACATGACCGAGTACTCCCCCGGCTCTTCGATGCGGATATAAGGAAGTGTGCTCTGTTCGCGGAGAAACCGTTCGGAGGCGCCGCGCGGATTGCCCGCGATCAGCAGCCCGCCGACCAGCCCGTCGGTCAGCAGCTCGGGCAGTTCGTCCGGGTGGTTGATCGGGTCGAACCAGTCGGTCTGGCAGCGGATTCCCAGCTTCCGGCAGTTCTTGGTGAACTGGATATTGAGGTCGGTGAACCCGGAATGCTCCCGGATGTGGTGCGCCTCCTCGAAGAACAGCAGCCCGATGTCATCGAGCGTCTTGGATTTGAGAATCCGCCCCGCGGCGCTGGCGCGGTAGCCCATCGAGGCGGCGATCCGCCGGATCTCCTCTTGCCGGGCCGGGCTCACCCGCACCCGGTTCCGCGAGTTGCCGCTCCCGTTGAGCGCGATCGAGGCGGTCACCGTGGAGACCCCCGCCGCCTGGGCTATGTCCTTGAGACAGATTCGCTTCATCCTGCTTCCTATTCGTAATTAATCGATAAACCTTGTCGGGACATAAAAAAGGAGCAGAAGCCCCATTCCAAAAATCCGAATTCCCGCAAACGCGAATTAATCGTTAAACCTTACGCCTATATTATACCGAAAAAGAGTTGCCGTGTCAATAGCCGGCGGAAAATTTTTTCGCATTTTGCCTGAAAAAGGAACTTCCGCCGCTCCGTCGGCAGAAAAACGTCCGGATGCAACGATGGATCGGTCCGGAATGCTACCTGAAGAGTTTGACTTCGAGAACGCCTTTGATTTTCTGCCCGATGGCGACGGCGCCCTCTGCATCGTAGGCGATGGCCACCGCGCCGCGGGCGCAATAACCGCCGATCGCCAGGCCGCCGAACGCGTACAGGATGCCGATGCCGAACCCGCCGACCGCCGCGACGCCGACCGCCAGGCCGCCCAGAGCCAGGACGCCCAGACTCAGCCCGCCCACGGAGACCACTCCCATCGCCAGGCCGCCGACGGCCACAACGCCGCGGGAGACGCCGCCGAGGGCGACGACTCCGACCGCGATGTCGCCGATGGCGATCACCCCGCGCGCTTTCCCGCGGGGTTCGTTCTTTTCCGGGCACGGTCCGAGGGCAATGTCATAGAGGGGCATGCCCCACAACCGGTTCGCCGACGTTTTTCTCATGCGAAGTCTCCTTCCCCCCTGTGTTCGGGCCCGGCCGTCATTGCCGGGAAGTGGTCTTCAAACGATATCTCCGGCCGGAGAATTGCGGGTGATCCGGATGGCAAGTTCCCCCCGGCGCGGCGCATTCCCCTCAAAGGCGTCGATCAGTTTGCCGACCAGCAGCCGGGCCAGTTCGGCGATGCTCTGCTCCACCAGAATGCATTCGAACGGGAAGATCACCGGGTTCTCGACCGTGCGGTGAATCACCAGCTTCAATGCCTCCGGCACGTTGCGTTTCTCCGCATAGAGGCGCATGGTCACCCCGGCGACCAGGTCGTCGGAGAAGAGCATCAGCGCTTCCGGCTGTTCCGGAGCGGAGAAAATGCGGCCGCTTCCGAGATAGCCGAAATGGTCGATATCGAGAATGTCCGACCCGTAATCGTCGCGGCAGAACATCCATTCCGGGCGGATTTCCACCCCGGCCCGCTTTGCGGAGGCGGAAAACAGCGCCTCGCACTCGCTGCGGGAACCGGAAAAGATCACCCCGGCGCTCCGGCATTTCTGGAGAACCGCGCCCTCCAGCATCGACTGCACCAGTTTTGCGGTGATGATCCGGACGCCGGTGGGAATCGCGCACCCGGTGATCGCCGCGAACGGCACCGGCAGCCGGGCAAAACGTTCCTGCCCCTCCTCATCCAGCCCGCGCACCAGAACGCCTTGAATCCGATGGGTTTCGGCCAGCCGCTTGAGCAGCTTCCACCCCTCGCCAGAGGCGGTTTCATAGACAACCAGGCACTCGTTGATCCCCTGCGCCGCCAGTTCGCGTTCGAGAATTTCGACCAGCGGCCGGGTGAAGCGTTCACCGCGCCGGGTGTAGAGTTCCGGCAGAAAGAATGCGACGCGGAAAATCCGCGCCGGGCTGATCACCACCGAACCGATCTTCGGGCGGCGGGCGATCAGGCCCTCCCTGGCCAGCTGTGCGATCGCGTGATGGGCGTTCGCCTCCGCGGTGCCCAGTTCCGCGGCGAGTTTCCGCGCCGGCGGCAGCACCGAGCCTTCCGGCAGTTTCCCGGAACGAATCGCCGTCCGGTAAAACTCCAGAATCTGCGAACGGATGCTCGATCCGGGCATGATAATCGGTTTCTCAGTCATGCGTTTAGTATATCCCGAAACCGTCCGAAATACAAGATGAGAGATTAATAATCACTATAATCACAAATAAATATTGACTTTTTCAAAAAGAGGGGTATACTATCTTGCAGGAACCGGCGGAATCCGAGAAAACAAGGAAACAGGGCCATGAGCAACAGCCAGCGGAACGGAATCGACGATGCGGGAGCAATGACGGCGATGAAGAAAGACGAGTTCAGCGGAATCCGGATCGATTTTTCGCATCCGGTCGGCCCGATGAAGCCGCTGCACGGGATCAACAACAGCCCGGTCACCTACGGCGAAGCGCTGCCGGAATTGCGGGAAGCCGGGATTCCCTACGTCCGGCTGCATGACACGGCGGGAGCATTCGGCGGAACTTATTTCGTCGACGTGCCGAATCTGTTCCCGGACTTCAACGCCGACCCGGACGACCCCGCCTCCTACGATTTCGCCTATACCGACGCCTATTTCAAAGGGTTGACCGCGTCGAACCTGAAAATTTTCTACCGCCTCGGCGTCACCATCGAAAATCACTGGCGGATCAAGCCGCACCGCATTTTCCCCCCGGCCGACTTTCAAAAATGGGCGCGCATCTGCGCCGGAATCGTCCGCCACTACAACGAAGGATGGTGCAACGGGTTCCGTTACAACATCGAATACTGGGAGATCTGGAACGAACCGGAAAATCCGCCGATGTGACAGGGCACGCGGGAACAATTTTTCGAACTGTACCGCACCGCCGCGAACCACCTTAAACAGGAATTTCCGGCCATCAAGGTCGGCGGGTACGCCTCGTGCGGATTCTACGCGATCAACCGCCCGGATATGAGCGATTTCTACCGGAGCTTCGTGACGTACTTCGATGCGTTCCTCGCCTTCATCACCGCCCCGGAGACGGCGGCCCCGCTGGACTTCTTCTCCTGGCACCTCTACACCACCGATCCCCACGAAATCGTTCTTCACGCCGATTACGTGGCGAAGAAGCTCTCGGAATACGGATTGACGCAAACCGAAAGCATCTTCAACGAATGGAATTACGTCTCCGGCGATCCCGATATCTGGGACCGCATGAAAGAGATGCCGGGCGCAACATTCACGGCGGCGGCCTTCTGCCTGATGCAGAAGTCCCCCATCGACAAGGCGATGTACTACGACGCGCTGCCCACCCGGTGCTATTGCGGACTCTATTACTTCCCAAGCTGCCGCGTGACAAAAACCTATTACTCGTTCCGCGCCTTCAACGAACTGTACCGGCTCGGCACCGAAGTCAGGAGCGAATGCGCCGGATTCGACGAACTCTACCTCTGCGCCGCTTCGGACAACCGGGGTAAAAGCGCGGTGCTGATCGTAAACCGGAAAAACGAAACGCGGGAGATTCCGCTGGAGCTTGCGGATGCTTCCGGCGAATTTTCGCACTCTCTGCTGGATGGCTCGCTCCTGCTGACCGAGACGGATTGCTCCACCTGTGACGGCAAGTTGAAACTGCCGCCTCTGTCGGTATTGCTGATCCGAATCCGGCGGGAGACGGAAGCGCGGTCATGATTCTCGGCATCCTTCTTCTGGTCGCGACCGGATCGAGCTGGGTGGTCATCGGCGCGGTGATCGGGCACGCTTCGAAACGCGGGTTGCCAGTCAGCTCCATTCAGGCATATTCGGCCGCCGTCTCGGTTCTGGTCGGCGGAACCGTGCTCTTCTGCCACCCCGACCCGGACTGCGCCTTCCAGGTGCGGTTCTGGACGATGGCGTCGATTTTCGGCTCCGGATTCTTCAACTATTTCGTCCTCCAGCTGATGGGAAAGGCGATGAAAAGCGGACCGAACGGAATCGTCTGGGCGATCGTCCAATCCGCCCTCGTCTTTCCGTTTCTGGTGGGAGTCATCGCGTTCGGAGTGGCTCTCACGTTGCCGCGCATCGGCGGAATCGTCGCCATCATCGCCGCCCTCGCCCTCTTCGGGTTCGCCCGGGAAAACCGGGTTCACGGACACGGCTGGAGGACGGCCGCAATCGGGTCGCTGCTGCTGGCCGGAATCAACCAGAATCTGTCGAACCTGCCGAGTTATTTTCCGGAAGCGGCGGCGGTCGGCAGCGTCAGCCGTTCTCTTTCCGCCGCTTTCGGGGCCTTGACGGCGTTCGTGCTGGCCAACCGGAAAAACCTGCCGTCCAGAATCGGCGACCTCAACAATCCGGCGGTGTGGAAATTCGCCGCATGTCTGGCCGGGAGCGGATTGATCACCGGTTATTTCCTGCTCTACCGCGGGTTGAATCTGGTCGCCGAGGCCGGAGCAGGAGCCGTCAGTTATCCCGTATTGGTTTCCAGCTGCATCGTCTCCTTTTCGCTCTACAGCCGCGTTATCCTCAAAGAGAAAATGAAGCCGCTCCAGCTGGGCGGACTCGGGCTGGCCCTGGCTGGAATCATCCTCATCACGCTTAAAATCAGCTCGTAATTGTTCCGTCACTCTCCAAAAAATAACGGAATCGTCCGTTATTTGAGCTCATTCACTTGATTTTTCTTCTTGTTTCAAGTACAGTATCCACAAAGGAAACCCACGGATGGAAACTGTACTTGTCCCGCGATCGGTCGAACAGCACGACCTTGATTCGGTCCCGAACCGGACCCGGCTTGAATTCACCCAGGCCGGGGTTCGGCTGACGCTGACGCTGGACCTGTTCAACTTCGGCTGCGACCTGCGCGAAGAGGAATTTCATTACGTCCACCTGGCGCCGCCGTTCTGCCGGCTCTTCCATTTTACCGGAACCAGGTCGCCGGGAGCCGAAATCATCTGTGACGGAACCATCCGTCACTTGAATTCCGATTCCATCTATCTGCTTAATGCGGAACACTCCTTCGACGTCCGTTACTTTGCCGGTTCGAGGCTCTGCTACGCGCATCTGCGGTTGAGCGACCAGACGCGGCGGCCGGTATTTCACGACTCCCCGGCCATCCTGGAACTCCGCGATCCCCTGTGCAATGCTCTGATCGAGCAGGCGTGGGAAAGCGCGATTCCGCTGCAGATTCAAACCGCCGCAACCGCGGTGATGAGCCGATTTGCCGAACCGCAACTCGAACCGCTCAGCAAACGCGGAGAACTGTTCAGCCGATTTGCTCCGATGCTCGCCGCCATCGATGCGACGCCGCCGGCGAAACTGCGGATTGCGGAGCTGGCCGATCAGATGAATATGACGCCCTCGGCACTTTCCAAGAATTTCCGGAGAACGACCGGGCTCTCACTCAAATCTTATCTGGACTCGATCTATCTGGACCGCACCCGCGAACTTCTGATCCGTTCCGCCGGAACGATGGAGGAGATCGCATTTCAACTCGGTCATTTCGACGTCCATTACTTCTATCACGCCTTCCGGCGGCTGACCGGGTGCACGCCGGGCGAGTACCGCGCGAAGCGCAGCGACTTCGGGACAAAAACCGATCAATGTCCTGAAATCGCACGTTTTTAACTTTTTTTTGCAGTTGTCTTTTTTCCCTTTTCCACTACTGTATATGGAAAAGGAGAATCCCATGAATCGTTCGCCCGGAATCATTTCGTTCGGAGAGGTTTTGTTCGATGTGTTCGAAGACGGCGCGCATCTCGGCGGGGCGCCGCTCAACCTGGCGGTCCATCTTCACCGTCTCGGCGCGCGGGTTCAACTGATTTCGGCGGTGGGGCGGGACGAACTCGGCGACAAGGCCATCGGGAGGATCGAGCGGGAGGGGCTCTCCACGGCCTCCATCGCACGGGTTCCGCAGCCGACCGGGACGGTGACGGTGACGCTGGACCGGGCCAAGGTGCCCTCCTACCGTTTCCTGTCCGACTGCGCCTACGATTTCATCCCGGAACCGGAGACGCAGATGGAGACGCCCGATCTGTTCTGTTTCGGAACGCTGGCGCAACGCGGCGAAACATCCCGGAACACTCTGGCGTCATTAATAAGGAACATGAACTGCCGCATCTTCTGCGACGTCAATCTGCGGCAGAACTTCTATTCCAGGGAAATTCTGGAACAATCGCTCGACGCGGCCGACCTGGTCAAATTGAATGAGGAGGAGCTTTCGACGATCGCGTCATTGTTCGGGATCGCTCCCGACTGCGCGGCGCTGGCGGAGCGGTTTTGCCTGGAGACCATCATCCTCACGCTGGGACCGAAGGGGTGCGAAATCCATCAGGGCGGACGGAGCTTCTCATCGCCGGCGCACCCGGCGGAGATCGTCAGTACGGTGGGCGCGGGGGATGCGTTCAGCGCGGGGTTTCTCTCTGTCATGCTGGCCGGAGATGCTATGGAGACGGCGGCGGCGAAAGCGAACCGGCTGGCGGCCGAGGTTGCCGCCATTCCCGGAGCGTTCTGAAATCGCCAATATCCGGCACCGGCACCCTGCCGGTCGGGTTCCAAGGGCGAAGCGCCTTGGCCGCCGGAGGCTACCGGCGCGAAGCGAAACAGCTACATAGCAAAATTGAAAATTTTGCCGCGTAGCGCCGAGGCGGAGTTGACCGAAAAGGTCAACTCGCCGGTCCGCCCGGAAGGGCGGACACCCACCTTATCAAAACAACAGAACGCATGCTTTCAATTCCTCCCAAACAAAAAATTCCCTTCCCGCCTCAAAAAAGAGGCCCGGTTATTACATTGTTAATAAACCGTGAATCGATTGTTGGTTTTCTGTTCATGTTTTGTTTTGAACCGATTTTCCTCAGACCATCATCGCAGTTATTGACAAAAACGACAGCAAACATAAGACTACCGGGGAAGCGTTTACAAAGTTATTCACAAAAAAAGGCGTCTCTGCTGCTATCCAGATCTTCTTTGATTAATAAAGATCAAATAGAATTCCGGGGATAGCAGCGCGGTTCCCGGCCCTTCGCCGGAATCCTCAAATTTCTTGATTTCGCGGATTGTTTTTTCAGAAATCGGGGTGTAAATTACGCCATGATCATCAGTAAAAACGGAAAATAATTCCTGGAGGCTGGAAAATGAAATTTACCGTCAACCGCGAGAAACTGCAGAAAGCCCTGCAGCGGGTTGGAAGCATCATCGGGTCCCGGTCGATGTTTCCGGTTCTCGGCAATGTTCTGATGCAGGCGGAGGACAATCTCCTCACCCTGACGACGACCGATCTTGAGATCCGGATTTCCACGACGCTGGAAGCCGCGGTCGAAGTTCCGGGGGTTTCCACGGCGCCGGCCCGCAAGCTGGCTTCGCTGGTCGGCTGCTTCGTCGGTTCCGACGTGCTGTTCGACATCGACGAAAAAGACCACATCAAACTCAAGTGCGGAACCAGCCATTTCACGTTGCTCGGGCTGGCCGCGGCCGACTTCCCGGCGGCGGAAGGCTTCGAAGCCAAACGCGAAATCCGGATCAAGGAAGGCGAATTCAAAAAGATGGTCGGTTCGATCGCCTACGCGGTGAGCGCCGACGATTCGCGCAAAGTCCTGACCGGCGTTCTCCTGAGCGCCCGGGAATCGACGGTCACTCTGGTGGCCACCGACGGCAAGCGGCTGGCGATGCAGGAAAACACGCCGGAAACGGTCACCGGCGGCGACGGCGACGCGATCGTTCCGCTCAAGGCCGCGCAGGAAGTGCGCCGGCTGCTCGACGGCGACGAACCGCTCACCATCCGCCTCG
>CAYSZM010000079.1:0-15343 GCA_964435365.1 uncultured Victivallis sp. | reverse complement strand
TCGAGCAGCTTCGCGCTGGTCATCGCCATCCCCTTCTGGAAGTCGAGGTAGCCGCCCTCGGTCATGGTGATCGCCTGCGTCGGGCAGATGAGGACGCAATGCTGGCAGAATTTGCAGTTGTGGTAAAAGACGTCGAGCTTGCCGTCCTGGTCGAACTTCATCGCGTCATTGGGGCAGTTGGCGACGCAGCTGCCGCAGCGGGTGCACTTGAGCTCGTCCCAGACCAGCCCGCCTTCGAGGCTGTGGAGCATCCGGCGCATGCGGTCGGTCACCGCGCCCATCGAGAGATTCTTGGAGGCGCCGCCGAATCCGCAGACGCCGTGGCCTTTGACATGCGAAAAGTCAAGGAGCACGTCCGCCTTGAGGATCGCGCCGGAGAGCTCGATGCTGTCCATGGTTTTGAACGGCGGCTCGACCGGGAAGCTCCGGAAGTCGGATTCATCTTCACCGCAGACCGGCACGATCCGGCAGCCGAACACCTCCTCGGTGTAGCCGCGGTCGATCGCGCCCTCGACATCGCGCTTCAAATCGGTGACGAACACCTCTTTGGCCCCGGCCGCCTGGAGCGCCTGAACCAGTTTGCGCACGAAAAACGGGTGGATGGTCGAAAAGCCCCCTCCCCCGCCAAGGTGCATTTTCACCGCGACGGTGCGGCCTTTTACCAGGGAGGGAAGTTCGAGACAATCCAGCAACCGCCGGAATTTATTGCCGATCGATTCGGCCGGGTCCAGCTTTTTCGGGGCGAAAGCGGCAAATAACAGTCGGGCACTCATTTGCTTCCTCGTTGCTCGTGTGGTATAGTAATAAAACGGAGTTCCTTATTAAAATAAAATACAGGCAAATCCTCCGCCTGTCAAGAACCATATACAGAAATAGAGGCAAAAGAAAATGAGCAGTGCTCCCCCGGACCGGCTGATGCGCGCGATTCTGAAAACCCCGGCCATGCGGCTGGCGATCGGCAGTTTCCGCGAACTGGCCTCCGAGGGAATCGTGCGCCACGACGCCGACCCGCTCGCCGGGCTGCTGCTGGCGGACGCGCTTTCGGCGGCGGCGCTGCTCACTGCCATGCAGCCGGAAGGCGAACGCGCCACCATCCGCATCGGCTACGACAGGCCGGCCGGAAGCATCGTCGCCGACGCCGTGTCGGACGGCTCGGTCCGTGGCTTCATCCGCAATCCGCATGTGATGGCAAACGCCGCAACGCTTGAAGCCGCCTGCGGCGAAGCGGGCGCCACGGTTCGCTTCACCCGTTCGCGCGCCGGGAAGATCCTCGGTGCGGGAGAGTCGAAAAACGCCTTTCTCCTCCCCTCCCCCGCGCTGGCCTGCCACCTCTCGGTCAGCGAGGAGATCGAAAGCGAAATCCGCTGCGAATTCGAATTCCGGCCCGATCCGAAACAGCCGGTGGCGTCCGCAACGGGAATCCTGCTCCAGGCGCAGCCGGGGTGCGATCTCGCCGAGTTCGAGCAGATCCGCAACCGGCTGCAAACCGCGGAAGCGGGAAATCTGTTACGAAACTTTGCGGACAATCCCGAATCCGCGCTCCGGGACCTTCTCGTCTTTCTCACCGGGGAATCGGAAGCCCCGGAATTCGCGCTGACCCGGCTTTCCCCCGCCCGCTTCCGCTGCGGCTGTTCGGCGGAGCATCTCCGCAACGCCGCGCTCGGCACCCTCGGACGCGAGGAGATCGACAAACTGCTGCAGGAAAATCCGAATCCGGCCCTGCGCTGCCAGTTCTGCAACGCCGAATACCGTCTCTCCGCCGAGGACTTCCGGTAGAGGAAAAACGCCGCTGGCCCATGCCGGAGGCGGCCTGTCCCCGCGATATCTGTAAATTTTAGTAAATTTTCTTGCGCACCTCTTGCTTTTTCGCATTTATTTGGGTATAATTACAATGTATCGACGATCAATACAATCATCGATTAAATTTTTTTGAACTCAATGTATCGCGTGCCGATACAATAAATACAGGAATACGGAACGATGATGACACCGAACAAAAGCGACCGGCTCTACCTTCAGTTGCGCCGCCGGATTGCGGCGATGCGGGACGGAGAAGCGTTTCCGACCGTCCGTCAGCTGATGGCGGAGTACGGGGTCAGTCAATCGACGGTCACTCCGGCGATCAACCTCCTGAAGGAGAAGGGATTGCTGGAAGCGTACGTCGGACGCGGCAGTTTCGTCTGCAAACAGACGGAAGAGAAGCCCTGCATGCTGCTGCTTCAGAACAACTGGCCCTCGCGGAATTTTATCGCGCTGGCTGAAACGCTGCAGAAATACGCCGAGGCGAGCGGGTTCCGCTTTATCCGGGAACTGTATGATTATCGGGACGACATCACTCAGAGCTTGAATTCGTTCGACGCCGACATCATCGTGATCGACGGTATCGCCAACGACCTTCTGATGCCGGAACAGGTGATGGCGATCTCGAATTCCCCGGCGCCGGTCATCCTGAGCCGCAACTCGGTCTCGGTCAGCCGGATCAATTACGTCTGCGGCGACAATACCGCGGCCGGAATGAACGTGGCGAACTACCTCTACCGCATGGGGCACCGGAAGCTCGGGCTGCTCTTCAACGAGCCGCATATCTATACCGGCGAATGTTTCGCGCGGGGGTTCAAAAGCTGCGCCGCGTCGAACGGATGCAGCGTCGAAGTGCTCGACTGCGCCATCCGTCCCGGCGAGCGCTCCGTTCAGCGCATCGCGGAATTCATGGCGGAAATCGCGGCCGGGAAGTACGATTTCACCGCGCTCTTTCCGATCAGCTGCGAAGGCGCCGCCGTCGCCCGCGACCGGCTGCTGGAACACGGGGTCCGGATTCCGGAAGACCTCTCCATCATCAGCGCCGGCACCTCTCCGAAATTCGACTGGCTCACCGCGATCGACTCGGGGATGGAGGAAACCAGCGAATACGTCGTCAAGATGGCGCATGACATTCTGAGCCACGGCTCGAAATTCCGGCGTCAGATCGAATTTCCCCAGAAACTGGTCGAAGAGCGTTCCGTCCTGAACCTGAATCGGGAACCGGCGGAGCGTTACGGATAAAAGGAACTCAAAATGAACTCAACCAATCACACGGATCAACATAACCGGAAAGGACGGAATCCCATGAGAAGAAAGCGCTTCACTCTGATCGAACTTCTCGTCGTGATCGCGATCATCGCGATTCTCGCCGCGATGCTGCTGCCCGCACTGCAAAACGCACGGGAAAGCGGCAAACGAATCAAGTGTGTCAACAATCTGAAGCAGATTTTCACCGGATTGGCTCAGTACGGCAACGATTTCGGATATTACCCCGCCGCCAAACCCAAGGTCTATGAGAACTGCAACAAACAGTGGTGGTACTTCCGCGTCGCCCCCTATGTCGGCATGAACGGAGAGCCGACGACCTGGCAGGAAGCATCCAAAATCCGTACGACCGGAGTATTCGGCTGCCCGTCGCTGGTCTTGGGAACCAGCCTCGACTTCTGCGGATATTCCATGAACGACTTCGGACGGAGCGTGACGGATTTCGGCCTGACCCCGGCGGCAAAAGATCCGGGCGGCAACAACAGCTACTATGTGAAACCGGGGGCAAGAGCGATCAAGGGCGTCACCGCCAATATCACGATGCCGTCTCTGTCCGACATCGTTTTCGTCGCCGAACTCGGCGCCACCGATGCGAACGCGCCTCAGGCGATCCAGCCGAATATCGTCGACGGCGGCGCGCTGAATCAGATTGCCATCCCCTGCCTGACCATGGACAGCTACTCCGCCAGTTTCCGGCACAGCAAGAGCAAGCCGGTCATGTGGCTTGACGGCCACGCCGACTCAGTCAGATACAAGGAGGTCAATTGGCAGATGGCCCGCGGTCCCTACATCTAGAAAAAAGCAAACTTCAACCAGAAATAGAGAAAGGATAGATCATCATGAAAAAAACATGCTTCACTTTGATAGAGCTCCTCGTCGTGATCGCGATCATCGCGATTCTCGCCTCGATGCTGCTGCCCGCGCTCAACCGGGCCAGGAGCGCCGCGAAGAAAACCACCTGCCTCAACAACTTGAAACAGGTGGGAACAGCGCTTTCGATGTACACCGGGGATTACGCTTATTATCCGCCGGCCAAATGCAAGGATATGGGGTCTTTCAACACCAACACCTGGCATTGGCTGACCATGCCTTATCTCGGGATGAACAACAGCATCCCGTCCGGCTGGGAAGCGGCGGCGAAACGACGTGAGAGCGGTCCGCTCCATTGCCCGGTCATCGCAACTCCCGTGACCGGTCTGCTCGACCGGTTCAGTTACTCCATGTACGGGTTCGGCCCGCTGGTGGTCTGGTTCGGTTTCACCCCCGCCAAACAGGAAAGAGGGACCCCGGGGACAATAAAGACAACAGATATTTTTGCCACCAAACCGGGAGCGAACTCGACGATTGCCACGTCAGGCTACCAGCCGCGGCCCTCGACGACCCCCTTCGTCGCGGAACCCGCACTGAGCGCCAATTCCAATGCAACGGACATCGCATTCCAGGATGGCAACCAGCTGGGTTATGCGACGACCTCTTCGGTGATCGCGGGGAACGCGCCCAACGGAGACGTCTGTTTCGATTTCGCCTACCGTCATAACGGCCGGAAGAACGTCCTCTGGTTCGACGGCCATGTTGACGATGTCGGACTGGACCAGATGTACTGGACCGGCGTCAAAAAGTAATCCCCTACTGCAAGCAGGAGAATATGAAAGCATTCATCACCGTAATCGTCATCGCCCTCTGCGGCCTGTTATCGGCCGCACCGGGCGGGCTCTCCGTAGACCTGAGCGCCGGTGCCAAGCGGTATATTCCGGGCGGCGGCGCTCCGGAGAATTTCACCGGAACGCCGGATAAAGGCGTCGAAGTGACCTGGGAACCGGCCAAGTCGAAATACATCGAAGTGGTTTTCAACCGCGGCCTCAAGCTCCCGGAATTCAACAAGCTGACGGTAACCGCCCGTATCGAGGCTCCGGCCGGATGCCCGGTGCGCAGCATCGGGCTTCGGCTGACCGACAAAACCAACGAGACGTTCCAGTTCTCGAAAGCGGTCAACTTTTCGGCGGGCGGCGTTTTCGACGTTACCTGGGACGTCGCTTCCGGACAATGGAAGAACAGCTGGGGCGGCAACGACGACAAGCAGCTCGACCAGCCGATGAAGCTCTACGGATGCGGCGTCGATTATGCGCAGAACACCGCCCAGGCGAGTTTCCGGATTCTCTCGCTTTCCGCCTCGGTCTCCGGCGGCGCGGCGACGGTCGCCACCCGTCCGCTCTACCAGTTCAACCTCACCAACGCCTTCAGCCGCAACTGGGGAACCGGGGTGCTCAGCCTCGGGCCCGGCGGCCTTCTCGTCAACAACATCAAAGGCGAAACCTCAATCAATGACCGGATGAGTTCCCTCGTCTTCTTCGATTCCCGCCCGGTTATGCTGAACCTCGACGCCACGCTCAACTCCGGAGACGTCAAGTGCTACTGGGTCTTCCGCGACGCGGCGAACAAGGAGATCAAATCGCCGGAACTGTCTCTGAAGCAGGGCGACAATTCGCTCTCCTTCAATCTCGGCCAGACGCTGGCCGCGGCGAAACTGCCGCTCCGCGTCGACCGCTTCGCGCTGGTCAACTCCGGCAGCGTTCCGGGTTCGGTGCTGCTGACCGGCAGCACGCTCGGCGTCGAACAGCCGCTCACCGAGGCGGTTGATTTCGAAGTGATGACCGGCAACGACATCCGCGTCCTCAAGGCCGGTGAAGAAACCGCGCTCAAATACCTGTTCGTCAACCGGGCGAACCAGCCGGGCAAATTCAGCTTCGACCTCGATTTCAAGAGCTTCTCCGGCAAAACCCACCGCGAGAGTTTCAAAGCCGAGCTCCAGGCGGGAGAGATCGCCGTGTTTTCCAGCAACTGGCGGCCCGATTCGCTCGGCCACTGGGACGTGACTGCGACCGTTTCGGAAGCCTCCGCCCCCCAGATGCAGAGCAAGTCGGCGCACAGCTTCGCCTATTTGATCCCCTCCGGCCCGACTCCGGGACACGCGCCCGGTTTCCTGTTCAGCGTCTGCACCCACACCGGCCGCTGGAGCATGGCCGACCAGCTTCGCGAAATCGAAGCCGCCGCCACCTGCGGCGTCAAGGTCGTGCGCGACAGCGTCGAATGGGGGGGCGTCCAGCCCGCCCGCGATGTCTGGAACTTCGAAAAGATGGACTTTCTGGTCAACGCCTATGAGACGGTCGGCATCGAGCATCAGGCGATGTTCGCCTTCACCGCGAAATGGGCCGCGACCCCGGAACGGCAGCAATCGAAGAACTGGCTCGACTGGAACCGCAGCGCGCCGGACCTCGACGCCTGGCGGACCTACGTCCGCACCATGGCCGACCGCTATCGCGGCCGCATCCGCTTCTGGGAAGTCTGGAACGAGCCCGACCTCGGCGGCTTCAACCAGATGAGCCTCGCAGAATATGTCCAGCTCCAGAAAGCGACTTACGAAGAGCTCTCCAAGGTCGCCCCAGATGCGTATGTCATGACCGGCGGATTCGCCACGTTAAGCAACCACCCCGGCAAGAAGTCGCCGACCTTCCACCGCGATTTCCTGAACCAGGCCAAGGGCGCGTTCAAGATCCACGCCTATCACGAACACGGTTCGTTCCAGCAGTACGCCCAGCTGGTGGACGGCATCTTTGTGCCGATGCGCAAGGAAACCGGAACCACTGTGCCGTGGTACGCCAACGAAACCGCGATCCATTCGCTCAACGGCGCCGAGCGCAATCAGGCGTTGACGCTCTACAAGAAGCTGCTCTTCTCCTGGAGCCGCGGCGCGATCGGCTACACCTGGTACGATCTGCGCAACGACGGCTACGACAAGGTCGACGGCGAACACAACTACGGCATGATGACCAACGACTTCCAGCCGAAGCCGGTCTACTCGGTCTACAACATGCTGGCGGGGCTGTTCCGCGATATGAAGTATGTCCGCCAGTACGATCTCGGGACCAATCTCTGGGCGTTCGAATTCACTAACGGCAAAGAGACGCTGATTCCGGCGTGGGACGAGTCCGGCTTCGGTTCGGCCCTGACGCTGGCGGTCAAATCCGACGCTTCCGCCGCTTCCACGGTGGACGTGATGGGCAACGAGATCCCGCAGAAACTGCAGGACGGCATGGCGCTCCTCACCATCGGACCGACGCCGGAAACGCTGAAGCTCACCGGAGCAGGCTCGGCCGAAATCGCCGGAAAACTGCTGGAAGTCTCCGCCGGAGGCGTGGCGATTCCGGGACATCAGCTCAAGTTCCGCATCAAGCTGTTCAACCCGCTCAGCAGCGACCGGACGTTTGAATTGAAGCTCTCCGGGCTGCCGAAGTCGTTCCGGGCGATGAATCCGAACCGGACCCGGGAAGTCGCCGCGGGCCAGACCGCCGAAGTGGAATTCGAACTCGCGGTCGGCGCGGACTTCAAGGCGGACTACGGCACGGCCGAATCGCTCCGGCTCGAGTATGCGCTCGCCGGAACGCCGTGGAAGGGTGCGATCGCAGTGCCGGTTAACGCCGCCGTGGCGATCCCCAGGGGAGAGAATTTCAACCGCAAGCCGGACTTCGTGCTCGACCAGCGCACCCAGGTGGTGTCGCTGACCGCGGCCGACCCGGCGCTCAGCTACCGCGTCTGGCGCGATGCCAACGATCAGTCGGCCAAGATTTTCCTCGGGGAAGCGAACGGAAATCTCCGTCTGCACGCCGACGTGACCGACGACAAGCACAATCAGCCGAACTCCGGCTTCGAAGTGTGGAAGGGTGACAACATCCAGTTCGCCTTCCAGCTGCCGGGACAGGTCGGGAACTGGGAACTCGGTCTCTCGCACCTGAATTCGGGCAAACCGGAAGTCTACGTCTTCGACGCGCCGTCCGGCTTCGACCGCGAGGCGGTGGCGAAGGCCTGCAAACTGGTCACCAGCCGCGACGGCAACGTGACGCGCTACGACCTGACGCTGCCGGAATCGGCGATCGGCATGACGCCGGACATGGCCCGCAGCGGTTTCCGCTTCAATTTGCTGGTGAACGAGGACGACGGAGAAGGCCGCGACGGCTGGATTCAGATCGCCCCCGGAATCGGCGGCTCGAAGACCCCCGAACGCTATCCGTTCGTCGTCTTCGAATAAACAAGCCTCCCTTTTCCTCGCGCCCGGCCGCCTCTAACGGCCGGGCGTTTTTTATTACTCGCCGGCGGAATAAACCGCACGGGCGGCATTCCGGTGGTCATACCCCAGATAGACCGCGTGGTCGAGTCCCTGCTTCATGGTCATCCGTTTCGGAACGTTCAGATTGTTGTAAAGGACCCAGACTCCCGACGGCGGGCAGACCCAGTCCGACAACCCGGCGGTGATGGTGACGGGGCATTGGACCCGTTTGGCGAAATTGACCGTGTCGTAATATCTCAGCCCCGGCTCATCATCCGGACGCCATCCTCTCACGCGGCCTTTCTTGATCCCTCCGAGGTCGCAGAACCAGGGAATACTGATATCGCAGGAGGTGACGCCCGGAGTCAGCGCCGCCACCGCCACCGACTGAAATGCGCCCTGACTGCCGCCGGAGATCGCGATGTCGCGCCCATTCCACTCCGGCAGCGTCTTCGCATATTCCAGCGCGCGCAAATCGCGCAGAATCATCCCGTTGAAGTAACTGCTTTCCCCTGACCGGTTCTGCCCGTTATCGAACCCGTAACCGTTCAGCTCGCCTTTCTGCAACGCCGAATAGTAGGCGCCCTCCCGCCCGTTTTCGATTCCGTGCGCGTTGACGAAGAAATCGATGGCCTTGCCGGAGTCGACGATCTGAGCACTGCGGACGCTGTAGCCGTCATAATGCATGTGAATCGGAAGCGACGCGGGCTTCGCCTGCCTGGGGACGGCGAGGTATCCGGAAACCGGACGCGCCCCGGCACAGGAGATTTTCACATCGTAAATATCCGAATTTTCTGTGGTTTTGAACAACTTCTTCTCCTGTACCGTCAGCGGAACTGCCGCCAGCCGCCGCAGTTGCGCGGTCCAGAACGCATCGAAGTCGTCCGGCTCCGGAACGCCCTGCCGCAGGGCTTCCGGCGTCACACCGGCAGCCAGTCCGTACTGGATGTCACGCAAGGACCCGCTCTGATTCTTCCGCTTGACCGGGCGGTCCTGCCCGTCCAGCAGCATGGCGCGGATCATGACGAAGCCGGGCTGATTGAGAAAAGTCGTGATATGCAGCGGCTCCTGATCGGAAATTGCGGCGTCCCAGGTCTGCTTCCTGCCGTCGTCGGCGGCAAGGATCACCCGGACCTTCCCCTTGGCCGGTTTGCCGCCGTCCAACAGCCGGAAGTAAAAGTGCATCGCCTCTCCGGGCCGATATTCCGCGTCCTCCCGGTCGGTATGGCCGATGATGATGCAATGCTCATAGCGGGATTGGTCCGCTGCGGCGGCCTGCCCGGATTTTGCCTCAACAACCGCAAGGTTATCGACCCGGAACGTTCCGACGCCTCTCTGAATTCCGGCGAGGATCTTTACCTGCTCCGCGTCGGCGGGAATCCGCACGGCGCATTCAACCCGTTTCCACCCGTAGCTGCCGTACTCTTTGGGGCAGTCGATCCAGGTTTCCTTCCCGGCCGCGGTCCGGTAGTAAACGGTGAGTTTCGGCCCCCAGTAACGGTTGGCGGGAACCTGAAGGTTCTCACCCTTCACCATCCCGGAGAGCACGACGGTCTTCCCGCGGAGCATCTTCGGGTCAAGTTCGCAGGAAACGGGGTTCCCGTTCGGAACATCGCTCTGAAACTTCAGGCAGCCGGAATCGTCGACACCGCCATCCGGGTCCTGACAGGCGCCGCCCCGGGTGAACGCCGCCCGTTCCTCGCCGGTATCGAGCTGATTCCTCCAGAGAACATCCCCGCCATCACCGGCCCGAACGGCAACACCCCATGACGCCACCGAGAATACCGCCGCCGATAAAAAGGTCCATTTCCTCATTTTCAATTTCCTTTTCTCTCATCGGCGGGAGCCGAAGTCACGCGGTTCCGCTTGAAATAGTTCAAAATCACTTCTTTGCGGTCGGTTCCCTCCGCGGGGCTCTCCGCCTGTTCGGGGGAACCGGAGAGCTCCACGCTCCAGACGCCCGCTTCGCGGTAGGCGTGGAACGTCCAATCCCATCCGTACTCCTCGAAGATGGAGATCCAGTCGTCCAGCCATTTTGCGCCGCCGGGGGCCCAGCGCGCCACACCGAATTCCCCGACATAGATCGGAACACGGTATTTCAATTGAAAGTCCCGCATCGGCTGAACCAGAATTTTCAGCCACTCCCGGTTCCAGCCTTTCGCCGGGTCGGGATAGTACCCGACCGGATTGCGCCCGTGCACACCCTGATGCGTATACTCTCCGGGCTCATAAAGGTGCGGAGAGTAGATGATATTGGGCAGATCCAGCGCCTTCCAGCTGTAGGTCGGCTGCACGATGATCGGGGTGTCGGGATCGATTTTGCGAACTTCGCGGGCAAGCTTTTCCGCGAATCGATCCCAATCGAGTGCATCGCCGCGCACATCGTAACTCTTGTCCACAGGTTCATTCATCAAGTCGTAACCGTAAATGAGCGATTCGCCCTTGAACGCCCCGGCAATCTCCCGCCACAGTTGAACCACGGCATCCTGCCGCTCACGGCTCCACATGCCGAGGTTGTTGTTGATGCTGTTCATCTCGCCCGGACAGCGATGGAGATCGACGACAATCCTGATGTTGTATTTCCGGAACCACGGCAGCCGTTTCCGGAGTTCCGCAATCCGGGCCCGTCCCCACTCGAGATACTGTTCGTTCGATGAGAACGCCGCCGGACCGCCATAGAGAAACTGCCAGCGCAGAATGTTCCCGCCCCACTCCTCGGCGAAGACCCGGAAGTCCTCTTCCGTTTTGAGGTCGCCCGCCATGGCGCCGCGATAACGCGTCCGGGGCAGGAAGGCCGCGGAATCCGTTGCCGGGTTCCGTACATCGGGCGGAGGAACCAGCAAAATGCGCACATCCCGATACTCCGCAACCCCCTCTTTTCCCGCATGGCCGAACACCAGATTGAAATTTCCGGCGTAGGACGGGATATGCCAGGTCCCGGACCAGCGGAACCAGTCGCTTTCAGCGACCGGCTTGGCCGAGGCCGGGCGATATCCCCAATTCTCCCGGTACTTGTCCCGGGGCAGATAATTGGCCTCGAGCCGGAGACAGTCGAGTGGAGCCTGCGAAAGTTTCTTTCCCCGCACCATGGCTTCGACCGTGACGGTTTTCCCCCGGAGCAACGCGCCGTCGATGACCGCAACCGGCAGCGCGGGCCCCTTCACCCGCAACACGTTGCCGGGTAGCCACCCGGAGCCTTCCGGCAGTTGCAAAACCGGGGCTCCGGACTTCGCGTCGGGACGAAGCTCCCACAAAACCTCGGGTTCCGCAGCCGCAAGCAATCCCGCGATGCCGACCAACAGCAGCATACAGCCAAATTTCTTCACTCTCGGCATCTTTTTTTACCACGCAGTCCGAATCACGCCGCCGACACCGTCGCGAGGAATCCAGAAATTGTCGTTGTTCATGATATCCCTGAAATCCAGCGTCACCGCGCGCCCGTCGTAAAAAACCGAATTGGTGCGGCGCTCCCCGCCATGCCGATAGGCGACGGCGAAGGCGGACTTCGAATTGGCTTCCCCGTCGAACCACCAGTACGAGGCCGGATTGGCGGCCAGTTTCTGAAGGGCGAAACTGACACCGTCGGAAACCAGCATCAATTCTCCCGGAGATTTGAGACGAGTCATTTTTTTGCAGTACATCACGTAGCTTTTGCCGATCACTTCTTCCCAGGACATGCCGTAGGTATCGTCGATCCCCATTCTCCCGATCGAGTTCTTTTTCTTCAGCTTGCGCTTGATCGGGCAGATCAACGACGGAGGAACTGTATTGTCACCGTATCCGAGACTGTTCACCCCACTGGCGGAGCCCAGAAACGGCGTCAGGCACTGGATGTAGCGCCAGCCCGAAATTCCGGCGCGGGCGGTGATGATTGAGAAATCATCATTTTCCGAGGCATACATCTGATTGGCGGTGCCGTATTGCTTTAGAATGCCGAGGCAGCTGATGGTTTCGGCGCGCATCCGTGCCTGATTCAGCGCCGGGAGCAGGATGGAGGCGAGAATGGCAATGATAGCAATAACCACCAGTAATTCGACTAATGTAAACCGTTTTTTCATCATTCAAAATTCCTTCCGTTGAGTTGAAAATGCAATTTGCATGCCCTAGACTTCATCCAATTTGATTTTGCGGACGCCGCGCGGCATCCGGCGGCCGAACCGCCAGCGCGAAAGCCGATCGACGGCGCAGTCGATCAGGGCGGCGTGCCCGGCTTTCCACTCCCACACTCCGCTTTCGCAGTAAGTGCGGCTATGCCATTCCTGAAGATCGCCGCGGATGACCGCGCACTGCAGCCGGGTCCGGATTTCCGGCGGCAGCCCCATCATCAGCAGATGATCCAACAGGATGTCGAACGGGGAGAACACCGAATCGACCGAAGCGTCCTCCAGCCGTCCGCGGAGTTCCGCCGCGATCGTGTCGAACAGTTCGTAATTCCGGTTCTTCACCTGCGCCGCCATGCGGAACAGGGGAGCCCGGAACGGAACCGTTTCCACAATTCCATTCATCTCGTCAATCAACGCTTCGATGCTGGAATTGGTGGTTTCGTTGAGCAACAGGAGCGTCTTCTTCCGCCCCGCCTGCCGCAGTTTGCGGGCGATTTCGCAACCGGCCCCGGCATAATCGAACAGCACCAGCGGAAGTTCCACGCCGGCCAGCGGCTGGTCGATCAGGACGACCGGAGTCCGCTCGGCGAGTTCCGCAAAGTATTCTGCATTGGCCGAACTGTTCTCAGGCGAAACCAGCAGACCGCAAACGCCGTTGTAAACCAGCGTCTCGGCAAGTTCCCGCTCCCGCTCCGCATCGCCGTTCGACGAACGCACGATGGAGATGGCGTGGTTGCACTTGAGATCAAACTTCTCGGCGCAGAGCGCGATCAAATAACGTTCGAAATCGTTCCCCGGCGTGTAGGGATGGATCACCCCGTATTTCGCAATCTCCGGCAGAATCCGCCCGCCGGACACCGCGTGCCCCGCCTTGCCGTGGTGGATCTTCACCAGCGACTCCTGCCGCAGCAGCTCCATCGCCCGTTGGACCACCCCGATGCTCACACCGAACTCTCCGGCAATGCTCCGGAAGCTGGGCAGTTTTCCCTCTTCCAGTTCTTCCGCCTTCATCCGGCTGCGAAGGTGGCGCGCCAACCGTACATAGTGCGCTTCCCGCTCTCCGTTCGCCGCTTCCAATATCTGCTGATCCGCCATGATTCCCTTTTCTAAAAACTGTATCGGTGTATCTACGCTATAATTATACTGTACTTCACTTTCGAAAGCAAGAGACATTTGCAAAAAAGAAGAAAAAAAACAAACCGCGCCCCTTTCAAAGCACCCGATCGAAGATATATTTGAAAAAAGGCGAAGGGGGGAATATGAAGCCACGCTACGTGCCGCCGCGTTACCTGGTTCGCTTCCCGGAAGGGGAGCAGGAGCTCGATGCGCTGGAAATCCTGGAGCTGTTCCGGGAGAAAAAGATCACCACGGTTATCCCCATCCGCCCCGTCTTCGGCGGCGATTGGCGCGAGCTCCGCGAAGAGCCGGAATTCGCCGTCGCGCTGTACCACGTCTACAAGCAGACCCGGAACGAGGCCAAAACGTATCTTTGGATCAGTGTGTTTTTTCTTCTCTTTTTTGCATTGCCGCTCCTGCTCCCGCTAACGGGTTCCGTCTGGTGCTTGGCGAACTGGCAGCTTCTGTTCGTAAAAACCGGAATCAATTTTCTGGTCATGCTATTTGCCGTGGTTGGCTTCCTTGATTTCACCGGCGAGAAAAAAGACCTTCTCCGGCGTGTGTGGATCATTGTGCCTTGGATCAACAGCATCGTCGGCTTTCGCTCCTTCCGCAAAATCATCGACAGAATGCCGCCGAATAAACGCCTGATTCCAAACGCATTAAACCTGCTGGCCTGGAGTGTTTTCCTGCTCTTTTTCCTGGCCAGCTGTTTCATTCCCGGAACCGTCGAAGGCGGAATAGTGATGTTTTCATTGTACGCACTGTTCCTCCTTCTGCTGATTGCCGCCAGTATTCCGCTGAGCATCGAAACCAAGAGACTCACCCAGCTCTGGATGGAACAGAATCCCCCTCCGGAAAAAGCGACCGGGAAATCGAAGCTGAAATCCTCGTTTTTCCGGATGGAGATAAAACTGCTTTGGCGCGTTCTTTCGAGCTATCTGGCGGCGATCGCGGCGATGCTGGCGATGCTGACGCTGCCCTACTGGGCAATCGGAAGCATCCGGCTCCACATCGTTGCGGCGCAACTGGAGCAGAACGGAATTTCATTGCCGCAACCACCCGGCACTCCCTCCGCCGCCGACGCTAAACTCACCAGGGAAATGCTGTCGATCTCGTTCCCGGCGTGGCCGGACTGCTCCGGCGACGACAATGTCCAAGCGGAACAAGTGCGGGCCAGACTGCCCGAAGCCCGGCCGCAGCTGGAACGCTTCCGCCAACTGCTCCGCGCCACGGCCGAACTCTCCTCGCTGGCCCCGGTTTCCAATGAAGAAGGCGAAGAACTCCGGGACCGGCTGCTCGATTATCTCTACTGGCAGCGGGAGGATCTCAAGGCGAATCCCAGCCCGGAAGCGGCGGAACAGGTATTGAAAGATATCGCCGACGAATCCCGCTATGCCGCCGGGAAAATGCCAGCCTGGGGAATCTTCTCCACATACCGGTACGCGGTCATTCATTGCCGCGTGCTGGAATCCTGGCTCCGGAAACTCCCGGACCATACGCTCGCAACGGACAAGGAGCGCTGGAAGCGACAGCTGGCCGCCTTGCCGGAAGCGGTCAATGCCCATGCGCTTCAACAGGTTCAATATGTCGAATCCTTCATGCTCGGGATGCAGGTTCCCTTCTGTTACCGGGACAACATCCGCGCCACCGTGCGGGAACTTGCCGGAGAGGAAATCGCTCTTTTGCGGCAGGAATATTACCGGAACCATGCAGAATACGACCGCTTTCTCCGAGCATACAATCGAAGAAGTTTTTTCGTCACCGCTTTCGGTATGCACGATGAAAAGGACACCGCGAACCGGTTCCATTCGCTGACGCTGGCCGCTTGCCGGATGGGGATTGCCGCCATCGAATTGGAGGAGTTCCGCCGCAAGCACGGCGCTTACCCGGAACACCCCGAACTGCCGCGCGACCCGTTCTCCGGCAAGCCGTTCGGCTATCTCCCCGGCAAGGC
>CAYSZM010000078.1:0-15516 GCA_964435365.1 uncultured Victivallis sp. | reverse complement strand
GGGTCGCCTTCGAGCACCGCGCGGTCCATGAACGCGCCCGGGTCGCCTTCGTCGGCGTTGCAGATGATGAACTTTTCACCCTTCGGCTGGGCCGCGGCGAACTGCCACTTCTTGCCGGTCGGGAAACCGCCGCCGCCGCGTCCGCGCAGGCCCGAGGCGATGATGGTGCTGATGACGTCTTCCGGCTTCATGCCGGTAAGCACCTGCGAAAGCGCGGCATAACCGCCTTCGGCGATGTATTCGTCGATGTTTTCCGGGTTGATCCGGCCGGTGTTGCGCAGCACGATGCGCGCCTGGAACTCCTCTTTCGAGGCGGGCGCTTCGATTTCGGGGTAGTACCAGGTGCGGTCGAGGGTGCGGGTGCCGGTGGCGGGGGCTTCGGTTCCGGCCGCGAGGATCGCCGGGATCTGCTGCGGCGTGACGTCGCCGTAGATCAGCCGTTTGCCGGAATTGCTGTCGAGCAGCATGATGACCGGTTCCACATAGCAGAGGCCCATGCAGCCGACTTCGCAGACTTCGACGGCGTTTTCCAGCCGGCGTTCGGCGATTTCGTCGTGGATGGCCTGGAGCACCGGCAGCGTTCCGGCCGCGATGCCGCAGGTTCCGAGCGAGACGAGCAGCTTCATCGGCGGCCGCGGCCGCGCATTGAGTTCGGAGGCGAGTTCCGCCAGCTTGGCGGAGGTTTCGATTTTCATGGCAGATTTCTCCATCAAAAGCATTATCGTTCTTTCACCGGGTCCGGGGAGCGGTTATTCGCCGCAGTCCTTGAGGATGTCGGCGACTTTGTCCGCGGTCATATTGCCGTAGACGCGGTCGTTGACCATGACCACGGGAGCGAGGCTGCACGCGCCGACGCAGCGGAGCGCGCCGAGGAAGAATTTGCCGTCCGCCGTGGTTTCGCCTTCGCGGACGTTGAGACGCCGCTTGAGTTCGTCGAGCACCTTGGGGGCGCCTTTGACGAAGCAGGCGGTTCCGGTGCAGACATTGATCTTATAGCGGCCGACCGGCTTGTCGGTGAAGTAACTGTAGAAGCTGATGACGCCGTACACTTCGGCGCGGGAGATGCTCAGGCGGGAGGCGACGAATCCCTGCACCTCTTCGGGCAGGTATCCGAAAATATGTTGCGCGCGGTGAAGAATCTGGATCAGCGATCCGCGGCGGCGGTCCGGGTTTTGGTCCACGTCGAGGGAGTCGATGTAACGTCCGAGTTCGTCGAATTTCGCCGCCTCTTCGGGGCTCCGTTCGGCGGTGGTACCCGGGGCGTCCTGGCAATGACAGCTCATGCTTGGTTCTCCTGGTGAGTTGGTAAGGTTCGGGCTTCTTTAATGATAGCGCCGGATTCCGGCTTTTTCAAGCAGAATCCGAGGCTGGAACCCGTCTTTTTACAAAAAAAGATTCTTTGCAACTCTTTGATGATGAATTTGATAAAAATATATCAAGCATGTGTTTTTCTCGAACCGGACAGCCCGGTCAAGGCTTTGAAGTCGGGCCCTCGCACCGGCTGAATGCAACGCCGGAGGCGTCAAGCACGGTCAACGGCAGCCGGGCTGACTTTTGAGAACCTCGAGGAAGGCGAGTATGTTTTCCAGCGGAACGTCGCCCTCCACGGCGTGGGCGGCGGTCGGCTTCCGCGATCTCGCCTATTTTTCCCGGTTGTACCGCAGACACCGGGGAATCCCGCCGTCGCAGTGCCGGCGTGATCCTGCCGCCGGGCCTGAACGGGCGGAAACTGCGCCTCTCGGATGACTCTCGCCGGAGGGTGTTTTCGCTTAACATCGGCGTGACGCATTCGAAAAATCAAGAAAATTTTCCTTTCCCCTGTTGACATTCGCCGTGATTTTGGGTATAATAATATTTAAATCGATTAAAATTTGGATTGAATCGATTTGAATTGTTATTTCAATCGATTTAAATATGGTGATGAAAATGACGATTTACGACATTGCTCAGGAGTTGCAGGTCTCCCCGGCGACGGTTTCGCTGGCGCTGAACGGGGACCGGCGGGTGGCGGAGAAGACGCGGCAGCGGATCACCGAATTCGCGGCGCACCGCGGTTTCACGCGGAACGAGCAGGCCCGGAACTTCCGGCTGCGGCGGACCAACAACGTGGCGATCGTGGTGCACAACATCGACAACGATTTCTGGTACGGGATCGTCCGCGCCGTGGAGAACGGGCTCGGGGAGGGGTTCAACGTGATCCTCTGCAACACCGAGGGGGATCTAGAGAAGGAGCGCAAGATTTTCCGCAACCTGATGCAGCGCAAGGTGGACGGCATCATCGTCCAGCCCGCGTCGAAGGTCGAGGAACATTTCATCGAGAGCGTCGAAGCGGGGATTCCGGTGGTTTCGCTGGAGGAGACCGCCAATCCGCGGCTCTCCTTTGTCAAGGGCCACGACTACCGCACCGCGTACAACCTGACCGAGGAGTGCATCCGGCGGGGACACCGCAAGATCGCCTTCGTCACCTTCCGTTTCGACTGCATCGGGCTGGAGGAACGGGTGCGCGGCTTCCGCGCCGCGGTCGAGGCCGCCGGAATCGGCGGAGAGTGCGAAGTGTTTACCGCCGAAGACCTTTCCACGGAAGCCGCGACCAAGGTCATAGACGGGCGCGAACGGGATTTCTCTCTCCTCCTGGGTTCCGACGACCGGCTCGCCTGCCAGCTGGTGAATGTGCTGACCGAGAAGCAGATCCGCATTCCGGAAGAGGTTTCGGTGGTCGGCTGGAACAACAGCCGTTTCCTGGAATATGTGCTGCCTAAGCTCTCCTCGGTGTCGATTCCGATGAAGATGATTGGTCATGAGGCCGCCGCGATCATCCTGGCCAATTTGAACGATGGTCCTGAAATTCGCAAAATATATGTTCCGGAGGAAATTGTCTTCCGTAAATCGTTTATCCAGAAACAATAAAGGAGATACCAAAATGCTCTCTGAAACAAGATTGACGCCGCGGGAGGAAAAGTTGCGCGATGGAAATGGCCATGCTGCAAGCGGGGTGAGATGGCAACATCCGACTAATCGAAAGTTCACATTGATTGAATTGCTCGTTGTGATTGCGATTATCACCATTCTGGCCGCATTGCTGCTGCCCGCCCTGAACCAGGCGAGAAGCCGGGCAAAGGCTTCTGGCTGCACGAGCAATATGAAACAAGTCGGCGCGAGCAGCGTATTCTATTCCGGAGACTTCAATGGCTTTTTTCCGATCGGCCAATATGTCATGGCGTATGACAGCAAGGCGGTCACCCACTGGTACATGCGCCTTGCTGCGATCTATCTGGGGGGGCGCGGAAATTTATTCATCTGTCCCGGCGCGACGGAGGAACAAGGCTATAACAGCGAAACCAACGGAGCCGGAAGTTTCACCTGCAATACAGGAACCGCCCGTTCTGACACTCAAAACTATCGCATATGGTGGAAGGGGGGAGCCGGACAACCGACCTGGGTCACCTACTCCGTTGTCGCCAGTACTGCCGGTGTTGTCGGCCAGGCATGGGCCGCAAGTGATGCTAAATATGTTCCCGTCAAAGTGGGAGCGATGCATCGACCTTCCCGAACTGTGTACACCATCGACGGCAGGGATCTTCTGACACTCGGCACCGATCTTTGGAACCCCGCCGCCGCCGCATATCCGCAAGTGTTCCGGCATAATGGCTTCGGAAACTTCCTGTTTTATGACGGCCATGTCCAGGCGGTCAAACGAGGAGGCGGACAGGCCAGCATCTGGGATCAATATGTGTTCCGCTGGCCCAAAAGCAGCCTGATCAACCAGCAGTAAAGAGACTCTGCTCCGTTGTCAGAAAAACACCAATTTTTTACGGGACCGGTAACGTGATGAAGATAGAAAAGTTAATTCGCAATCTGGCGGCGAGATGTTCGTTGCTGCTGGCAGCCTGTTTTGTGGCGTATTCGGCAATGGCCGATTCCGCCGTTCCCGCCCAATGGATCTGGCATCCGGAGAAACCGCAGGACAACACGACCCGTTATCTGCGGACCACGGTTGAGATCGATGAACCGGTCCGGCGCGCGGAACTTTTCGCCGCCGCCGACGACAGCGCGGAGCTTTTTGTCAACGGCAGGCAGATAGGGAAACCGTTCGGAATCGTCGCGGCGGCATTGGATTTTGCAACTGCCCTCAAATCCGGAAAAAACGTGATTGCATTCAAGGTGAAAAACTTCAAATGGCTGGGCGGACTCATTGTACGTGGCGAAATTGTCACGGAAACCGGCAAAGTGATTCCTGTTCGCTCTTCTCCTGCATGGAGAAGTGCGGCGATGGCGCCGAACGATTTTTCCGCCCCTGAATTCGATGATACGGCGTGGAGTCCGGCAAGGTCGCAGGGGGATTTTTCCGCGGAACCGTGGCGCTCGCTGACGAAGAACCGGACCGACATTTTTCGCGAACCGCAGGAAACTCCTCCCGTCTCTCAATGGATCTGGTTTCCCGAACAGGTGCAGGACCATTCCACCCGCTTGTTCCGGACGACCGTCAATATCACCGGAAAAGTCAAGAGTGCGGAGCTTCTGGCGGCTGCTGACGACAAGGCCGAATTTTTCCTCAACGGGAAACCGGTCGGCGGGGCTTTTTCATTAAAGGCGACGAAATTTAATTTGGCGCCGCTGCTGAAGCCGGGGCGCAACGTGTTGGCGTTCCGTGTTTATAATGCGGCATGGAAGGCCGGTTTGATTGTGCGCGGGGAAGTGTTCTATCAGGATGGCGGAGTGCTGAAAATCTGGACGGATAAGAGCTGGAAAAGTTCGTCAGAAGAGCCCGCTGACTGGAATGACATCCCGTCCGATGAGCAGAATTGGGCTCCGGCCCGCGAGTTGGGCCCCTCCGGCATTGAACCGTGGAATCAATTGATGGATACCGGTCCGTTCCGCAATCCGGGCGCGTCCGGTTTTACTGCGGTTCCGGCGGCAAAGCGGGGTCGGCTGATGCTCGATGATTTCTCCGATTACTCCAGCTGGATGGGGCACCCGGTGCGTGGAGCAGCCCGTGGTCATAATGTTCTTCCTTATCAACTGGGCTTTGGAGCGATGCCTGATTCCACGCGTTCGGACGGGGGGACCGGCGCCATCGACTATGATTTCATCGCGCCCGGCGGCGAATTGCGGTTTGAAAAGAATTCCGTCTATCAGGCGACCGGCTATCCGGAAGCGATTGAGTTCGATTCCAATCCGCAGGGGTATGAATGCGAAATCCATTTTGAACTGATGGACCGTTCAAACAAGGCTGTATTCAAAACTGCGCCGGTCAGACTTTCCGGGGATGAATGGCGGCGCTGCAGGTTGGAGCTCAACGCGAATACGGTTGAACGTTACCGTGACCTGGTTTTTCCGATCCGGATTCGTCGGCTTTGCTTTTCTTCTGAAAAAACCGGAAAGGGGCGTGTGTTGCTGGATGATCTGGCATTTGTCGTGGATATTTCAACCCAACCCGGCAAGCTTGCGATCCGTCCGCAATACCGTAAACTCGCTTTCGCCCCCGGCGAGCAGGTTGAAATGGAATTTCATGTTCGCAATGGTCAGAATCTGACCGTGAAACCGAACATCTCGTTTGAAGTCTCTGACCTCGACGGAAATCTTCTGCTGAAAGATTCCAGGCGGATTGAAATCGAACCGTTCGGCGTATCCCGCATATCGTTCGCCGCAGGAAAATATCAGAAGAAAGGACCTTACCGCATCGTCGTCGCGGCTGACAACGGTGCGGGGATGACGAATTTCTCCGGATGGTTTGCGGTCTTTGAGCCGAATCGTCAGCGGCTGAACCGGAAACCCATGTGGTTTGGCATTGAGGATCAGGAGATTCGCAACTTCTCCTGTGAGTACGAGCTTCACACCGAATGGTTGAAACTGCTTGGAGTCGACCTGGTGCGAGCCAGTCTGATCGGTGCACAGATCGACGATGTGCGGGAGTCCTGCTTCGGGATCGAACAATATCGCCGGATGTGGGAACCACTTCAGCAAGCAGGACTTCTGCTGCTCGTAAACTACGCCGGAACGGTACCCGGGTGGACCGGAACGCCGCTGGCTTCCCGCCCGGAACTGCTGAAGGAGCACCTTGCGAAACTGGCAAAATTCTTTGCCGGAGTTCCGGAAGTACACTATGTCGAGTGGTTCAACGAGCCGAATCTCGGCTTTTTCAACGGAACAATTGAACAGTATCTGGCCTCGCTCGGCATTCTTTACGATACCATAAAGGAAAATGCGCCGCAAGTCAAAGTTGCGACAGGGGGCTTGGTCATCGATCACTCCGGAGCCAAGAAGAATTTCTCCCGCCTGACCTATCAGAAAGGCAAATATGATATTGCTGATTTCCACGGGCATGAAAATTTCCGCGCCTACGTTAAAAATGTTGCGATACTGGAGCGGTGGCTTAAGGACGCGCACCGCGCCGGGGTCCCCATCGGCAACACGGAAGCGGGATTTCGCTCCTATTATGGCGGAGACCCGAAACTTGCACGGCGGCAGGCGATTGAATTGATCCAGAAGATCACATTCACCAAAAGCTGCAACTCGGAATATTACGTCTGGTTCATGCTTCATGATTACGGCGACAAATATATAAATGCGGATGACTCCTTCGGTCTTGTTACCGTCGACAACCAGCCTAAGCCTTCATTTGTCGCTTACAATGAGTTGATCCGCCAACTTGCCAATACCGTTTTTGCCGGAACTTTCGAATTGGATTCCCGCCTGGAGACGTTTGCATTCAATGCCGACGGAGAACACGTTTTCGTCAGTTGGCCCAGAGGCGGAACTGCGGATTTTTCGTTCCTGATCCAGAGCGACAAACCGGTTACTGTGATTGACATGTATGGAAACAGCCGGGAACTGCGTCCGGTCAACGGGTTCATTGCATTGACTGCGGGACAAGACCCTTTTTATCTTAGAACTCAAGCTGCGATCAAGGGGCAGGTGGTACCGCTCTACGCAGTCAAAGAGTCGATTATGACGCCGGGGGAACAGGGGGAGCTCTCTCTTGAACTGTGCAATTTCTTTGATGAGACGGTGAATTACACCCTTGACATCGACGGCAAGAAACTTTCCGACAGATTGCTCAAGCATCAGAAGATTGCGTTTGATCCGGCAATTTCTATTCCGGAGAATGCGTGTCCCGGTCCATTTTCAGCGGAGTATCAACTGTCTTTGCGAAACAGTTCCGGTCAGGTTCTATTTGATAAATCAATCGCGATTCCCTGCCAGATCGCCTTGCCGGTCAGTGAAAAACCGGTGAGCATTTTCCTGAACCGGACCGAACAGGTAAGCGAACTCATGTTCGACCCCAACTCTCCGCGGTGGAGCGGTACGGATGATCTCAGTGCGGAAATCCGGGTGTCCCGTCGCGACAAGTTCCTGGTGATTGATGCCGTCGTCACGGACGACGATCACAGTACGCCCCGCAAGGATGCCCATATCTGGCAGAACGACTGCCTGCAAATCGGGATTGCCGATCGGGAAAGAACCCATTATGAATTCACGGTGTCCGGCGACGGAAAAGGCGCGGCTACGGTCTGGAATCACATCGGTCCGGGTCAAAACGGAATGATCGGGTCCCGCTGGGACGTCCCCGCCACGGTCACCCGCCAGGGCAGGCAGACGCTCTATCATGTGGAGGTTCCGTTTGAAAAACTGGGATTGCAGGATACTGCGGGTGAGGTGTTCCGCATCGCTTTTCTGCTGAGCGACAATGACAAGGGACGGCATATGCGCTTCATGGAGTATTTCGGCGGAATTCAGCCGTCGAAGAATATCGATCTGTTCGGCTGGGCGAAGCTGGTGAAGTAAATGGGCGCGAAGGCGACCGGCGTGCAAATTGTCCGGTCGGCCGGAATGACGCCTGAACCATAATGAAAGGACCTTTTATGCCGAAGCTTTTCTTTCTCCTGCTGCTGGCGGGAACATTGTCCGGAATATCCGCCGCGGTGCCGGAGGTTCCCTCCTTCTGGTATTGGCACGAGGCGAAGCCCGCCAATCAGAGCACCAGGTATTTCCGGGTCGATTTCGACCTGCCGGGAGAAGTTCAAAGCGCGCCGGTTTATTTCGCCTGCGACGACCACGGCATCATCTGCGTCAACGGGCAGCGGATTCAGAATTATCAGAGCTGGCATGGCAAACGGTTCAACATCGCCCCGCAGCTGAAGGCCGGGAAGAATGTGATCGCATTCGAAGTGTACAACGGCCGCCCCCCCGCCGGGATTATTTTCCGCGGCGAAATCCTGCTGAAGAACGGGACGGTCATCCCGCTGGCCAGCAATGGAAACGTGCGCTCTTCGGCCGAAGCGCCGGAAGGGTGGATGCTGCCCGGATTCGACGACTCCGGCTGGAAGACTGCGGAGAAAGTCGGTCCGGCCGACGTGAAGCCGTGGTCCGCCATCGCCGATATGACTCCGTTTTTCGTTTCGGAGAAGCCGGTCGTCGACGAAAAGAATCTCGGGAAGGTTCCGCTGGACGACTTCGCCGACATTTCGAGCTGGCTGGGCGGACCGGGGCCGGGAGCCCGCCCGGGTGCGGCGCATCCGTTCAATTTCAGCTTCGGTTCGGTGCCCGATCCGCGCCGCGAGGACGGCTGGGCCGGGGCGATGTATTTCGACACGGCCGCGCCGAACGGGGTGGCGAGGTTTTCCAAAAACAGCATCTTCAAGATGCCGACGGTTCCCAAAGCGATTCTGTTTTCGGCCGACCCCGAAGGAAATTCCGGGGAGGTCGGCTTCGACCTCATCGACCGGTTCGATCGCACTTACCGGACGAAAAGCGTGCGGATCGAAGGCAAAGGGTGGAAGGATTACCGGCTCGATCTGAACGCCGCGACGGTTCCCGGTTATGATAAGATCGGTTTCCCGGTCGCGCTGCGCACGATCTGTTACAGCAACGACAAACCGGCGAAGAGCCGGATTCTGCTCGACGATTTCTTCTTCATTGCGGATATGTCCAACCCAGCCAAGCAGATCGAGGTCCGGCCGGAATACACGACGCTCGACCATGCCCCCGGAACTCCGGTCGAGCTGGAATTCCGGCTGCGCAACGCCCGCCCGGAGCGGGTGGAGACGGCGCTGGAACTCCAGGTGTACGACCCGGAGCGGAAGCTGCTGCTGACCCGGAATTCGAAATGCGCCGTCGGTCCGGAGGGCTTCGCCCGGGTCCGGTTCGATCTGGGGAGTTTCCCGAAGAAAGGCGCTTACGGGATCGAGCTTACCGCCGACAACGGCCGCGTGAAGAACAGTTACCGCGGCTGGCTCGGGGTCTTTGTCCCGAATAACGGACGTTTCAACAAGATTCCGATGTGGTTCGGCATTGAGGACCAGGAGGTCAACACCGCGCCGTATGAAGCGAATCTTCACGCCGCGTGGATGAAACTGCTCGGCGTCGATATGATCCGGGGCGGTCTGCTCGGTCACGGCGTCGAAGGCGCCCGCGGTTCGCAGATCGGGTTCGAGGGATACCGGAAGATGTGGCAGCCGCACATCGACGCCGGGCTGGACATCTGCCTCGACTACGCCGGCGGCGTCCCCGCCTGGACGCGCGGAAAGGAGCCGAAACCGAACGATGCGGTCTGGCCCGTCGGATGCAATCCGGAACTCTTCCGCGAACATATCCGCCACATGGCGGAATTCACGAAGAGCATCCCGGCCATCAAATATTTCGAGTGGTACAACGAGCCGAACCTGCATCGCGGCATCAATGTGCCGGAGTATATGGAGAGTATGCGGGAGCTTTACCCGATCATGAAGGCGGTCAACCCCGCGCTCAAGGTCGGCACCGGCGGCAATGTGATCGCTCCGCATCCCAACGCCGTTCCCGGATTCAACCGGATGGCCTATCTCGACAATTCGGACAGTTACGACATTGCCCTTTACCACGCCCACGACGGAACGCGTGACTACAAGCGCTATACCGAACAGCTTCTAAACATGCTCGCCTCGAAGGGGTTGAAGAAGCCGTTCGCCAACACCGAAACCGGATTCCGCTCGTATCAGAACCAGCCGGAACTGTTCTACAATCAGGCCCGGGTCCTGGTCCAGAAGATCGCCTATTCCCGTTCGGTCGGAATGGAGTTCTACATCTGGTTCATGCTTCAGGACTACTGGGACAAGTACATCAACGCCGACGACTCGTTCGGCCTGGTCACCGTGGACAACCAGCCCAAGCCGTCGTTCGTCGCCTACAACGAATTGATCCGGCAGCTGGCGAACACGGTTCCCGCCGAAAACGCCGAACTCGACGGGCGGCTCGAGAGTTACCGCTTCTCCGACAACTCCGACGATGTCTATGTCGCCTGGCCGAAACAGGACAACGCCGCCTTCAGCTTCTGCCTCAAGAGTTCCGCCCCGGTGCGGCTGATCGATCTTTTCGGCAATGTCGAGACGCTTGCCCCGGTCAACGGAATCGTGTTTGTGAATACGAAGCCGCTGCCCTTTTACCTGCGGATGAAGAAGGGGACCGCGTCCCCCGTGGGCGAACTGGTTTCGATTGCGGAAAACGCGGTGAGGCTGCCCGGCGAAACGCGGCCGCTCGCCCTCGAGTTCCGGAATCCGTACCGCGAACCGGTCGAGTATGCGTTGACGTACGGTTCGAGCACGCTGCGCGGCAGAGCGGCTTCCGGCGGAAAGGCAGAGCTGACGCTTCCGCTTGCGGTTGACGCGAATGCGGCTCCCGGCGTGGTTTCGCTTCCGGTTTCCCTGGAGCTCTCCACCGCGAAGGGGCAGCTGCTCTACCGGGGCGGGATCGTGCTGCGGGCCTTTGTCGCGCTGCCGGTCGGAACCGATGCGAAGAGCGCGCGCCCGATTGTTCTCGACAGTGAGCGCGTGCTGACCGAGCTGGTGTTCGACCCGACCACGCCGCGCTGGAGCGGAAAGGACGACTTGTCGGCGGAGGTCCGGGTGTTCCGGAAAACGGATCGCCTTCTGTTTGAAGCGGATGTGCGAGATCAGGATCATTCGGCCCCGAACCGGGGCGCGACGGCCTGGCGCAACGACTCGATCCAGCTCGGATTCGCCAATGCCAAAGGCGAGCATACCGAGATCACCGTTTCGGACGGTCCGGACGGGAAGCCGGTCGCCTGGTGCCATCATTCGCCGGAACCGGTAAAGGTCGGAGCGCTGGAGATTCCGCTCTCGGTCTCCCGGGAGAACGGGGTGACGCGCTATCGGTTTGAAATTCCGCTCGCGTTTCTGCGGATCGGCGCGCGTTCCGGCGAACTGTTCCGGATGGCGTTTCTGGTGAATGACAACGATTCCGGCAAACGGCTCCGGGTGATGGAGTTCTTCGGCGGAATCGAGGGTGGGAAAAATACGGAATTGTTCGGATATTGCCAGCTCCAATAGAAAGGATTCAGACGATGAAAAAGACATTCACCTTGATTGAGCTCCTGGTCGTGATCGCCATCATTGCGATTCTCGCGTCGATGCTGCTGCCCGCGCTGAACAGGGCGCGGGACCGGTCGAAAAGCGCCAACTGTCTCGCCAATCTCAAGCAGATCGGCGCCGCGAGCCAGTTCTATGCGGGGGATTCCAAGGATTACTGGCCGGTCGGCCAGTATGTCATGTCTGCGAACGGCAAACCGGTCACCCACTGGTACATGCGCCTGGCGCATCTTTACGGCTGCAACGCCAAGCTGTTCACCTGTCCGGGGGCGACGCCGGTGGAAGGCTACAACAGCGAGACCAAGGGCGCCGGGAGCTTCACCGAAAAAGACGGCGCAACCCGGTCCGATACCATGAATTACCGGATCAACGACCAGCCGACGTGGATCTCCTACGCCTGCATTGCGACCATCGCCGGAGTGTACGGCCAGGCGTGGACCGGCGGGGCGAAGCAGTACAACCCGGTTCCGGTAAACCGGATGTACCGGCCTTCGCTCAGCACCTATGTGATGGACGGGAAGAATATTTTCCACCTCGGCTCGGAGATGGCGACGGTGACGGACGCCCGCTATCCGCAGATTTACCGCCACAACGCGTTTGCCGACACGCTCTTCATGGACGGCCACACCGGCACGATCCGGATGGGACAGAGCTGGGGCGTTTTGTCCCAGAAATACGTCTTCCAGTTGCCGGAAAGCCAGAAGATGAACAACTGATGAAAAGAAACGGGGGGCCGGGAGTTTATTCCGGTCCCCGTTTCTTTACTGCGGGGTGAGCACGATGCGGTCGACCGTCTGGAACTGGTTGCCGCGCAGGTAGAGACGGTTGAATTCGGTGAACTCGCTGTCCTTGGCGGTGGCGACGGGTTTGCCGTCCACCTTGAGCGTCAGGACGCCGTTCTCGAGCGTCAGGTCGAACCGGGCCATCTCTTCGGAGACCGCCGGGTGGCCCGAGGACCCCTGCGCCAGCGTCTTGCCCTTGAGATCCCAGTCGAGCGGCTTCGCTTCATCGAACTTGAGCAGGCGGACGAATCCGGTTCCACCGGCGATGTCGGGCCGCGAGGAGTCCCAGCCGATTCCGTAGCCGCGTTTGCCTTCCTTGTCGGTCAGCGCGACGACGAAATAACGCTGATAGTTGGTGTGCGTCGCGTCGAAGCTCAGATGGAATCCGCCCTGCGCCGGTTTCGGGAGTTCGCGGTAGGTGATCGTGTTGCCGAGACGGAACCGCGCGGCGGTCTCCCTCTTCTCGAAAGCATCGATCTCCGGCTTGCCCTGCTTCCACGCTTTGGCGTCGGAACAGTTGTCGGCGAGCAGCGCGCCCGGAACCTCCAGCTCCGGCTCCCGCGCCGTCTTTGCTCCGGAGCGGTCGAAGAATTCGTAGTTCGGCACCGCGTAGAGTTTCGGGCTGCCCCAGTTGCCCGCCGCGTCTTTGGCGCGGACCCAGAGGAAGTGGGCGCCGGGGGCGTTCAGCACTTCGTCCGGCAGCGTCAGGTGGAAGGTCTTGACCTTGCCCGCGGCGTCGACGGCGACGCCGTCTTTGCGCGTCCGCTCCTCGCGCGGTTCGCCGAGGATCGCCACCAGTCCGAGTTTCGCGCCGTCGGCGTCGAGCGTCAGCGGCTTTTTCGCCAGGTCGAGCGGGCGCGGATTCACCGCCACCGCCGTGCGCCAGCCGTTCCAGAGTTCCGCCGGGAACTGGTTGTCGCGGGGGTAGGGGGTCAGGCGGAAGGTGTAATCCTCGCGGACTCCCCCCTTCGGCTCAAGCAGCCGGACCGGGGTGCGGTTGGCCGCGCGGAGCGAAACCGGCTGCATCGGTTTGGCCGGGTCGAAGACGGTGGCGACGCCGACGGTGAAGGTCTCCGGCAATTTCGCCGGGTCGGGCACGTCGAAGCCGATTCCGCCGTTGGGCAGCGCGACCGCGCGGCCCGGCGTGTAGCCGAAGACGTTCTGCACAAGCGCGCTTTTCGACAGGTCGCCGCGCGGCTTGAGCGTCCCCGACGGCTTGCCGCCGGCGGTCTGCGGTGCGAGGTAATAAAGGTCGCCGTTCCAAACCGTTTCGAGCTCGGTCACTTCGGAGACGGTGTCGCGGGCGGTGACGGCGAGCGCGCCGCCGCGGTTGTGCGAGCGTTCGATTCGGTCGATCACCGGACCCGCTCCGTCGCCGTAGCCGAGTTTCTCCCAGATGGTCGGGTGGACCGCCTCTTTCGGCGGGAGCGGCGGCGGGACGAATTCACGGCCGCGCAGGTGGGCGATCACTTTGCAGTAGAGATAGGGGTCGCCGGAAAATCCGTCGAAATCCCACCCCGGTTCGAAGTTCGCGCCCTCTTCCCAGTCGTTCCAGCTCGAGAGCATGACGAAATCGGGGTTGCTCTTGAGCGAATTCATGAGCGTCGTTTCGAGCGTCCGCCCGTCGAGGCCGTATTGCGAGACGCCGCTCTGCCGCCACGGCTGGCTGGTCCCGTCGAATTTCGGATACTGCATGTCGGTGATCTTCTTGCCGAGCTTATGGCCGGTGGCGAAGATCCGCTCCGGGTCCTGGTCCTTGAGCTGCCAGGCGCGGGTTTCGGAGCTGCGGCGATGGTTGCTGGCGCCGTCCACCACCCCGGCAAGCTGCGGAATCGGCCCAAAACGGTCGACCGACCCGAAGATCATCCAGTGGACCGGCCCGGCGGAGGCTTCGACTTTGCGGAACATCGCTTCGAGCTCTTCCGGCTTGACGCCCCAGCCGTAGGTCTGGAAGTAGTAGACCGGCTTGCCGTCGATATGGTAGAATCCGGGATGCGAACCGTAGTTTTTGAGGAAACGGGTCACCCGCTCGGCCATCACCTCCGGTTTCTGCGAGACCGTCCCTTTGCGGAAGGCCACTTCGTCCATGAAAAAGACCGGGAACCGTTCTTCGGCGGCGATGTCGAGGATGCTCTTCACCATGTTGCCGTTCTCTTCCTGGATGAAGTCGAGCCCCTTGCCGTTGTCGGGGTGGATCATCACCGCGACCGAGTCGAGCCCCGCCGCCTTCATGCAGCGGATCTGCCAGCGGATGATCTCCGGATTCGACGAGTCGTAGAGCCCGACCATCGGGTAGCCGTTGCGGTTCCAGTTGAGCCGCCACGGTTCGCGGTCGCCGGTCAGCGTGGAATCCATATGCGAGAACGGTTTCTGGCGGTCTGGATAGGGGAACCCCCACCAGATGTGCCACTCCTGGATGTAGGTGGGCTTGTCTTTGAGAATGCCGAAGCTCTCTTTGCCGAGCTGCGGCCCGGCGGCGGCCGCCAGCAGCGTTGTCGCCGAGCCGAACACGGCGGCCAGCAGTTTCGTCAGGCGATTCATTTCTTGCTCTCCCCGGGTGAAAGGAACAGATGCGGAATGCCGGGATTCCCTGTCGCGTCATAAGGAACCGCCACGAACGGCCGCGCCGGGTCCGCCGCTCCGGCGAACGGAACGGATGCCGCCGGAGGCAGGGCCTTGCCGGTCATCCCGGGCGACCAGACGATCACCTCCATGATGCGGGTTTTCTCCTTCTTCCCGGCGAGGCGGATCAAAAGATCGCCCTCTTCGCCGCTGAAGCGGTCGCCCCAGGCGGGGACCCAGCTGGTCACCGAGCCGTCCGCCATCGGCAGCGTGACGCCGGAAGCGAGGTTGAGCGAACGCCGTTCCCAGCGCGAATCGGTTCGGTAATTCTCTTCGACCGCGCGGTAGTTGACCTCGAGCCGGGTGCCTTCCGGCGCGGCGTAGCGGATGCCCACCCAGCGCGGCGTCGCGGTCTGCTCCGTAAAGGCGGGGGCGTAGAAGCGGAGCTCCTGCTTCCCGGAAATGGTCCCCGTCGCGTCGGGGGCGCTCCAGTTGCCGAGCCGGAGCTTCTGCCCCGTGTAGACGAAGTCCTGCGGCGTCCAGCGGGCGAGTTCATCCTGAACCAGCCGGAGTTCGACCGGTTTCGGGCCGTCTTCCGCCCAGGAAACGGCGAGGGCGTCGCCGCGGAGTTCCGGGCGGGCGCAGACCGGCCCGAGATCGCCCGGTTCGCTGTCGCCGTAGAGTTTGCGGCGCATATAGGGGTCGACTTCGCCGCGCGGCGGCAGCTGCGCCGGGTGGAACGTCTTGCCCTGCGCCGCCGCCACGATGCGGCAGTAGCGGTAGGGGTCGCCGTTGAAGCCGTCGAAATCCCA
>CAYSZM010000077.1:0-16072 GCA_964435365.1 uncultured Victivallis sp. | reverse complement strand
ACCCTGCCGGTCGGGAGGAGGTTTGGAGGAGGGCGAAGCGCCTCCTCCGATTCCCTATCCCCTCCTGCGCATGGATTCGACGGAACAGTGGGAGAAACGGGGGTAGAAGGGAAGTTCGCCGGTTTTGCGCAGGATGTTGCCGTAATGGACGTTGAAGGAGCCGCGGGCGGTGAGGAACTGGCCCCAGAAACCGAAGTGCCATTTGACATCGGTGTTGCGCGGCCCCAGGTTGGCGACCCATTCGGGGGGGAAGATGCGCTGCCACTTCGGCAATTCGTTGAGCCAGGTGCAGGTGGTGATGATGCGGGCGTGAAACTGGTATTCGGCGATGTCGAGAAGCCTGGAGAAACAGTCTCGGATATGGTCTTCGTGATCGAGAAAGGAGTCCGGAGCCATGTCGTTGGCGATGTGGAACAGGAGGGTATCCGGGGAGTCCGGCTCGGTCTGGAGTTCGTGACGGAGAAAGCCGCACTGATAACCGGCGAGGGGATTTTCGGCGAAATCGCGTTCGGAGCGACGGTCGATGGAGGGGCGGAAGAGTTCGAACGCCTCCGCCTCGAATGCTTCCGCCGAATCGCGGTTATTGTCGTAACATGCCCCGGCCCGCCGCGCAAGGTCCAGCCAGGCAGGGGAATAGAAATGGAGTGTTGCCGGGTTCATTCCCTCGGGGTTGAGGTCGGTTTTGCGATAGATGTCGACCCGTTCCCGGAGCGCCGCGTCGAACGGCTCGCCGGGGTGAGCGGCCAGCCAGCGGTGGAGGAACCACAGCTTCAGCCGGACGATTTCGTGAAGATATTCCAGATGTTCGTCGAGGGTCTTCGGGGAGTTCATGATGTTACGATTCCGGGGCCTGATAGCCGGTCGGGCCGCCGTAGGCGAGGAAGCGGCGGTAGCAGGCGATTCCGGCAATCACCGTCAGCACGGCCAACCCGGAACCGATCGGGTAAATCCAGCGGTATTCGTGGCCGCTCAGGTCGAGGAATTTGGCGACGGCGGGGGGCACCACCACGCTGGCCAGCGAGAGGATGATCCACGACGCCGAATTGAACTGGGCGAACCGTCCCTGCGGGAACAGCCGCATCGGCAGCGAAGCCGACAGCGTGTAGTAGGCTCCCGAAAGCACGCAGTGAAGGATGAAGGCGATGGCGAACGTCAGCTCGTTGACGATGAAGAATGCGCTGGCCAGCGCGGTCACCGCGTACAGCGCCATCGCCACGATGCAGCAGCGCAGCGGATGGAAGCGGTCGGCCAGCATTCCGAGCGGATAGGAGAGGATGAAGGTGATGACGAAACTCCAGGCGGTGTACTTGCCGAAGTTGTCCAGCGGTACGTGAAGTTTTTCCGAGAAGAAGACGCAGAAGCTGTTCACCGGAGCGAAAGTGATTCCGGCCAGCATGATCATGACGAAGACCAGCAGGTAATAGCGGGAGCTGAAACACTCCCGGCAATATTCCACCATCGCGGCGAAGGGGCCTTTCTTCTGCAATTCCGCCTCGGAAACCGGCGGATATTCGCCCTCCTTCACCAGAAGACACATCAGCGTGAAGCCGATGGCGTAGGCGACGCCCAAGCTCATGAAGAGCAGCGAATAGTGACTCTTCGCGTAGCCGAGCAGTTTGTAGTTGAAGATGATTCCGGCGAGCAGGCTCATGATGCGGAACATGCCGTAGAAACGGCCGAGCAGTTTCCGGGGAACCACGTCGTTGATGAGCGCGGTAAAGAGGACGTTGCCGGCCTGAGCGCCGAATTCGAAGAGCGTCCAGAACGCACCGAAAACCAGCAGCGTGCTCCGGTCGGGGCCGAGATATTCCCCGATTGCGGTGTTTTGGAGAAGTCCTCCGAGATGGACGCAGAACGCCATGCCCATCAGTCCGACGAAGACGATGGGCGTGGTAATGAAGAGATAGGGGATGCGCCGCCCGAACCGGCCGCGGTGGCGGTCGGAACGGTAGCTGATGAGCGGACAGATCACCACGCTGATCGCGCAGGGAAGCGCGTAGATGATGAGGCTGTTGAGAAAGTCCGAAGCTCCCAGCTCCTTGATCAGCAGCAGCGAGATCATCGTGGTGGAGCGCTCCCGCATCGACCAGATGAAATCTCCGGTCAGAAGCAGGAAAAAGAGGAGCAGGATGCCACCCAACGTATAGGTGAGCGTCCCTGCGCTCCAACGGCGATGTTCCGCTGCGTCGCTCATACCGGCACCACCTCCCGTTCGGCGATTTCGGCGTCGGCACGGCAGAGATCGAGGGCATGCATGAGTTCGAGCGTCTGCACGGCCGGCACAAAGGGCGCGCCGCCCGCGGCGAAGTAGTCGTAGCAGAGCCGGTAATAAGCGTCGGGATCGGCGGCGCCGTCGGAGATTTCCTCATCCTTCCACGGAATCGGCTCCGACGGGTAGCGCCGTCCGGCGGCGGCCAGCGTGCGGTCCGCCTTCCGTTCGGGGAGCGCGGCGGGGTCGAAGTAGCGCATGTGCCACTTGCCGCCTTCGTAGAGGGCGCTGCCGTATTCGCCGCAGATCCGCCACTCGGGCAGCGGCAGCGCCACCGCCTGGTTGATGTCGAGGTCGATCAGCACGCCTTTTCCGGTGGTGACCAGAGCGTGGACCACATCGTCGGCATCGCCGAGCGAGGCGATCCGCCGCAGTTCGCAGCGGGCGCGCCGGACCTTGTAGTCGAGCAAGTCGAGCATCTGGTCGAGGTAGTGGGCGCCGTAGTTGAGCAGCATGCCGCCGCCGTTGCGGCGGAACGCCTGCCAGTCGTTGCGGCGGGCGTAATAGCTGATATGGCGCTCCATCAGGTAGATTTTTCCCAGCTTGCCGGAGTCGACGATCCGGCGCGCCCCCACCGCTTCGGGGGTGAGCCGGTGCGGCTGGTAGACCATCATCCGGCGGCCGAAACGCTCGGCGGCGGCAAACATGGTGTCCGTCTCGCCGAACGAGAGCGCCACCGGCTTGTCGCAGAAGATATCGCTGCCGCTGCGCATCGCTTCCACCGCCTGGGTGGCGTGGAAGATGGTCGGCGAGGCGATGACCGTCAGTTCCGGCCGGACCTCTTCGAGCATGGTGGAAAAATCCTCATAAAGACGGGTCACGCCGAACTTCCGCCGCGCCTCCTCGAGCCGTTCCCGGCACGGATCGACAACGGCGCACAATTCAAAGCCGTCGTGCCCGCAAATCTGCGGCAGGTGAAAACTCCAGGCAATCCGCCCCAGTCCCACCACAACTGTTCGCAATTTATGTTTCATCATAATCATTTTCTCCTCTTCACTTCCGGTCCAGAGCAGGGACGAGCCGGGCTCCGAGGACTCCATTCAAAGAATTTTCCGTATTGCCGTTGAAGGTAATGCGGATAATCCGCACCGGGCGCGCCGGAAAGGAGACGCGCTCGTAGACGATCTGGTCGACTTGGGTGTCTCCATCGTACACCTTGTCCCAGGACGTTCCGTTTTCACTGATCTCCACCCGGTACTGCGACCGGTGGAGGGTGCTGTCATTGCGCATCAGCTCGATTCCGGCCAGCTGTTCGGGCTTGCGGAGCACGAGTTCGCAGGCGATGCCGCGGCCGTCGGCCACCCACTTGCCGCGGGTGGTGTCCCAGAGCTGCCGCCACGCTTCGGCGTCGCCCGCCGGGCAGGTGAGCGACAGGAAGCGCCCCGCCGGTTCCGACTTGAGCAGCAAACTGCCGGTGTAGGAATCGGGGAAGGCGACCGCATCGATCAGCGCGGCGGCGGCCTCTGCCGGAACCATCCATTCGCCGGAGGCGTTCCGGGCGATCTTCGCAGGAAGCGGCCAGCTGAATTCGCCGATTTTCGCCACGGCTTCGCCGGACTTCAGCGTCACGGTCTCTTCGCCGCAGGGGAAGGAGAGCGCGCCGTCGGTTTCGCTGTATTTCACGCCTTTGGCCTTGAGCAGCGCCGTCATCGGCAGCAGGAGTTCATTGCCCTCCTTCGCCATCGGGGCGGTAATCTCTTTGCCGTCAAGTTCGAGGGAATTTTTTGCGGGGGCCGGAGTTTCGGCCGCCTTGCCCCAGGCGGCGACGCCGGGGGTCAGGGTGTAATCGCCCGGTTTCAGCACGTCGAAGAAGCTCTTCGCCTCGCTGTCCACGGTGACCGGAATCGCTCCGTCGGGACCGGTGAGCGTCCATTCGCCCGGCTTGAGGTCGAGCAGCAACACCCGTTCGAATCCGGGAAGCACCCGGAAGGCGAGCTTCGCGGCACGGTCGGAACCGTTCTTTTCGAAATTCACCGTGCGGTCGGCGAGACGGACTTCGATGCGGCCGTCCTTCTCCTCCCAGGCGACGGGGAGCGCGGCGGCGTCGCCGGGCAGTACCTGCATCACCGAGAGGAATTCATTTTTGTCCGCGCCGGCGGCGGCGGTCACCATCGCCCGGGTTCCGGCATGGGCGAAATCGTAGAACGCGCCGGGCACGTAGGGTTTGCCGTCGATGGTGAACACGTCGCGTCCGGAGAGGAGCGACACGTCGACCTTCTTCGGCAGCAGCATTTCGACCGCGAGACTGCCGGGGCGGCCGTAAGGCGCATTGGTGAACCGCATCCGGGAACCGTCCACCACCGGGCGGGCCGGGCCGGTAAGCTGGAAGATCGGCTCGATCCGCTCCGCCTTGAGCGCCATCGAATCGCTGACGATCATCGCCGCCGGAGCCTCTTTGCGCCCGAGGTTGAGGAAGATCATGGTGCGGCTGTAGCGGTCCGCCCGGCTCCGGTAGGAGGGGGCGAGGTCCGCTTTGAGAAAGGTGTATTCCGGGCGCATCGCATCCGGGCCGAAGCCGTGGGCGGTCACGTCGCCGCTGCGGTAGAAATCGCCGTTCAGCTGGCTGGAGAGCGAGGCGGCCGGGAAAAAGTCGGTCGTCTCCTGCGTGCCGCTGTTGGCCGAGAAGCGCGGTCCCATCGGGTAGCCCTTCTGCTCGGGGTCGCGGATCAGCATCGCGGTGTGCGACACCGTGCTCTTGTGGAAATTCCAGTCATAGGGGTTGCCGTAGCCGCGATAGAGTCCGAGGTCGGAGAGCAGCGGCCCGCGGTAGTAAATCTGGAACGAACCCGCGTCGAGGTGCTGGTGGTTGCGGTACTGATAGCCCGCGCCGAGCATCGAGACAATCACATCGTCGGCGTTGAGTCCGAAATTCCAGCCGGTGCGCGCCACCATCGCGCCGAGCGGCGACGGATAGTAGCTGGAGAGCGGCAGTTCGGCGCGGCGGTCGGCCGCCTTGAGCGCCGGGTCGTTGACCAGGAGGAAGAAGACCGGGTCAGCGGCGTCGTGACCGGTGATGCGTTCGAATTCCGACTTGAGCTGGCCGTCGTGGAACAGCCCGGCGGCGACCAGGTTCATCAGCCAGTTGCCGGTATAGTCGCCGACGGTGAAGAAATCATCGCCCTCTTTGAAGAGCTTGCCGTCCGGGGTCCGCAGATAGATCCAGCGATAGGGGACTTTGGCCATGTCGGAGCTGAAGAGATTGTAGTTCGCCATGCGGCGGAAGAGCAGCTCGCCGTGGAGATCCCACGAGAAGCGGTAGTTGCCGTAGCTGGTGCCCTGGTCGTGCCGTCCGCTGCGATAGAGGAAGTCCTTGGCCGGAGCCGAAACTTCGATCAGGCAGTAGGAGACGTAACGGTAGGGGAGCGGGTCTTCGTCGTAGACGGCGATCGCCGCCGCCAGCAGGTCGCGGCTGATCTGCGACTCGTTGGCGTGTCCGTAGAGCGCCGGTTCCTTGAAGGGCGGCCAGCCGATCTCCATCTCGTAGGCGAAGTAGTAGAAGGATTTGAGGATGCTCGCCTTGTCTTCCGGCGTCAGCAGCCGGTAGCACCAGTCGTAGACCATCGAGGCGGTGAAGAGCCCTTCGCCGATCTCGCGGCTGATGTCCTGCGCCAGGCCGTAGTCCACCCGTTCGAGATAGCGGCGGACAAGCGAAATCGCCTCGAGCCCAAGCTTTTTGTCGCCGTCGATCAGGTAGACGAACGCCTTGCTGCGGGCGGCGTCGAGCAGATTCGCATCGTAGCAGACCTCATGCTCCGGCGCGGGGTCGAAGGCATAGGGGGCCTTCGCGGTTTTGAGCACCTTCTCCCAGACCGGCAGGTTCTCGCCGGTCTTGACGTTTTTGCGGAGCTCGGGCAGCATGGCCGGATTGACCAGCACGCGGGGATGCTCCGCGGGCGGCACAACCGGCGGCCGGTAGTTGAGCGCGTCGAGCGGAACCGGAGCACAGGGGAGCGGGACGAAATCAAGACGGGTCACCGCCGCATCGGGGGATTCCACCCGGATCGCCTTGCGTTCCCCGTTTTCGGGGAAGACGACCCGGACCGCGTCCACCCGTCCGGCCTTCGCGCCGGGGGCAATCACGCGGCGAGCCTTGCGGATGCCATCCTCCTGGACCACCGTGACTTCGGCACCTTTGGCAAGCGGCTTTTCCGCGGCGGCGTAGACCACCATGCGGTAATTGCCGGGTTCCGGCGCGGCGACCGAGAAGCTCCAGACCCCCGGAGCGGGAGTCGCGGCTTCAGCGGCGGCGGTCGAAAACGACTTCGGCGCGGCACATGCGGCCATTGCGGCGACCGAAAGAAGCGCAGTCGCCAACCCTGTTTTGATACGTCCCATCATTCAAAAACCTCTTCCATTTCGAAGTCAATCCTCTACGGACAACTCCTGTTCACGGCCCGTATGGTCTTCCCGGCGGACCAGATACACATGCTGATAGATCCGCCGCGGCCCCGCACCGGGAGCCGCGATGCGGCGCAGGCATTCATCCAGCGCCACTTGGCCCATCGCGTAATAGTCGGTGGCAATCGTGTCCACCGGCCGATATTCCGGCACCAGCAGCGACTTGCCGTCGATGCTGAGAACGCAGGCGTCGTCGGAGAGATTCCGCCCGTACTTGTGTTCGTAGTGGCGGGTGACATTCTCACAGTGCGAACCGCTGACGAACAGGAAACCGGTATCGGGAGAGAACCATTCCGAAGGATCGTCCTTCCCGGAACCGTCGCTGTCGGACATCACACAGGTTCCCGGCCAGATCGCCTGGAACATGTGGGCGCGGAATTTAAACGTGCTGTTGATCTCCTGGCTGGGAGTCTGCCCGTTCGGGTTGATGTTGTAACAGACCACCCGGCTGATGCCGCGCTCCTGAAAGCGGCGGGCGGCCAGCTCCGCCGCCGCGATCGGGTCGAGATCGATGTTCGACGCGAAAGCGTAGGAACGGTGCATGTTGATCCCCACGCAGGGCCGGGTCTTGGGCAGCAGCGGCGCGGTGGTGTCGTACACGCCGATCAGCAGGATGCCGTCGAGCGGCTCGGCGTAATCGACCAGCGCGTTGGCGTTGAAGTCGGTGTACGCGGTGAAGTTCAGATTGAGCTCGCACTTGCGTTCCGCCGCCAGCGCCTGAACGCCGCGCAGGATGTGCCCGCAGTAGGTGCGCCCGCCGCCGAATTCCTCGATCAGGATGCCGATCTTGAATTTGTGTTCGGTTTCGGCCGATTCCCGGGGGCGGCAGACGAAAGCGCCCGCGCCGCGCCGCTGCCGGATCAGCCCGCGCCGTTCCAGCACGGCCAGTCCGCGTCCGACCGTTCCCTGCGTCAGAGCGAAACGGCTGCACAATTCACGCTGAACCGGGAGCTTGTCGCCGGGCGCATAAGCGCCGGAGGCGATCATCGCTTCCAGGTAGGAGACCATCTCATTATAACGTGTCGGCTGTGCCATTTTCATCACTCCTTATCTTAATTCGAAAAAAACAGTATGAATCATGGGTACTGATGGGGGCTTGTCGTGAAGAAGTCCACGTATTCATCATCCGATACAATAGCATTTTCCCATGAATTGCGCTACTTGTTTTCCTCCGTTTTTAACAGTTTTCTGTATTCTTCCATCCGCCATCCGCGGCGGAGAGGCGTATCTGTTCGAGCAGCCGTTGGAGCCGAATGCCTTCCGCGAGTCCCGGAACCGCCGGAACGCCCCGGTCCACACAGTCCAGAAAGTGGTAGAGACATTGCATATGGCCGCGCAGCCAGCCGATCGCGTTCTTCGGGCTGGGAAAGCCGCCGCCGGGCGAATCGAACCGCTGCCCGCAGGCGATGCGCGTCCAGCCCGACACCCCGCCCAGGGGGGAAGCCGGAGCGGTCGCGTCGAAAAAGTCCAGGTAATGCGCCGCCATGCCGTCGAAACGGAGCGCGCCCTTCGAGCCGTGGATTTCGATCTTCAGCTCGTCCTCGGCTCCGGTGGCGATTTTTCCGGCCGAAATGGAGCCGACCGCGCCGTTGGCCAGCCGGGCGAGGACGAACATGGTGTCCTCGGCGTCGACCTTGACCATTCGGGAAGGCTCTCCCGCCGCCGGACGTTCCGGATAGGCGATCGCCGAAAGCGCGGTGAGCGACTTGATCGGCCCGGCCAGATGTTCCGCCAGGTCGATGATGTGCGCCCCGAGGTCGGCGATCGCGCCGCCGCCGGCGGAACCGCTCAGCTTCCACTTGAACGGCGCCTTGGGATCGGAACTGCCGCTGTGCAGATAGGAGGCGCGGAATTCGAGGATCTGCCCGAGCCGCCCTTCTTCCACCAGCTGCTTCGCCCGGAGCGTCGCCGGGAAGAAGCGGTTCTGGAGCGTCATCTGGGCGGTGCCGGAGTAGGAGCCGAGCGCCGCTTCGATGCGGTCCGCCTCGGCGGCGTCTTTCACCAGCGGCTTGTCGCAGTAGATGTGCTTGCCGTGCGCCATCGCCGAAAGCAGTGCTTCGAGGTGGCGGTCGTTCGGCGTGCAGATGTGAACGATGTCGATCTCGGGATTTTCGGTGATTTCGCGGAAATCGGTGACTCCGCGCGCCGCGCCGAGACGGGCCGCCTCTTTCTCCGCCGTTTCGCGGCGCGAGGTGCAGACCGCGGCGATTTCGGTACGGAACGGCAGCGGGTCGAAAAAGAGCGGCAGATTCAAGTGGCCGTAAGCGTGGACCCGGCCGATGAATCCCATTCCGATGAAGCCGACTTTGTATGTTTTCATGATATCCCCCCTCCTCTTCTAGATCAGAACCAGTCGAACGCCGGCGAACGCGGCGAACTGTTCAAAAAATGCTTCCGGCGTATCGTAAACCGCCGCCAGATGATGAGTTCCGCCATTCATGCTGTAACGCCGGAGCGCTTCGGGCAGCGGAATCGACGGGCGGAAATAGCCGCCGACCCGGGTGGTGTCCGGCTTCTCCGGCGCAACCATTTCGCCGCGGATGGCGATCAGGGTGAATTCCCCCTTCGCCGCCGGGGCGAGATCGGCCAGAATGACCGGTCCCGCCGTCAGCGTGCCGCAACCGACCAGCGGCGTCGGCAGCGGGATGAACGGATTCGGCGCGGCGGACCAGGCGACGCCGTCGAGCAGCGCATGGTTGATTTCGCCCATGTGCGAAAGGTAAACCAGACCGCGCTTCCAGTCCGGGCAGAACATTTCGGTGAAGGTGGTACGCGGCCGCGAGGCGAGCAGCGCGGCGACGAAGGCGGCGGTCAGCACGTCGCCCTCCCCCGCGTAGCCGATGCCGCGCGCCATGGCGAGCGATGCTTCGAGGAACGGCACGCCGGGAAAGCCCAGGCCGGCGAGATCCTGAAAATTGAAGCTGAACGCATCCAGTCTGTTTTTCTCCAGAAACTCCCGCACGGTGATCGCGGCGCGGGCGCAGGCGAGTTCGACCGGGCCGATTTCCTCGCCGCCGAACTGTTCGGCCATGAATTCGTTTACCCGTTCTTCCGAAGGCGCTTCCGCCTTGCCGAATTCCACCGTCTCGATGCCGAGGGAGGCGAGGGATTCGCCGTCCGCCAGGAAGTCGCCCATTCCTTCGAAGGGGCGGCCGATCCGGCCGACACGGCAATGGGCGAGCCGGGAGGCGCTGCGGGCGGCGTGCAGCCGGGTCAAGAGCTCGGAGCGGAACTGCTTGCTCTCCCAGTAACCGGCGACGATGGAAAACCGCCGTCCGGCCCGGAGCAGCAGATTGCACAGGTCCTGAACGCCGTGGATGCCGTGGTTGGCCATCAGCGTGGAGTGGTCGGCCGGGTACGAAAGGTCCGGCGTGGTGTCGAGCATGACCAGCGGCAGCCGGGTTCCGGCCAGCGCGTCGATCGCTTCGAGCGACGGCGAGTAGGCCAGGTGCAAGGTGACGATCGCATCGACCCCGGCGGCCTCGAACGCGGCGACCGCGGCGGAAATCTCCCCGCGGGTGCAGCAGACGCCGGGTTCGACCGTCTCCGCGCCGACCGAACGGAGCAGCCCGGCGATGCGCCCGGCGAACTCTTCCGCGGCGGCGAGGCACGACGGAACCGCTTCTTTATAAAATGCCAGATAAAGCGGCAGGAATCCCAGTTTCATTTCAGCCATTTCGATGCCTCCCCGAACAGTGTTTCCGCGTTGTAGCGGAAGAAGTTTTCAATTTCGCCGGAAGTGAGTCCGGCGGCGAGCGCCGCGGTGCGGCAGGCGGCGAGCTGCTCGCGGTAAAACGTGGTGAATTCAATCGGAGCGCCGCGTCCGTCAAGACAAGTGCCGATCGCGTAATCCTCGCCCATCAGGTAGAGGTACTGGTCGTTGATTTCCAGCGCCTTGCCGAGCAGCAGCGAAATCGGTGCGTCGGTTCCGAAGAGAATCCGCTCGCGCGGCAGTTTCCGGAACGCATACTCCAGCACCCGGTCGTTGTTGATCATCGCGGTGTCGAAGTAAAGATTTTCATACGGCAGCAGCGCGTCGAGTTCGCCCTCGATCCCCTTGAAGAAGTAGGAGCGCCCCAGATGGGCCACGATGAACTTCACATTCGGATAGGCTTTCGCCCAGAGAATCAGCTGTTCCCGGTTGAGCGGGTCAGCCAGCCGCATCCGGCGCGGCAGGTGAACCATCACCGCCCAGCCGTATTTTTCGGCCAGCGCAAGCTGTTCCGGCGAAAGCATATCGACCAGCTCGGCGTCGGCCGGGGACTTGTCGGAGACGAAGTCCGGATAGGGCTTGAGTCCGCAAAGCTTATAGCGGTGCATCCGCCGTTCCAGCACAGCGACGGGTTCCCCCGGTCGGGCCAGCGCCAGGCCGAACACCCGGCAATTGTCGGCGTACTGCCCGACGAAACGGTCGGCAGCGGGGCAGTCGGCGGCAGGTTCCGGCATGCCGAACCCGGCCATCTTGAAATCCTTGCCGGGGAACAGCGATTCGGCGAACGCGGAGTAGTCCTCCGCACCGAAATGCCCGTGGAACTTGCGCCGGAAATCTTTCGCGCCAAGGCTCTTGACCGGAACATCGAAAAGATGCACATGGGCATCGAAAACCGTTTCCGGCAGAAAATCGTATAATATGCGGTCGTTCATTTCGACAACGCTCCTTTCTTTGCCAGCAGCGCCGCGCCTCTTGCGCCCGCGTTGCCGTCGAGCGGCTCCAGCTCAAGTCCGGTCGCCCCGGCGATGAGGCCGGGGAAGATCGGGCTGCGGCAGATGCCTCCCGCCAGCTTCCCGCGCCGCAGTTCCATTCCGGCGGCGCGCAGAGAATTGATCCGGTCGGCGAGCAATTTCGCCGCGCCGAGCATAATGCCGAGCGCCAGCTCCTCGCGGTCGGCGACCGGCGGAGCGTCGTAATCCTGCGAGGGGTCGATCACGGTGGAACATCCGCGTTTTTTCGCGGCGACCGCCAGCTCGTCGAACAGCCGGAACGGGTTAGGCTCCCCTTCTCCGGCCAGGAAGCGCAGCACCAGCGAATCGATCCGCCGCCCCAGCGCCGTCGAGGAGAAGATCGCGCCCCACGCGCCGCCTTCGTGACTCAGGAACGGGTCGCAAAGCAGCGCCGGGTCGGCCATCACCGTTTCGCGGTCGGCGACCGGCAGGAATCCGACGAACGAAGTCCCGCAGGAGAGCAGAAGTTCCCCCGGTTCAAGCACATCCGCCGCCCGTGCGGCGGTGGGGTGGTCGAATGCGCCGGAGACCACCAGACAGGATTCGGGAAGCCCGAATTCGATCGCCGCCTTCTCGGTCACCGTGCCGACCGGAACGCCCGAATCGACCAGTTCGCTCAACTGATCGCGGCGGACGCCGGCCCGTTCCAGAAGCGCATCGCTGTAATCGCGGCGAACCTGATCGACCAGGTGCGTCGTCGTCGCAGTCGAAAAATCCATCGCATGCCGCCCCGAAAGGAGGTACTGCATATAATCGGTGTTGAGCCCGACCCACGCCGCGCGTTCGAGCGCTTCGGGTTCGTGCTCCCGCCGCCAGGCGAGCTGGGCGAGCGGAAAGGAATCCAGACACGGCCAGCCGGTGATCCGACGCAATTCGGAGGAAGTGAGTCCGGCCAGCGAAGCGGGCGGATTCCCGGCGGAACGGGCGTCAAGCCAGCTGATCACGGTTCCCGGCGCGCCGTCCGACGCAACGGAGAGCGTCGAACCGGCGGCGCCGGAAACCGTGATCGCCGTGACCGAACGATTCACATATTCTGCTTCGGCGGAGAGTCTCCGCACCACGCGCCGGAACGGCTCGACACACTCCGCGGCTCCGCACTCGACCCGCCCCGGAGCGGGGGTCGTCCAGACCACCGGCTCCTCGCGGACGGCGAGCGTGTTCCCGTCGGAATCGAGCAAAACGCCCTTGCAGACCGAGCTGCCGACGTCGAGCCCGAGATATGTTCCGACACCGTTCTTCATCTTCTAGCACTCCATTGCGCGTAAGGTTTCATCCATTCGTTTCACCACCAGTTCCATCGCCTCAGGGCTGATGGTCAGCGGCAGCTTGGTCAGCGCCGTCGGCGGACAGTTGGCCTTGTAGGTCTGGCAGCCGATGTCGATGCGATGTTTATGGCTCATCGTCCCCGCAAACGCGGCGGCGGTTTCAGCGTCTTCAAAGGTCAGCCCCGACATCAGCCCGTAGCCGACCACGCTGCGGACCTTGCCCGGATGGGCGGCCGCCAGCGCGAACAGTTTCTCGCGGTAGGCCTCGCCCATCGCCCGGGTGTTGGCGCTGTTCGCCTCGGCGAATGCGAGGGTGACAAGACAAGCCAGCGAGGCGATCTCCTCCTGGCCGTTGGTGACCAGCGCACCGAAGAGGTTGAGATTGTCCATCCGCCGGTTGGTGATGAGCCGCGAAGCGGGGTACATGCCGCCGGGGAAGCCCTTGCCGACCGAGACGAAATCCGGCGAAAGCCCGTATTCGCGGAAGAGGAAAATCTCCGGCGACCACATGCAGCTCTGGATCTCGTCCACCGCGACCGGGATGTCGTGTTCGCGACAGAGCGCGTGCGCTTTCCGCACATACTCTTTTTCCAACTCAATCGCCCCGTAGTTCATCAGAATCAGCTCGTGGAGGAACCCGGCGATCTTGTACTTGCCGGAGTCGAAAGCCTCCACCTTGCGGGCGAAATCCTCGTAATCGTTGATCGCCACCGGCTCGACGCAGAAGAGTCCGGCTTTTTCGGCTCCGCCGCAGAGCGAGGGCCAGAGCCCGCGCATCATCTGGGTGCCGATGGTGGTGCCGTGGTAGTTCCCGGCGGAGCCGCCTTCATAGTCGCTCATCACCAGGAACACCGGAATGCGTCCGGCGTAAATCGGTTTTTCCGCTCCGGTGAGCGGCAGGAAACGGGCCAGCATCATCTTGACCGCCGCCTCCATCACCAGACTGCCGGTCTCCAGATTGACCACGCGGTTGAGGCAGAGGGGATCGGCGGAATTGAGCACCACGTCGACCGCCTCCTCATCGCCGCGGGCGATGCCGTTGGCGACGCGGACGAGTTCGCGTTCGAGAGTCCGGGTGATGTGTCCGCGGGTGTTGTTGTGGGTGATGTTGGTCACCCCGAGTCTGGCGGCGCGGTCGAGCAGCTCGTATCCGGGGAAACAGTGGCCGAGCGACGCCTGATAGTGTTCGCTCTTGGCGGCGAGGTAGAGCCGCCCGTCTTCGCCGACCCGGTACGCGCCGCATCCGGCCAGCGGGGATGCCGCCCGGTTGTGGGCGGCGGCGAACGCGGAAGTCGCCGCGCCGGAGGACGAAGCCGCCTCCGAAAGTCCCGGAGCGACCACTTCGCCGACCCGGGAGGCCAGTTCGGACTGGCGGGCCGCGAAGCTCTCCGGGTAACACTCCACCGCCGAGTAGGCCAGCTCCGCGGCATCCTTCCCGGAACCGCCGAGGAAGGCGTGCGCCGCGACGAGCGCGTCCGCATAGCTTTTGCCCGTCAACGATGCGAGCGACAATTTCAGGTTCCTGATCATAGCGATCCCATCCTTTCGATCCTCAACTTCTCCGACGGAATCCACTGTGGATTCCGCCATTCCCGGTTTCCCCGCTCCGCCGGAGGGCGGAACGGAAAACCGGATGCACTCTTACCAGGTGCCGTTCGGGTGCCAGCCGACCTGAGCCGCGACCTTGTCGAGCTCATCGCTCTGCAGCGGAGCCTTGGTCTGCAGCGTGCCGGAGTGGCCGTCGACGAACAGGATATTCATCACGCCGCCGTGAACCGGGCTGGCATAGAGCTTGAAGAGTCCGTCATTGATGCCGACCACATAGTTGTTCGCATCGGTGACGCGGACGGTGCTGGAGGCCGACTTGACGCGACCCGCTTTGAGCGCATACGCCGCACCGGCTTCCGGAGCAGGATATTTGTCGCTCGCCGCCGGGGTGTACCCGGTCGACTTGTACGCCCAGTTGTTCGCCGAGGCGGCAAACCCGAGGAAGTAGTTGTAACCGTAGCCGCCGTAGTGCGGGCCGCTCCGACGATTCGCCTCGGTGTCGACCGGGTTCTCAGCGATGTTGTAGCTCGGGCAGAGCGGGGCGGAAGCCATCTTGAAATCCTTGTCGGTGTCGGCGCCGGCCGGCACATACTGCCCGGTGCGGTAACGCTCGGTGAAGAATCCGGGCGCGGTGTTGGTGTCGTAGAGGTACTCCCACCAGACGGTGAAGGTGTAGGTATTCCAGCGCGACCAGAGCCGGCAGGGAACTTCGTAGCCGGACATATCCGCGTATACCGCAGAGGCCATGCCGATCTGCTTGAGGTTGCTCATGCACTTGGCGCTCTTGGCGCGGTCGCGCGACTTGTTCAGCGCGGGCAGGAGCATGCTGGCCAGAATGGCGATGATGGCGATCACGACGAGGAGTTCAATGAGCGTGAATCCCTTCGGATGGAAATGGAGTCTGTTGTTTTTCATTTTCAGTTTTCCTTTTGTGTTCTGGGGAAAATGGGTTGTTTTCGGGTTCAATCGTTATCTTTCGCGTTTTGTTCCATAGATCGATTTCCAACTCTTATTGATGATTGACGACTGGAATTGCCGTTCTCCCGCCCCAACACGGGATCGGCAGCGAACCTGACAAATGCGTTCGGCGGGTTTCAACGGACGATTTCATTGTCAGCCCTTTCCTTATGGTTACTCGTAATCCTTCACCGCTTCCGGTGCCTTTGCCAAAATATAAAGCACTAATCGTGCCAATTTGGTTCAATAATTTACAAGTTACTATTTATCAATGTTTTAAGTTGGAATTACCGAAATTTAATAATGAGTAATGATAGCTATAGTCTTTACAATTATGTAAAAGTGATCTTGCTTGCTTTACAAATGTGGTTCACTTTGGTTCAATTACAATGTAATTATGACACAAAAGCTTGCGGATGTCAAGTGAAATTCTTCTGCCGGAACGATTTTTTTCTCTTTTTTGGCGCGATCCGAAGGGTATTCGACGGGCTCAAACAGGCGGGAAGAACAAAAACGTTCTCCCGCAATGCCCGGTCAACAGCAGAGCGTGCAGACGGCGAGGCCGCCGCGGGCGGTCTCTTTGAAGTCGGCGCTCATGCAGCGGCCGGTCTGATACATGGCGGCCAGCACTTCGTCGAAGCCGACCTTCTGCTTGCCGGGATCGAACGCGGAGGCGAGCAGCCGGGCGTTCCACGCGGTGACCGCGCCCACGGCGTTGCGCTCGATGCAGGGAATCTGCACATACCCTCCCACCGGGTCGCAGCTGAGCCCGAGGTGGTGCTCCAGCGCGATTTCGGCGGCGCATTCGATCCGGTCGAAGCCGTCGCCGCGAACGAAGGCGAGCAGCGCCGCCGCCATCGCCGACGCCACGCCGATTTCGCCCTGGCAGCCGACTTCGGCGCCGGAGATGCTG
>CAYSZM010000076.1:0-16173 GCA_964435365.1 uncultured Victivallis sp. | reverse complement strand
GGTCGTCACCGCGCTGCTGACGGCCGGGGCGTTCCTGCTTCCGGTCAATCGCCGCGGCTTCCTTGGCGTCGCCGTCCTGCTCCTGGTCCTCATGATTGCCGTAAATTATTATAATAAAAAAAATATTTTTTTATTAATTTATCTATTTTTTTAAAATTTTTACTTGAATTCCTTTGTAAAGTTCTGTATTATTAAAAATAAACAATATGATGGTAATTCTGGTTGCTGGCGGCAAGAGAGAATTCGAAATCTGCACCCGGCTCCATGGGCGTGATATTATGATTCTATTGCAATAAGTCATGGTTTCAATTGCTGTTGCGATATTCTTATTGCAGTCAAGCTGTAAGGCCGATTGAAGTGCCGCAGAATGGCTCTTGTTTATTCGGGGGTAAATAAAACAATATGAACACGACGAAGTCAGTGCCGTATCATCTTTTTGAAGTCAATGGCGAATTCTTTGTTTTTGACACGACCGGTTGCCGTTTCTATCAGATCAATGAATGGACCTCCCGGTGTTTGCAGAGTTGCCTTCAGAATGAGAAGACAGACGCAAAAGGAAAAATGCTCAGTGAATTTCCTGAGAGAAAACAGGAAATCGAACAGATCTTTTTCGAAATCTCGGCATTGGGCGAATGCGGGCTGTTTGATTTACCCGAATCTGTAAGGTATTCTGCCAAAGAGTTGGAAGACGAATTTTCAAAAACAGATTTTTTGTATTCTGTGGAACTGATGTTGGCCGAAACCTGCAACCTCGCCTGTAAATATTGCTATTGCGAAGGAATGCGCGACAGGCCGCATATATTAATGAGCAGGGAGACTGCACAAAAAGCGGTTGATTTTTTGTTTGAATATTCCGGCTCCCGTAAAATCGTTGATATTGTCTTGTGGGGCGGAGAACCCTTGTTAAACAAGCCGGTCTTTAATTTTGTGTTGGATTACAGTCAGAGGCTTGGGCAAAAGTATGGCAAACAAGTTCAGTATCGCATGACCACCAATGCAGTTCTCATTGACGATGAGATTGTGGCGAAAATCAAAGAATATAATATCGGCATCATGGTCAGTATTGACGGCCCCAAAGAAATGCACGATGCCCAATGTCCAACCCGCTCAGGTGATGGCTCTTTCGATTTGGTGATGGCTGGAATTGAAAAATTGATATCAGCGGGTATTCAGATTGAAGGACGCTGCACGTTGACCTCCCCGGTTCCCGATATCAGAAGTATCTTTTCCTTTATGGGAGAACTTCCGCTGAGGAATGTTGTGATTGGTCCGACTGTCAATGTGAGAGAGTCGAATAACTCTGCTAATTTTACGGAAGATGATTTTTCCGAATATTGCAGGCAGAATGAAGAATTATTACCTTGGTTGCAGGAAAGAATTCAGTCAAAGGAAGGCAGCTACTTTCTTCCCCAGTCAAAATTTATCAATCAGATTCTTTCAGGAAAGACGAGTGAAAAACCAATTCCATGGAAGTGTGGAATGTGCACATTAGGAACGGCCATCGGAGCAGATGGGGCACTATTTCCGTGCTCAAAGTTTGCGGGAATGTCAGCTTGGAAAATCGGTGATTTAACCGCGGGACGCAATGAGGAACGTTGTCGTGAAATTCTTTTCGATTACGTCGATTGTATTTCTGAATTCTGTTATCAATGTTGGGCTTATCCGATTTGCCAGGGCCCGTGCCCGTGGGAATTAGCATTGAGCAGCGGAAAATTCAGCGGTCCTCCGCGTTTTTGCGAACAAACAAAACGAATGTTTTTTGAATTGGCGGGATTTATTTGTACCAAAGAACCCTATGCCAGCAAATTTGCCGAAGAAATTGCCAAGGCTGAAGCAAGTATGCAATTTGAGAAACTGTCAGAATTAGTGCCGGATGAATGATAGCCGATTTCGTAAACAATTCAGAAAAAAGGATTTTTGACAGAAAGCAAATTAAAAAGAAAGTCGTGTGTTTTATGGAAAACGTAGAAAAAATGTTTGAGTCGAAACAAGTTTCGCGTCGCCTCTTTCTTGGACGTACCGGGAGAGTGATTGCGTTAAGCGCCCTGGCAAATTTTGCTTTGATCGGTTCGGCCAAAGCTCTCACGATAACCACGAAGGGAGACGGCAGTTGCACGGCCACGGCGGCAAAAGTTTGCAATGAGGATATCGCCAAGGATCCATGCTCTTCAAAGCATAAGCCGGAGTAGATTTGTTGTAATCGGCTTCCATTCATTCCAGGCACTTTTTTATTGGCAGGAAAGAAAATATGATGTTTGAGCGAAAGAAAGGATTTTCACGGTTAGCTGTCCTCCTTGTTCTTGTTGCCTTTCCTTTGTCCGGAGCGGAGCATCAAGGCTGCAAACTGTTGCGACAGGCGTATGAGTTTTCGTTGACGGCTCCTTATTCTTCTTCTTTCCCTTTGAAATCCGAAGGCGCAGGCTATTCCTGTACCATATACAGGCTGCCCGGAGCGGATGGCAATGCATATGAACGCCGCGATATCCTTGTCAGGGGAAGAGTCACCCAATCGACGATTATGAGACCGGATGGCTCCGTATTCATGGTGGAGTACGGCAATACTCCGGACGAAACTTTAATTGTCAATAATAAGAGCGATCTGCCATACTATAATGATTCGAAAACCTGGTCATATCCTTTTAAGTTGATTGCCAAAGACATTGAATCCGGCACTGCATCATATCAGGTCTCTTCGAGTAATTATCAGAACATTCCCTGCTATAAGGTGACGGTTGATTTTCAATTGCCTGATGATGAGTCGCTTGCCGCAAGAACCGGCTTGCCGCTGGAAGAGATTCGCAATCATCGGGAAAGTTTTCTGAGCCGATGGCCGGCCAAAAGAGTTTATTGGATCGGGAAAAAGCAGCCGTTCTTATATCAATGTTCTTATTATTCCTATACACGAGTTCCTATTTTTTCATGTGAATGGGGAAATGCGGACTTTGCCGCAAAAATTCCACCCGCTCTTTTTGATTTGCCTCAAGGAAAAATTCATGTTGCCGCAACCAGGAAAGATTTTGCGCGCCTGGAAAACAGGAATCAGGATTCCATCATCGCGGCATGGCTGAACCGCACGTGGGAGCTGATCCTCGGCTATGGGGTTTATATTACGCTCAGCATCGCGATTTTCTGCATGCTGTTTATTTTCGTGATAAAAATGAAACAACGCAGACTTTACAGATGATATTCCATTTGATGGGAATATGCGAAAGGGGAGTGCCATGGGTATCGGGTTCGGACAGTTGATTCTTGTTTTCCTGTTGGTTCTGTTGTTTTTCGGCGCCAGGCGGCTGCCGGAGATTGCGCGGGCGATGGGAAAGGCCGCCAATGAGTTTCATCGGGCGAAAAACGAGGCGCTGAATCCGCCGCCGAATGCGGCTGAACCTCCACCCGCGGTGGAGATGAAGGCGAATCCGGCATCCGTCGAAGCGGAGGAGAAAAGCGGAGCCGGGCAGGCCTGATGCCGAAGCAGGAACACGGTTACGCGACCGTTATCGAGCACATCGAGGAATTCCGGCGCCGATTGATTCAGTGTCTGGTCGTAATATGTCTGCTTTTGCCGGCCGCCTGGCCGGTTTCACAAATGCTGATCGACTGGATCGTCAATCACCTCTGTCCGCCCGAACTCGGTTCGCTTTATTACACAGCTCCGATGGAGTTGTTTTTTTTGCGGCTGAAGTTTTCCCTGATCATGGCCGTCTGCGTCGCATTTCCGATTCTATCCTGGCATGTCTGGCGCTACCTCTCTCCCGGGCTTTTCCGGCATGAAAAAACCATGATCCGCTGTGCCAGCGGATTCAGTTTTTTGCTGTTCCTGGCGGGAGCCGCAATGGGGCTTCTCGTTATTTTTCCGATTTTGATGAACTATTCCCTCAGCATGCAGACGCCCGGGATCAAACCGCTGATCAACGTCAGCTCCTGTCTCGGCATGGCCGCATGGCTCATGTTCGGATTCGGTGTCTGCTTCCAGCTTCCGATTGTACTGCTCGGGTTGGTTCGTCTCGGGTTGGTCCGTGTTTCCACATTACGACGATTGCGACCCTATATTGTGGTTGGAATCTTCACCGTCGCCATGGTGTTGACTCCCCCCGATATCATCAGCCAGCTGTGCATGGGCGTACCGACCTGGCTGCTTTACGAAATCAGTCTTATTCTCGGCAGATTTCTGGAACCGAAGCGGCAGACAGCCTCTGACGCTTCGCAATTTCAGAAAGAGACGTTATATTTCTGATATGTATCATTATCTTGGAAATGAGCGGCTCCAGTTCGCTTTTTTTTCTCCGAACGTCTGCGCGGCTTTTCTGGTCGTCACCGCGCTGCTGACGGCCGGAGTGTTTCTGCTTTTGGTCAGCCGCCGGGGCGTTCTGCCGAAAATCGGCGCCGGATTTTTCGGCGTCGCTGTTCAGCTCCAGTTTCTCATGATCGCCGTCACCTATTCGCGCGGCGGATACCTGGCCTGCTTCGCGGCGCTGACCGCCGCCGCGTGCTGCTGCCGCAGGCGGTGGAGCTGGGCGCTCCCTGTGATTTTTCTTGCGATCGTGCTGCTGACCGGCGACGGGCCCTCCCGCATCCGGTCGGCGGGAGACCTCGGCGACGGCTCCATCCGCAACCGTCTTCTCCTCTGGCATTACGGGACCGGAGTCATCGCCGGTCACTGGGCTGCGGGAACGTCGGAACCGGGCGCATATTACACCCGGTATTACCAGCCGCTCTGGCTCAACGAAAACTACTATTCCCTCATCAGCGATGTCCTCACCTTCGCCGCGATGTACGGGATCTTCGCCCTGTTCGCCGCTCTTTCGATCCTGTGTCTGCTGCTTCAGTATGGGTTCCGGCTCTGGCTCGCCACCCGGAACACGCTCCTGCTCTATGCCCTTGCCGCTCTGGCCGGATACCTGGTCGCCGGAGGTTTCACCACCTGCTATTATTTCCCGAGCATTCTCGCCGTTCTCGGCGCGCTTCTGCTGCTGATTGCCGGTTTCCTGGTGTGGGGGTTCCGGACGAAAAAGTTTCGCCGGGGCCGGTTCGATCTCTGGCCCGCTCCGGCGTTGGCCGGGGCGTTCTGCATCGGGCTTCTCGGTTACGGGGCCATCGTCAATGCGACGCAGCCCTATTCCTGGAAAACCGTCGCTGTGGCCGGACGGGAGGTGACGATCCTCTCCCCCCGGACGAAGTCCGGGAAGACTCTTTTCATTCTCGCCTCCGGTTCCGGCGGGGAGTTCCGCGATCTGCTGCGATCGTTGGCGGAACGGGGATTTTCCGTGGCCACACTCCCGATCGACATCGGATTCGGGGAGCTTCCGACAGCCCGGCGGATGCTTGCCGAACTTTCCCGGCAGGCCCCGAACTCGTTCCTGATCGGTGTCGGCGAAGAGCGTGCGATGCAGGCGATTGCGCTGGCCGACACGGACGGTCCCGCCGGCGTCATCGCCGTCGATCCGCCGTCCGACTGGCCGTTTGAAGAGCTCTCGCCGCGAATCCGGTTGGAAAAAGCCCGTGTTCCGGTTTCTTTGATTTTGTCCTGCGAGAGCACGGAAAAAGCGGAACAATTCCGGGCGTTGATTCAGGGGAGGAACATACCGGTCGAGGTGATCCTTCTGCCGGATTCCGAATTGGCCGATCTTGCGGCGCTGGTAGAGAAAACAGGAAAGACACGATGAAACCATTGAAAAACAAAAAGCTCGTCATTCTATTGGCCGCCTTCGCCGTATTGGCGATTGGACGGCTTGTCATGTACTGGTTCGAAGACCGTCCGCCGGAGCTCCCGGAGGAGTACCGGAAAATCCGCGAGGCGGCGGCGCAGGCGGAGAACCCCGTCTTCTGCAAGGTGGAGGACGGAATCCTCCACGAGACGTTCCGTTTCAAGGACGGTTTCCTCTGGGGAAAGGAGGCGCTGGTCGGCTGTCTTGTCCCTCTCGATCAGGCGGGGAAGCCGTGCCGCGGTTCCGATCAGATGATTTTCTATGCGCCCTTCACCGGAGAAGAGAAGCGGATTCCGGGTTCGCAGAAATGGCTCCGTGAACTGGCCAAAGAGTCGGGCTGCACGGTATTCACCATGCAGATTCCGGCGGAGCGCGGCGATGCGGAGGACCGTTCGAAATATTTCATCTATCCGGAATCCGGCTGGCACGACATGGTGTTCAAAGTGCAGGCGGCGGTGGCCGGGAAGTTCGGGTTCCGGCCCGGTAAACTGCTGGTGACCGGCGAGTCCTCCGGCGGCAGCATGGCGCAGCAGCTTTGCGCCGCCAATCCGGGAAAAATCGCGGCGGCGGCGTGGACCGGCGGCTCCCGGTATCTCGACCGGATCGCGCCGGATGACCGGATTCCCCGGCTGATTGTCAATACGTGGAACTGCCCCGGCGAAAACGCCTCGATTGTTTATGCGCAGAAATTGCGCGGGCACGGGCTTCCGGCGCTGGATGTGCGGACCCCGCCCAATTTCAAGATATCAAGCCCGGATCATCATGCCCCGAACCCGGTCGTTTACCGGCTGATCACTTCCTATCTCGCCGGAATCGCCGCGTTGCGAAATGCCGACAACGGGGAAATTCCTCCCCCGGCGAAGTGGCCGGAACGCGACTCCGCCGGAGCTCCGCTTCCTTCCCCGCAATTCGCCGCGGCCTGGCGCGAAGTTCACCGGGACGCTCCGGAAAAGGCGACGCTTCTGGCCATTGTCCTGACATCGGAAAACGAACCGCTGCTGCGCGATTTCCTCTGGCTGCTCCGGGAAAACGGAGCCCGAACGGTCGTGGTTCCGGTCGGAGATGATTTGCCGGAAGAAGCTGGACGCCTGAGGGAACCCCTTGCCGGTTTGCTGAGCCACCCGGACCTGCCGGTTTTCCTGATCGGCATCGGATCTGCGGCACAACCGGGAGTCGTTGCCGCCTTGCAGCTTCCCCGAGGCGGAATCCGGCGAATCGTGCTCTTTGATGCTCCGCTGGATTCTCCGTATTCGGAGTTGTCGATCACCCGGGCCCTTGAACGCAATCCGGTTCCCGTCATCGCCTATGGAAATGACGCCATTGAAAACAGCCCCGGCATTCTTTCCCGGGTGCTGAAGACGCGGGGGAATCAGGAGTATGAAAAAGCCGTCAGGGAGGCGCTGCTCCCGTGAAGAAGCATCGGGTCAAACTGCTTTGCATTCTCGCCGCCCTCTGTCTGATTCTGTCCGTCGGGCTGCATTGGCTGTCGGTGGAATTCTTTCCGGCCAAACGGCTCACGCTCTCTCCGGCGGAACATATGACCCGGGCGGAACTGTGGTATCTGCCGCCCACCGGCAAGGAGCGGGGCGTTCTTGTTCTCTGCCCCGGCTACAACGGCAACGGCCGTCCGCTGGTCAACGGCCGGGAGTGGCGGAAATACGCGGCCGCGGAAAACCTGGGATTGATCGGCCTGTCGTTCGCCTCCGAAGAAGCCGATCTGGAGAACAGAACCGGGTATTATTACGCCTCCCGCGGTTCCGGGCAACTGCTGCTGGACGGAATCCAAAAAATCTACGGCCGCCCGCTGCCGCTGTTCCTGCACGGATTTTCCGGCGGCGGCCACTTTACCGCCCGGCTGATGGCCTGGAAACCGGAAGCGGTCGCCGCCTGGTGCGCCCTGGGCGTCGGCTGGTGGGACCCGCCGGAACCGGGACGAAGCTATCCGCCCGGAATCATCGCCTGCGGGGTCGAAGACGAACGCCTCGAAGCCTCCCGGGAGTTTTTCCGCCGGGGACACGAGCTGGGGCTTCCCTGGCAGTGGAACCCGCTCGCCGGGTGGGGACACGCCATGAATCCGCAACTGGATGCCCGCGCACGGGAATTTTTCCGGATGCGGCTTCAACCCGAAAAAATCGCGCCCCTTCTCCGCTGAACTGTTTTCCCGCCTCGCTCCGTCAGTCGGCGGCGAGCTCGAAGTAGATGGCCGGGCCGTTCGGAATTTTTGCGGTGTCCACTTCGAATTCAATCCGGCCGGGCGATTTTACAAGCGGCAGTTCGGCGATGCGTTTTCCGTCGAGGCCGAGCGCATAAAGCTTCAGCTTTTCCGCGTTGCGGTTGTTCAGGGCGGCGCGGAAGACTCCGGTTTCCAGCAGCAGCGGCAGTTCGCCTTTTTTGAGGCAGGTCCGGTAGGTGTCGTCCTCGAACACCATGCCGCTGTTCAGCAAATTGGTGGCGAAGACCAGCACCATCCGGCCGGAGTCGGCCAGCGATTTGCCGTTTTCAAGAGAAACCAGGGAAAGCCCGCCGCGGGAGCCGAGTTTCTTCACTTCGAAGTCTTTCAGTTTCGCCGTGGCGCCCGCCTCGCCGCAGATTCCCTGAAAACGCGGGGTGTTTACCGACATGAAGTGTTTCGGGGAGTCGAGATAGATCTCGCCGGTGGAACTTTCATAGACGCCCTTCGCATGGTCGGTCCGATTCCCGGGAGGAACCTGCCCCGCCTTTTTCAGCTGCCCGAGCGTGTCGTTGAAGTCGAACACTTTCGTTTTCGACTCCTGCGCCTGGGTGTACCCGGCGCCCCCGACGGAGCGGATCAGCAGCGCGGAGCCTCCCGCCGCGGGAATGACCACCCCGTCGGCAGGCGGCTTCGCGTTTTCCCCGATTTCGGTGGCGAAACCGGTCACCAGCGAAAGCATGGCCTGATCGGAGTTGAGCGCGTCCGAATACATGTTTCCGGCGAAGACCGCCTCGGGGTCGATCCGGACCCGCATCATGGACCCGGCTGTCTTCACATCGCCGCGGCGGAACAGGAGAGCCATCAGGAATTCCTGAGATTTGAGGATGGCGTCGTTTCGGAGCGCGAATGTGGTGATCGGTCTCTCCGAAGGTTGTGCCGTCACGCTTTCCGCGAACGGAGTCAGGCCGTCGATTCCCTGGAACGCGGCGTAAGCTCCCGCCACCATCCCTTCTTCGTAGCGGTAAGGGTTCCAGAAGGCGTGGCCGAGCTCGGTCGCCACCAGCGGTTTGCCGGATTGGCGCACCGAAAAAAGTGCTCGGACATAGCGCGCTTTGCGTTCGATCGCGCCGGCGGTGTCGATCACGTTGTTGAACGGATGCGAGTGATAGGTGTTGAGTGCGATGAATTCGCTGTTGCGGCGGCTGATGGTATTGCGCAGCGACTGCGCCATGGTGTAACTGGCGAGGTATCCCTTGAATCCCAGTTCATGGGCGGTTTCCTGATACCACTTTGCCAGCTCGTCTTCGCGTTCGGCGATGAATCGCGCCAGATCGGCGCCCCGCGGCGAATTTTCCGCGATTTGCGCGACGGAGAACGGGGCGATTTCGTTGAAATCGGCATATCCGGCGGCGGGTTCTCCCCATGCGTTTTTCAGTGCGTCGATGGTTCCATAGCGATGCTTCAGGAACGCCCGCCATGCGTCCGCCGCCTGGCCGAAGTTTTCGCGGCCCCAGCCGAACTCCTGTTCATTGTAGGCTACCGCGATGGCCAGAACCGGATCGTCGAGCAGGCGGGTCCCGGTGTAGGGATTGACGTGGGTGAGCAGAGTGCGGAATCCGGTCTTCCAATTCTCCCTGACTTCGGGCTGGAAATGGATGTCGAGTTTGAAATTGCGTTGATCGCCCGGTTTCGCCTCCCAGCTGTAGCCGTGCGACCAGCCGATACGCGAGGCCATCACGTCGATGTTCGCATAGATGCCCGCCTCTTTCATTTTGGCGATGAGGTAATCGAAACGGTCCAGGATATCGGGATTGAGTTTGAAGTCGGCGTCGGATTTCTCCAGCATGGTGCTGTCGAGGTAGTGGAAGCGGATCATGTTGAACCCCTGCATCCGAAGCTGGCGGACGAAGTCGTCCGCGGCCTCCTTGACCGGCAGTTCGGCGGGGTATCCGTGAGCTTCGGAGAAGAGTCCGCGCAGATAGGCGGCCGCGAGGAAACGGACCGGTTTATCCGGCTGTTTCGCGAAGACGAAGTTTCCGTTTTCTCCGATGACCAGCCGCCCGAGGGCGCCGACCGGCGGTTGATCGAGCACACGGGAGAGGTCGAGGGCGCTGCCGGGAATCACGCCCGGTTTTTCCGGAATCGGCAGCGGCTTCCACACGGCGTTCTCCCGGACCGTATGCTGTTTTCCCGCGGGCGCCGGATAATCGTTCTGCGACAGGGTCGCTCCGGCCAGTATCCAGAGTACGCGCGGATCTTCCGGGCGGAGGCGGATTGCTGCCAGTTCGCCGACCTCTTCCGGGATGTTGAATTTCGAGACGTAGAGGCCCACCATTCCGCCGCTGGCGTTCTGCCAGAGCGATGCGGGGAAAGCGTTCTCCTTGCGCGAAGGGGCCCACCAGTCGGCGACATCTTTGTCCCCGCGCACCGGAAGCGTCGCCGTTTTACCGTTTTTGCCGATGAGTTCGACCGTTCCGGCAACGCCTTTAAAGCCATGGCCGAAGGTCAGTGTATGGAGGAGATAAAGATTGCCGCCCTTGACCGCCGCCTGCGAAAGATCGAACTTCACCTCTGCCAGCCCGGCGGGAAGCTGCGATGATTGGAAGACCGCGATTGCTTTGCCGCCGTTGGAACCGGGATCGGCGATGCCGAAGGGAACGTTGCCGAACGTCTTGCTCCGGAACTGGAAATTGGCCGCGTCGTTCTGGGGCCCCTGATCGGACCAGCCCCCTTTGCCGTCGCGGGGGACGGCGTCGCGGAATCCCATGTTGGCCTGACTGTCGAGGCGGAGAATGAGATCCCCCGCTTCCACCGAAAGATTGCGGAACCAGATGGTTCCGGACGCGTTCTGGATTCCAAGGTCCAGCGAGACCGCTTCGGCATCGAGCGGAATATCCGCGGTCAAGGTGAGCTTCTCCCAACCGCTGCTTTGCGGATTTGCCATGTAAACCCCTTTCCAATCCTGCTTTCCCGGGGTTTTGATGGAGAACTGGAATTTTCCCCCCTGCCACTTTACGGATGGCGGAGTCAGGTCGCGCATTACCTCGACGGTGGCGGTCAGTCGCCTCCCGGCCACCGTTTTCGGATCGAACCGGTAACCGCAGGTGAAGATGCTTTTACCGGTCGTATCGCCGCAGGTGATTTTGAGGGCGTTTTTCCCATCCGGCGCGACGGCGACTCCGGCGCCCGGAGCCAGCCTCCAGCCCTTCAGGTTCTGTTGCGTTTGAAATGGCTCGGACAAAATCACTTCGCCGCCCGACACCGTCACGGCGACCAGGAACATCGCCAGGAGAAGAAATCCCGTTTTCACAATATAACCTCTTTCCCTTTATCGGCTCAATTGTACGGATACCAGGGGGTGGCTGACTCCTTGATCACCCGCTCCGCATTCCACGAGGCGACATGGCCGTCGAAGAAGGCGACGTTGACTACTCGGTTATTGCCATGCCGCAATGCCAGGGAGTAGGCGCTGTCGAGCTCTCCGTTGATCCACCAGTAGGTCCGGGGGTCCCTGTAGGCCGGCGACGCCCGGCCGATGCTGGATTTGAAGGAGACTTCGGTGAAGAGAAGCCGGGTTGAAGGGTTGCGGACCCGGTTTATCTTGACCGCGCGGTTTTCCAGCCAGACGCCGCTGTCCGTACCGCTGCCGATCCAGGATGCGCCCCAGTAAGTCATTCCGTAGACGCCGCCGAGGCCGGCCATGGTCGGCCAGTTATCGGTATGGGCGGGGTAGTTTACCGACGGGCAGAGAAATTTCTTGCTCCATATGTTGGCGTAGACGGCGTCATGCTTGACCCCGGAGAGTTCGGCGAACAGTTTGTTTCCGATCCACATATCAGTTCCGCCGGTCAGTTTCATCGGCACGTTCCAATCGTCGCTCTGGGAACTGTAGAGAGCCATGGTGGTCGTCAACTGTTTGAGCGAGTTCTGGCATTGGCTCTGTTTTGCGTTCGCCCGCGCCCGGTTCAAGGCGGGCAGGAGCATCGAGGCGAGAATGGCGATGATTGCAATCACAACCAAAAGTTCGATTAATGTGAATCTGGTACCCCGATGCATGATTTGTTCTCCCTGTTTCATTGTCATCGTCCTCCGTTCTGTTGAAGTTGAAATGCACTTTTCGGAAATCCGGCGGAGTTTCCGCTGACCCAGTCGGGCGGGACCAGAAACTGGCGCGGCTCCACAATTCCGCTTTTCCGTTGACCGTCGAGAATATCCATCAGCGCGGCGGCGATTCCGGGAAGGTTCTGCTGGGCTCCCGAGAGGCGGAAGGAGAACAGCGAGTCGAGCCAATGGTAGCGGTCGTGAACGACCACCGAGATGTCTTCCGGGATTCGGTAGCCGAGCTCCAGCAGCTCGCGCACGGCGCCCGCCGAAGAGCGGTCTCCGAATATGACCGCGGCAGTCAGGTTCGGGTTGCACTCCAGCAGTTTGCGAATGGCCCGGGCGCCATCCGCCTCGCTGGTCATCTCCGCGGTTGCCACCCGGCCGGGGCAAAACACGCAGCCGGCCTGCTCCAGCCGCGAGCGGAAAACGTCGAGGTTGGAGGTGAAGTCGCAGTATCCGGCCGGGCAGTTGATCATGCCGATTTCCCGATGACCATAACCGAGAACGGTTTTCATGCACAATTCCATGGCGGCCGAGGAGTCCGAGCCGACGCTGGGGATGGAGTCGGTCATGGAATCTTTGCGCAGTGCGACATAGGGGATGCGGCTGTCCCGCAGAATTTCCAGATCCTCTGCGCTGTATGACAGGTTGGCCAGGATGACCCCGCCGTTGAAGGTCGGCGGCAATCCGTTGTTTCGCAGAAAATCGTGGAATGTCATATGCCGCGGAATCATCGAAATCGCCAGCGTGTAGCCCCGGCGCGTCGCTTCGATCGAAAGGTTCAGGACCAGTTGGCCGCTGAAATAATCGTTCTCCAGCGAATCATGAAGCGAGGAATTGAGAAAATGCACGGTTCTCAATTCCCCCTTCGCCACCGATTTCTTCTCGACGACGAAGGTTCCCTTGCCCTGTACCGAATAGGCCATGCCGGAATGAATCAGCCCGGCAATCGCCTGCCGGACCGTCAGCCGGGACACGTCGTAAGTCGCCGCGATTTCCTGCTCCGTGGGGAGCTTGCTGCCCGGGGGCAACTGTCCGCGCTGGATTTGCTCGGAGAGTTCCGTTTCGATCTGTTCGTATTTGCGTTGTCTGAACTTTGTCATTTCAATCCGTGTCTCGTGTTGTATAGATGTCTATATTAATTATGGCGCTGTTCGATGCAGATGTCAAGACGGAATGAAAGAAAAATGACAAAAAGATTCGGCTGAGCTCCGGCGGCATGTGTCAGGATTCGGATTTCGGGCGGGGGCGGCGGAATTCGCCGGGGGTGGTGCCGGTTTTCTGCCGGAAGAGGCGGGCGAAATAGTGTTCGTCCCGCCAGCCGCACTCTCCGGCGATCTCCTTGATCCGGAACGTCGTCGTCTTGAGCAGCCGGCGGGCTTTGACCAGCCGCGCCTCCAGGATTTCGGCGAGCGGCGAGGCGTGGAAGAAGTTCCGGTAGAGCACCGCGAACCGCTCCGGGCTGAGGTTCGCCAGGGCGGCCAGTTCGCGGACCGCGTACTCCCGTTCCGGTTCGGCGAGAATCCGTTCGCGAATCCGGACGAATTCGGCGTAGCGGCGGCGCTCGGCGTCGGTCATGGTGTCCCGCTGCTTCCGGTACTCGCGGGCGCTTCGCCGGACATCGGCGAGCATCCGGTAAATCGTGTCGCGGATGATCCGCTCCGAACAGCCGTCGTCCGTCTCCATCTCCGATCGAATCCGGCGCAGAGCCTCTTCCAGCAATCCGGGATTCCCGGTCGGCAGCAGGACGTTGCAGGGAATCGCCAGCTCGTCGAGAAACGGAACCATTACGGCGGGAGCCACATAGATCCAATCGTTGCTGAACCCGCCGGGCTGTTCCGGGATGGCCGCGTGCCACATCGGGAACGCGGGGTCGTGAACGATGCAGTCGCCAGCCTCCGCCCGCTCTTTCCCCGACGCGGTCAGGATCATCACCGGGGCCCGGAAGCACATCAAAAGACAGTTCCCGTCCGGGTCTCCCTCCGGCCGTTCGAACGTGAAGTCCGGCCCGTGTTTTGTCCCGATCTCGATCAGGTGGGAAAAGACGAAAGGCGTCATTTCAACCGTTTTCTCCACTTGTCCGGAATTTTCGTCCATTGGCGGCGAGAAGAAAATAATGTATAATGAAAGCAATGTCAAGGGATTTGAAGGAGCTTTCATGAAAAAACTGAATGTCTGTTTTGTCGGGTGCGGAAATCACGCCAACTCTTTTCTCTACCCGTCGCTGCGGGCGGCGGAGGGGGTGAGTCTTCGCGCGGTATCCGCATTGGCGGCCGACGACCCCGCCGGATGCGCGAAACGACAGGGCGCGGAGAAGGGGTACGGCGATTTTCGGGAGATGATCGACCGCGAGAAGCCGGACGCGGTCCTGATCGCCGGTCCGCCCCGGCTCCATTTCGACGCCGGGATGTACTGCCTCGACGAGGGAATTCCCTTCTTCATCGAAAAACCGATGGGGGAAAACTATGCGCAGGCGCTCGCCCTGGCGGAGAAGGCCCGCGCCACCGGCGGCATGGGGCAGGTCGGCTTCATGATGCGGCACAGCGGGGTGATCCGCAAGGTCCGCTCGCTGGCGGATTCCCGGAATCTCGGGCTGCCGCTCTACGGAACGGTCCGCTATCTCACCAGCGGCCCCTACCGCTCCGACGAGATCTACGGAATGCCCGGCACCGACGATCTCTCCTATCTCTGGCGGTACCTGATGGTACAGGCGGTCCACCCGGTCAACCTGGCCGCGTCGTTTCTCGGCGAAATCGCGGAGGTCGAGCCGGAGGTGGTCTGGAGCGGCGAAAACATCATCGTCGAAATCCGCCTGCGGGACCGGGAAGGCCGCCGTTTCCGGGTGTTGCTCCACACGCTGGTGGCTCCGGGCTACGGCAATCTGCAATTCGGAACCGAACTCTTCTATGGCGACCGTTCGATGATCTTCACCGACGCCTTCCATTCGCTGGACTGTTACCCGCCGGACCCGTCGCCGGATGGCAATTGCGAACACTGGCAGGCCGCCTCGTTCGGCAACAACAACGTCAAGATGGGGTACGGGACTGAAATCGCCTATTTCCTCGACTGCGTCCGCAACGGACGGCAGGAACCGGGGCTGACCACGCTGGAAGACGGCCTCAAGACGATGAAACTCCTCGATACGGTTTACAATCTGGTGAAGGAAAGGGCAGGGAAATGATTCGCAAGACGCTGACGTTTGAGGGACTGAATAACGTCTGGTTTCAGGAGGTACCCTTCGACGTGCCGGAGGGGTTCACGCCGTTGACGGTCGATTGTTCGACGGTCAGCCCGGGTACCGAACTCTTCTGCATCCGGGAGGGGCGGGAGGTTCAGCCCGGCTACATCATGACCGGACATGCGGCGGACGGCAAAGAGGTTTTCGTGTTTCCGTCGCTGGCGGAAAGTTCGGGGGCGCACTGCAATGTGCGGGCGCTGAGCCCGGACTCGCTGCTGCTGCCGCTGGCGGCAGGCGTTGCGCCGGAGGAGGCGGGATTCCTCCGCTTCATCAACATCGGGCTGCATCCGTTGAACGGGCTGGCGCTCCGTCCGGCTAAAGTGCTGGTGATCGGGCTGGGGCCGGTGGGGAATCTCGCCGCCCAGAGCGCGAGACTCGCCGGGGCCGATGTTCTCGGCGTCGATTTGTCGGAGAACCGGCGGCGGGTGGCCGGGGTGTGCGGAATCCCTGCCGAATCTGCCGTTTCCGCCGGGGAATCCGGGTTCGACCTGGTGATCGACACCGTCTGCAACGGTGCGACGCTGGAATCCGCCGCGTCGGTACTGGCGGAGAACGGCGTCTGTTCGATGATCGGGATCGTGAAACCGAAACCTGCGCCGGAAGCGACGATTTTTAAAGCTGTCTGGGAAAAGAACCTGCAATTCCGTTCCGGCTGGGAGATGAAACAGAGTTCGGCGGCGACCCGCAACAATCTCGCCTGCGCGATGAACCGCCTTGCGATGGGGGCGTACCGGGTTTCGCCGCTCCTGACCGGCGTGATTCCGGCGAATCCGGAGAGGATCGCCCGGGCCTACCGGAATCTGGCGGAACGGCCGGACGACCACCTCTGCTACGTCATCGACTGGCGCGTGGGCGACTGACAAAAAATTCTCGGCACCGGCACCCTGCCGGTCTGGGGTCCGGGGGCGAAGCGCCCCGGCCGCCGGAGGCATGGGCTGGTGCTCATCAACCAGCTC
>CAYSZM010000075.1:0-16574 GCA_964435365.1 uncultured Victivallis sp. | reverse complement strand
CTTCGGCCACGGGCCTCGGGTCCCGCCTGCGGCGGGCTTCGGGTACTTTTCGGGGACCCCGCTCTCCGGCATTCCGTGCGGCTTCGCCGTACTCATGCCTGCGAGTAAGGTACTTTTCTTTTCTGCACCCCGACCGGCAAACGTGCCGGTGCCGAATATCACTTCCCTATCTCGAACTGCATGGCCACCAAGTGGTCCGCCCCGTACTTCCTGCGGAGTTTCGGCTTCTCGATCTTCCCGGTCGGATTGCGCGGGACCGGCGCGAAAATGATCTTGCGCGGCCGCTGGTAGCGCGGAAGGTCGAGGCAAAATTCCTCCAGCTCCGCCTCCGACAGCTCGCACCCCGGCTTGACTTCAACCACCGCGGCGGCGATCTCCCCGAGCCGCGGATCGGGCAAGCCGATCACCGCAACGTCCTTCACCGCCGGGTTCCGGCGGATGAAGTCCTCGATCTGCACCGGGTAGAGGTTCTCCCCGCCGGTGATGATCACGTCCTTCTTGCGGTCCACCAGGTAGAGAAAGCCGTCCTCCGACTCTCGCGCCATGTCGCCGGTGAAAAGCCAGCCGTCGGCGTCGAGCACCTCCTGCGTCGCCTTTTCGTCTTTGTAATAGCACTTCATCACGCCGTCGCCCCGAACCGCCAGCTCGCCGACGGTTCCGCGCGCCACCGTGCGGCGGCGGGAATCGACGATTTTCGTCTCCCACCCGTATCCGGCGACGCCGATCGCCCCGACGTGCGCGATGTTCTCGACGCCGAGATGGACCGCGCCGGGCCCGGAGGATTCGCTCAGGCCGTAGTTGGTGTCGTAGTCGTGGTGCGGGAAAACCGTCTTCCAGCGCTTGATCAGGCTCGGCGGCACCGGCTGCGCGCCGATGTGCATCAGCCGCCACTGCGCAAGTTCGTGTTCCTCGAGTTTGATGTCGCCGCGTTCGACGGCGTCGAGAATGTCCTGCGCCCACGGTACCAGCAGCCAGACCACGGTGCAGCGTTCGGCGGAAACCGCGTGGATGATCCACTCCGGCCGCGTCCCCTTGAGCAGCACCGCCCTGCCCCCGACCAGGAAACTGCCGAACCAGTGCATCTTCGCCCCGGTGTGGTACAATGGCGGAATGCAGAGGAAGGTGTCTTCGCGAGTCTGCCGGTGGTGATTCTGCTCGGCCTTGCAGGCGTGCATCAGGCTGCGGTGGGCGTGGAGGATCGCCTTGGGGAATCCGGTCGTGCCGGAGGAGAAGTAGATCGCCGCGTCCTCGTCGTCGCCCAGCGGAATCTCCGGGGATTTGCTCGAACAGTAGGAGACCAGGCTGTTGTAGGACTCCGCGAACGACGGGCAGTCCTCCCCGACGTAAAGGAGCGTCTTAACGCCCGGAATCCGGTTGCAGATGTCTTCCACCCGCCCGGTGAATTCCGGCCCGAAGACCAACACATCGACGTCCGCCAACTCCAGGCAGTATTTGATTTCCTCGGCGGTGTAACGGAAGTTCATCGGCACCGCGACCGCGCCGCTTTTGAGGATGCCGAAATAGATCGGCAGCCATTCGAGACAATTCATCAAAAGGACCGCCACCCGCCGCCCCTTCCCGATATGGCGGGTGAGCAGCAGATTGGCCATGCGGTTGGCCTTGCGGTTGAAGCAATCCCAGGTGAGTTCGGAGCGGAAGGAGTCGGTGCGGCTCGGTTCGATCAGCGAATATTCCCGCCAGGTCACATGGCGTCCGTCCAGCGCCTGCGGATTGAGTTCGACCAGCGCGACGTCATCCCCGTAAATCCGCGCGTTTTCCTCCAGAATCTCCGTAATCGGCATCACAAGCCCCCTTGTTCTTTTCAAAATCTTATTACAATACCATCGCATTCCGAATTTTCAAGAAAATCATTTTCTTTCGATTTATTTCCACCCGATCCTTGACTTCAATCCCGGACTGAGGTATAATTAAGGATATCGACTTAACATGTTAATCGCAAGATGGGAAATTTCGATGCAGAAAAACAAACCGGCCTCCGGCTGCAGCATCCGCGACCTGGCGGAGCATGTCGGCTTGTCGACCTGCACCGTGTCGAAGGTGCTGAACAACCGCGGGGATTTCAAGATTCTGGATTCGACCCGCCAGAAAGTGCTGAAGGCCGCCCGCGAACTCAATTACGTGCCGAACATCAACGCCAAACGGCTGTTCGAGCGCCGGTCGGGAGTCATCGCGCTGTTGATTCCGTCGATGACGGAAGGGGACAAAGTATTCGCCGACAACCATTTCATCAACATCATCGCGGGGATGGAGAGCGGATTGACCGGCAACGATTACAGCCTGCTGCTCAAATTCAACGACCGGAAACTGAAGACGGAGGCGAAATACCTCGAGCTTCTCCGGAACGGCTCCGTCGACGGATTTCTCATCTGGGGCGCGCACCGCAGCGATACGCCGTATTACCGCGAACTGGCCGAAAGCGGAGCGCCGCATCTCTTCATCACCAGCCGGCCCGACGATGCGCCGGGGTGCGCGCCGTTCAATTCGGTCTCCTCCGACTACGAGAAATCATCCGAACTCCTGACCGCCCGCCTCATTGCCGCCGGCTGCCGCAATCTGCTCCACCTCGGCGGATACGAGGACAGTTCGGTCGTGCAGAGCATGGGCACAGGCCTGCGCGCCGCGCTCACGGGCGACGCGAAGGTGTACGACAGCTTCGGCCCCTACTCCCGCGCCGAGGCAAAAGAGCGCGCCTTGAAACTGCTCCGGCCGGGCGTCTTCGACGGAATCGTCGCGGTGAGCGCCCGCGTCGCCGACGGAGCCGTCGAGGCGATGCGCGAACTCGGGATTCCGGAAGGGAAAATCAAGCTGGTCATCCTCGACTCCTCCTTCCGGCACCAGCCGCCGCTGCCGGGAGAATGCGGGCTGGCGGTGACCGACGACCGTGAAATCGGACGCTCCGCCATCGACACTCTGGCCGAGCTGATCCAGCACCGGACAACGCGGATCGATCACAGAGTTCCGCCGGAGCTCTTCGGCTGACGGGCCCGATGCGCCAAAACGATTTTCAACATCAATGGAAAGTCCCCGAAAACAATGAAACACTTCCGTAACGAAAAGGAGAGAAGCATGAGGAACAGGACGAGAACGAGATTTACACTGATCGAACTTCTGGTCGTGATCGCCATTATCGCCATCCTGGCGTCGATGCTGCTGCCCGCGCTCAACCAGGCGCGGGAGCGGGCGCAGCGAATCAGTTGCAGCAACAACCTCAAGCAGTTCAGCACCGCGTTGCAGATGTATGCCGACGGCCACGGCGGAATCCTGCAGATCATGAGCTGGCATACGGAGCCGGATTTCCGGCAGCTGATGGGCGTCCCCAATGCGAACCAGCAGAGCTCCATCTATCCGACCTCGATTCTCTGCCCCAAGTCCTACGCCGTGCTCAGCAACGACCACAACGCCAGCTACTCCTACGGAATGAACGGGTACGGGCACCTCGAAGCGACATCGAATTACACCATCACCGGGCAGCTGACCACCGACCGCACCAAAAATCTCTATGTGCTGGCCAAGGTACAGGCCCCCAGCTCCAAATTTCTGCTGATGGACGCGGTCAACTGGTGGGTCAGCACCGGGAACAGCACCCTGGCCGCCTATAGCGCCAACGGAGAAGCCATCCCGCCCAACGGCAGGATGATTCTGGCCTATCGCCACCCCGGCGGGATGGCGAACTTCGGATTTTTCGACGGACACGTGAAGACCCTGTCCCACCGGGAAGCCGATTACAACATGGTTCCCAACCGTTATCACTGGCCCGTCTACGTCCGGTAATGAAAGGATGCCAGAAATGAAGAAATTCCCAGCCATTCTCGCCGCGGCCGCGTTCGCGCTCAGCCTGCACGGAGCTCCGGCGGAAATCCCGCCGTACAATCCGCCGCCCGCGCCGCCGATGCCGCAACATACCGCAATCCGGCCGGATCAGGTCGAATTCAAATCGCCGGAGGGATTCGCCGTCGTTCCGGGCGATTTCCGGAAAATCCGCTCGCTCAACGGCACCTGGCTCTGCTCCGGGCTGGAGACTTCGGCCGCGCCGTTCCCGGCCGCTTCCGACCGCAGCAAAGGCTGGGAAGGCGCCGGATTCGACGATTCGAAATGGGATCGGATTCCGGTCCCCTTCAACTGGTACCGCCACTACGGCTACGAGAAAATCTACGACCCCGCCCGGCCTTATGTGAGGGGATACTACCGGCATGAGATTGACCTTCCGGAATCCGAAATCTCCGGCCGCTCCGTACTCCTCCACTTCAATGTGATCGGCTACGAAGCGACGCTCTGGGTCAACGGAAAAGAAGTCGGCAGCCACCACGGCGAATTCGTTCCATGGACGGTCGACATCACCAAATACGTGAAACCGGGCAAGAACCTGCTCGCGCTCAAGGTGCTTTCCGATTTCGGGCCGACCCGCGGCGATATCAAGCTCGGCACGCACACCTACGGCTCGCAGTGGAGCCCGCCGAATATCAAGGGCGGAATCTGGCAGGATGTGGAGCTGCGCATCGAAAATCCGATCCGGATCGAACAGATGCTGATCACTCCCCAGCTCGCCCAAAACCAGGTCCGGATCGATTTCACCATCGTCAACGACACCGGAAAAAAGGTCGTATACTGCCTGGACGCCGCGGTTACCGACGCGATGAAGACCGATGCAAACCGGCTCAACGCAACGTCGGAACCGATCATGACGGAGCTGGCGCCGGGAGAAAACCCGGGGAGCGTCCTTGTCAAGCTGAACCACCCGGTGCTCTGGGAACCGGACCATCCGCAACTCTATTTCGCCACCGTCTACCTGACGGGAGCGAAACAGGTCGCCGCCGCGGCGACGGATCGCTTCGGATTCCGCGAATTCCGCATCAAAGACGGGAAATTCCATCTCAACGGCCGCCGCATCTACCTCTTCGGAGAAAACATCAGCGCCGTCAATTTCGGAGGCTTCGGCAACCGGGAGCAGGAAGAGGAGAAGCTCCGCGCGGAACTCTCCGGATACAAACAACTCGGCTACAACATCATCCGCAACGCGCACATGCCGATGATCAATCGTTTTTACGACATCGCCGATGAAATCGGGCTCATGATCTACGACGAGTGGGGCTGGGCCTTCACCAACGCCATCGATGAGCCGGAGTTCGCCAAACGGAACGTCGCCGAGCTCAAAGAGTGGCTGGCGCGCGACTACAATCACCCCTCGGTGGTGATGTGGAGCACCGGCAACGAAGTCGTCCACCGCAACAATCCGGCGATTCAGCGCCAGCTCGACCGCCAGGTGGACCTCGTCCGCCAATTCGGCAAATCGGGGCGTCCGGCCGGCGTCTTCTCCGGCTCGGCGAGCTGGACCAGCTACGGCTGCGATCCGCGGAACACCGATTTTCTCGACCTGCACAGCTACCTCGGGCTCTCCTCCTCCCCCTGGACCAAATGGCCGTGGGGATTCAACACCCTCTATGCCGGGAACCTGAACAATTACGGAATCAAGGAATCCCGGCTGCCGATGCCGTTCATCATCTGGGAGTGCGTCGGCTTCTCCTGGGGCAATATGACCGATCCCAAATTCAAACCCAACGACTCGGCGCTCTATGCGAAGTATGTCGAAAAACCGACCACCTGGGCCAAGGGGAACGGCATCGGGTTCGCCGGAACCATCGGACTTGACCGGGCGCTTAAACCCGGCTCCCTCGAATACGGACAGGCGGTCTACGGCAAACGCATCCTCGAAATGATCCGGCAGGATGTGCGCGTCGACGGCTTCGCCCCCTGGTTCCACGGCTACAAACTCGCCGCCGCCACGCTCTGGAACCAGCCGGTGCTGGTCGGGCTGCGCAACGCGGCGGGGCTGCCGCCGCGCGACTTCTTTGCCGGAAGAACCGGTCAATTCGAACTCTATGTCGCCAACCAGGCCGACGCCGCGCTCCCCGACGCCGTCGCCACCATCTCGCTCTGTACGGCTCCGGACAAAACGGTAAAGCTGGGCGAGTTCAAAGCGGCGGCCGCCGCTCCCTTCGCCGTGTCGGCAACTCCGGTCGAAGTGAAGATTCCCGAAGGAGTTTCCGGCCACTGCCAGCTCCGCGTCGACCTCGCCGCCGGGGGCAAGGAACTCAGCCGGAATTTCTATGACGTGTTCATCCAGCCCGAATCGCTGCTCACCGGCAAAATCGAAACGGCGAAGAAGATCGCACTGCTCGACACCGGCGACAAGGACGACCTCGAGTCGACCGCGGCGATCCTTCGCGCACTGGGGCTGGGCTTCGAAACGGTGATACCCGATGCGCCGCTGGCGGCGTTCGCCCTGGCGATTGTTCCGGCGGCCATTCACAACACCGCGCGGATCGATTACCATACCGCACAACTGCTCGGCTGGGTACGCGGCGGCGGCACCCTGCTGGTACTCGAACAGAACTTCCACAACGGCAGCCTGCTTGAGAATTTCAGCGTGATCGGAACCGGCAATACGTTCATCGATCTCGTGCATCCGGCGCACCCGGTATTCAGCGGACTGGATCAGCGCAATTTCGACACCTGGGAGAATCCGGAGAACGGGTTTGTCTGCGAAGGCGGGCTCGCCCCGTTCTCGATCAACGCCATCGCCGTCAACGGGCCGATGCTGGGGAAACGGAATGTGGAAACCGCCGTCTTCGAGGCGACTCTCGGCAAGGGACGGCTGTTCGCAACCCAGCTCGCCGCCGTCAAGCTCTGGGGCAAAGACAGCTCGGCGTCGACCTACCTGGTCAATCTGTTCCGCTATCTGCTCGACGGCAAGGAATACGCGAAGGTTCTGCCGCTGGCGTCCGGCTCCTCCGGGAATTATCCGGTTGAGGAAAAAAACCTGGTTCCGGTCGATTTGCGCAAACACACCAACCGCAGCTTCTCCGATGAAAAGGACAATGACGGAAAAGGCGGCTGGACCGATCAGGGCAAGAATGACTTCCGCAACATTCCGCTCGGCCTCCGGAAAGCGTCCGGAGTCGTATTCGACGTGATCGACCCGGCGAAAAACAACGGCACCGGCTGTATCGTGCTCGCCGGAGTGCAGCGTCCGAATTTTCCGGACGCGGTCAAGGGGATTCCGGTCAATGCGAAATTCTCGCGCCTCTTCTTCCTGCACGCGGTCGCCTGGGACGGACCGGAGGCGGGACGCTACCGGATTCACTACGCCGACGGCGGCAGCGCCGATTACCAGCTGGTTCCCGGCGTCAACATCGGCGACTGGTGGATGATCGGATATCTCCCGGAGGCCAAACCCGGCCTGCTCGCGCCGAATCCGACCCGCGACCAGGTGGGTTGCTACGTCGGCTGCTGGGAAAATCCGTACCCCGAACGTGAAATCGCGTCGCTGGACTTCCTATCCGCCCGCTACCAGGACAGCGGGGCGATCAACTACGATCTCTCCAAAGCCCCGGTTCCGGTTCTCATCGCGGTCACCGGTGAAAAGAGCAATCCCGCTCCGCTGCCGATCGACACCGCCGCCCGTCCGGGCGCCTGGAGCAAGGGCGGCAACACCGGCAAGGGGAATCCGGGAACGGCGACGGTTGTCGAAACCACCCTGCCCGACGGAACGAAGGGCAAGGCGACGCAGATCGACCTGCCGGAAAACGGCGATCCCCAGAATGCGCCCTATCTCTTTGTCAAATTCGCCCCCGGAGAATTCGAACCCGGCAAGGCCGATTACCTGTCGTTCTGGATCAAGGTGAACAAACCCGGAACTGTCGACCTCGCCCTGCCGGAGACCGACTGGAAGGCCGCCTTCCGGGCCACCGAGAGAACCGGGACCGCCGGGGAGTGGCGTAAAATCCGCGTCCCGCTCCGGCGCACGGAAGGCGCGGAGAAAATGACCGGCAAGAAACTGCGCGGCGAACTGTTCTTCTACAACGGCAGAAACCGCTATGTGGACTTCCCCCGCCCCCAGGTGAATTTCCTCATCTCGGGAATCACGCTGGAATAGCGAACAATCCGCAACCCGCGGCGGCCCCTCGAAAGAGCGGCCGCCATTTTTTTCGTATTTTCGGGAACTCGGCCGGAAACCGCTTGCATCCGTTCCCCCGCCGCGCTATTTTACAGGAAACCATTGCAAACAGAAAGGGGTTCCCGTCATGGCAGGACATCATATTTCACTGGACCGGGTGCTGACCAGCGCCTGGAAATCAATGGTGCACACTCTCTTCAAGCAATTTTCCCTGGAACGCTGGCTGATGCTCGGCCTCTGCGGCTGGATGATGACGATCAGCGGCGAAATCAACACCTTTTTGAACATCGCCATCCGCTTTTTCATGCCGGCTCCGGACCAGGCAGGAGAAATACTGAAACGAATCCATTCCGGCAACCACTGGGAGCAGCTCGACCATATCATGAACGGAACCGGCGGTTTTCTGCAGCGGGTCGCCGCGGAATTCCAGACCGATCCCGCCATTCTCCACTCCTGGCTCATCGGCATCCTCTCCGTCACGGTTATTTTCATCCTGCTGCTCGTCCTGTGCTACTGGGTCAGCTGCCGCTTTTTCTTCGTCTTTCTCGACGACCTCGTACAGGAGAAGAATGAGATCAGGAGACCGTGGCGCGAATTCAAACAGATCGGCAACTCCTATTTTCTCGGATCACTCGGCTTTCTCATTCTGATTTCCACAATCAACCTGCTTCTCGTCGCGACCGGCGGATTCATCGTCTGGTCCTGGCTGTCCGAATGCGCGGCCGCCCGACACCTGGTCGCCTTCGGGAGCGGACGGATCGGTCAAACGCTGCTGCTCTTCGGCGGCCTGTTCGTTATTTCGCTCGTCATCGGCTTCTATTACTGGTTTTTATATTATCTTCTCATCCCGATCATGCATCGGGAGCGGATCGGATTCTGCGCCGGGGTCCGCTACATGAACCACCTGTTCCGGAAGCATTTCGGGAGCTGTTTCCTGTTCTGGCTGATGATGCTGGTGGTCCAGTTCGGATTCGCCATCGCTTTCGGGGTTCTGGGAGGCCTGACCTGCGGACTTCTGCCTATCATTTTCGGGCTGCCCTACATCCGGGGAGTCGCGTTTCTCCCGTGGTTCGCGTTTCTCCAGCTCACCGGCGTCGAACTGCTGGAAGAGCTCGATCCGCGCCCGCAGCCGCCGCCGGAACCGGAGGCCGCCGAACCCGAAGAAGCCGCCCCTTCCGCCTATTGATTTTGACCCGCTGACATGCTATATTGTCTTTTTATATGAATACATTCGACAATATAGCAGCTCCGGCCACCGGAATCGGCGGAGCGGTATCGATTATCCGGATTTCCGGCCCCGACGCGCTCGCCGTCGGCCGCGCCCTCTGGCATGGCCGACGTGAACTCGGCCCCGCGCACAGGCGCGAAATGCTGCTCGGGCACGTCGGCGCGGATTCCGCGCTCGCGGTCTACATGCCCGGCCCCGCCAGCTACACCGGCGACGACGTGGTCGAGCTCCATTGTCACGGCGGACAGGCGGCGGCGGACAACGCGCTGCGTCTCGCCTTCGACGCCGGGTGCCGCCTTGCCGAACCCGGCGAATTCACCTTCCGCGCCTTCGCCAACGGCAAGCTCGACCTCGCCCAGGCCGAGGCGGTGAACGACCTTGTCACGGCCGGGAGCGACCTCGCGTTCAAAACCGCGGCCAACCAACTGGAAGGCGTGTTGTCGCGCCGCCTTGACGCGATTTACGAGGAGCTCAACATCCTCCGCGCCGAATGCGAATCCCGCCTCGACTTCCCCGACGAAGAGCTGGCGTGGGACACGGAGGCGGTGGAGAAACTCGAATCGCTCACCATACGCATCCGCGAGATTTACGATACCCGCGACATCGGCGGCGCGTTGCGCGACGGCATTTCGGTCGTCCTCGCCGGGCGGCCCAACGCCGGGAAATCGAGCCTGCTCAATCTGCTGCTCGGCTACGAACGGGCGATCGTCACCCCGATTCCGGGGACCACCCGCGACACCGTCGAAGCCGCCACCGTGCTGCGCGGGCTGCCGGTCCGCCTCACCGACACGGCGGGGCTGCGCGAAAGCGCCGACCCGATCGAACGGATGGGGGTCGAACGCAGCCGCAAATCGCTGGCCACGGCGGGCGTCACCTTCTGGCTGCTCGATGCAGCCGCATCCGACCTCGCCGGTGAAATCGCCGAGATGGAGGCCGCCGACGCGGTCAACCGGGTCGCGGTCTGGAACAAGACCGACCTCGTTCCGGACCGGGAACTGCCCGCCGTCGCCGGGAATTCCGTCCGCATCTCGGCGAAAACCGGAGAAGGCGTGGAGCTCCTGCTCTCGGCGTTCGCCCGGCTGGCGGCGGATTCGCCGCGCCCGGCGGTTCCCGAAGTCGCCGTCAACGCCCGCGCCGCGAAACTGCTGGCGACAGCGCTGGAGTTTCTGCCCGAAGCGGCGGAACGCTTCCGCGAAGAGGAATTCGAACTCGCCGCCTTCGGCATCCGCGCCGCGATGAACCGGGTTGGCGAAGTGACCGGCAAGACCGTCGAGCCGGACATTCTCGATCACATTTTCAGCCGCTTCTGCATAGGGAAATAGCATCGCATGGGAACCAGGCCGCACCGCACCCGAAGATTCATCTTCCGCTTCACGCTCGTCACTCTCGTCGGGCTGGGGTTGCTTTTCGTCGCGGGCGTCATCTGGTGGAACTGGTATCTGCCCGACTTCATCGGCAAGCAACTGCTGCCGGAACTGCGCAAACGAGTCGGACTCGACGAGATGCAGCTTAAAGTCCGCCGGATCGGCCTCACCGGACTCGACCTCGAAGCGGTCACGCTGACCGGCAAAGACGGCGGCACGCTCAGCTTCGACTCGGTCCGCGCCGACTACATGCCGCACCTGCCGTTCCGGGCGATGCGCCGGCTCAACATCACCAACCTGACGCTCTCGGGCGGCGAAATTCACGCCTCGGTGAAGGGCGGAAAACTCGCGATTTCCGGATTCGACCTCGACCAGGTGCGGAAGCGGTTCCCGGGGCAAAGCACCGCAAAGGGAACGGAGAGCCCGGCTTCCGTGATCCTCGAACAGATCACCGTACGCAATCTGCGGCTCGACCTCGACTATGAAGGACGGCGCCTGACGATCCCGGTCGCGGCGGTGATTACGTCGGAACACAACGAGTGGAAAAAAATCCGCGCCGAACTCGTGCTGACCCCGCGCGGACAGCGGATTACCGCGACGGCCGAATACGACACCGCGGCCGCCGCCGCGAAACTGACCGGAGACGCCGCATTGCGGCTCGAGTCGTTCTCGGACCTCACCCAAGACCGGTTCGGCGGCGATGCGAAACTCCACTATGAACTGGCGCTGGGATTTGCCGGGGGCGACGTCAATGCGCTCGGCACACTCGACGCCGAACTCGAACTCGGCGACCGCAGCGGCCTGCCGGTCGTCTTCACCACGCCGGTCAAACTGCACCAGAACTGCAACCTGCGCTACCGGACCGCGGCCAAAGAGCTCCACGCCATCTTCGACGGCGAAATGGAACCGGCGGCGGTCACCCTGGACCGGGGAACGGTCAAGGCGGAAAGCGGCGGCAAGGCGAGCTGGAAATTCAATTTATCCGACACCGGCGACGGAATCCGCGTCTCCGGTATCGAGCTGACCGCCGGGCCGCTCCGCTTCGAGGGACACGGCTTCACCCTCCGCGCCCCGCAGCTCCGGATGGAACGGCTGGGCGGGCACGACGCCGTCTCCGGCAGCGGCATGACGCTGGTCAATCCGGGACTCGGGCTGGAGGCGTCGGGAATCAACCTGCTGATTCCGCTGCCGCCGGACGAAACGCTCCCGGCCACACTGAACATCGGCTCGATCCGCCGGAACGGGAAGGAGCTCGGCGCGGTGCGCGGCAGCTTTCGGCCCGACGGCGAAGACCTGCTGCTTTCCGGCGACTTCCTGAACAAGTTCCTGCCGGGAGCCCGGGTCGATTTCCGCGGCCGCGTCTCGCCGCGCCCCGGCCGGATGCCCGACATGCTGCTCGAACTCAACGTCTCGCCGTGGAGGCCGGAGAAACCGCTGAAACTCGCCGAATACGTCCCCGGTTTCGGTCGGGCGACGGCAAGCGGAATCGTCTCGCTCGGCGGCGCGGCGCGGTTTGAAAACGGCAAACTCTCCACCGGCATCCAGCTCCTGCTCGAAGAGGGAACCCTCGACTGGCCGGAACAGAAACTCAAGGCGGAAGACATCCGCATCGACCTGCAACTCAACAATCTGCCGGACTGGAGCACGCCGGGCAGCCAGACCATCCGCATCGGCAAACTGCGCTGCGGGAATTTCGACTTCTCCAACCTCGCAGTGCGCTTCAACCTGGTCTCCAGAGAGCAGGCGGATATCGAACGCGCCGGAGTCGAATGGTGCGGCGGCACGATCATGCTGCACTCGGTCCGGTTCAATCCGTCGAATTTCGACCGCCTTTCGATCAACACCGACCTCTACTGCGAAAATCTTTCGCTCTCCGGGCTGGTCAGCCAGCTCGGGCTGTGCAAGGCGACCGGCGACGGCGTGCTCTTCGGCAAGATCCCGGTCAAATGGAGCGCCCGGCGCGGCGTTTCGTTCGATGCGAGCTATCTTTACAGCCGTCCCGGCGGGAGCAGCACGATCCGCCTGACCGAGCCCGAGAAGCTGGCCGGAGGAATGGCCGACGCGGCGCTCCGCAAAACCCAGCTCGACTTCGCGCTCGAAGCGCTCCGCGATTTCACCTACGACTGGGCCCGGATCTATCTCACCCCTGAAGGCGACGACCTGCAGCTGTCGCTCCAGTTCGACGGCAAGCCGAACCAGCCGCTGCCGTTCGCCTACGACGAACAGACCGGGCAGCTCCGGCGCGATCCGGCGGCCCGGGCGGTGTTCGAAGGAATCCAGCTCAACGTCAACACGCACCTGCCGCTCAACCGGCTGCTGCAGCTCAATGAAACGTTCCGACAGCTCTCTGAAAAAACTCCTAAGGAGGAGAAAAAATGAAATATTTTCCGCTGATCGTTCCCGCCGTCACCGCGGCAGTCCTCACCGGCTGCACCCCGACCATCAAAACCGAAAATGAAGTGACCATCAAGCCGATCCAGATCACGCTCGACGTCAATCTCAAGGTGGACCGCGAACTCAACCGGGAATTCAACGCCGGCAGCGATGTCAAAGCCGATCCGCAAAGCAGCGACGTGCGGGAACGCCGCCGCGCCCGCCGCGAACGCATCCAGGCCTGGAAAAGCGCGAAGCTGATCGGCGAAAACAACGCCGGTCTGCTCGAAGCCCGCACTGCGGACGGCAAGCTCAGCGACGCCGTCCAGCAGGTGGTCGACGCCGAAAACGCCGACCGGAAACTCGTCTTCGAGAAGATCGCCGAGAAAGAAAACATTCCGGTCGAAGCGGTGGCGCGGCGCATGTCAGGGCGCATGAACGAACACACCCCCGCCGGAACCTGGGTCCAGGACACCCAGGGCAACTGGAGCGTTAAACAATAACGGCATGACGGATTTGCCAAACCCGCAAAGCGGGTGTATAGTGAACCATCAACTCCAATGAAGAGGGAGGTTCACCATGTCGAATGTCAAAATTGCCATCGTCTACTTTTCCAAGTTCGGACACACCAAACTCCAGGCCGAAGCAGTCCGCGACGGCGCCGCCTCGTTTTCCGGCGCCGAAGTCCTGCTGCTCGACGCCGCCGAGGCGGCCAAACGGATCGATGAACTCGATTCGTTTGACGCCATCGTCTTCGGCACCGCCACCTACATGGGCAACATCGCCGCGGGGATGAAGAGCTTTCTCGAAGCCACCGTGACCAAATGGGGCAACGGCAAGTGGAAGGACAAAATCGCCGGCGGGTTCACCAACTCCAGCAACTTCTCCGGCGACAAGTTCAATACGCTGGTCGGGTTGTTCACCACCGCCATGCAGCTCAATATGATCTGGGTCGGCATCGGCGACACGGTCGGAGCCAACGAGCCCGACGCCGAATCCACCGTAAACGGTCCCAGCCCGGCGTGCATCAACCGCAACAGCGCATCGATCGGCCCGATGGCCAGCAGTTTCGGCGTGAGAACGCCTGCCGCTCCGCCCGCGGGAGACATCGAAACGGCAAAACGTTACGGTCTCCGCATCGCCCAGACCGCCGCCCGGTTCAAACAATAGCAAGCCAGCAACAGGCCGGGGCGCTTTTCCGCCCCGCGCCGGTCGCCAAAAGGAAGAAGCGCGTTCTCTGGATGCAAATGATCCGGCAGGTTATTTCCGACGCCGACGCGCCCGGTAGCCCGCATAGGCGGCGCTGCCGGCGCAAAGCACGGCAATCACGCCGGGCAACGGCTGGCCGCTCGGCACCGACGGCTGGGTCGAACTGACCTGAACGTAAAGCACCGACCATGCGGAATCGAACATATCGTCGAACGTGAAGCTGCCATGCGGAGAGTTGACATACTGCCCATACTCTCCGAACGCGACCACATAGTTGTTTTTGTCGGCGATCGCGGTACCGTTGTAGGTTTGCTGTCCCTCGATTCCCGGCGTGTTGTAGACCGTCCTGCCCTGGGAATCCGAGATCCAGAACCCGATGGAGTCGCCGGCGTCAAACAGCAAAGCGTTGCCGTCCGCATCGACGGCGGTATACTGGCCGTCGCCGATCCGGGCAAGGGAGATTTCTGCGCCTTTGTTCATTCCGTCCAGGTAATAGGCGCCGAGCGTGGTTTCCTGCTTTCCGAAAGAAAGATACAAATAGGAGGTGTCGGTATTGAAATAGAACGCATTCTGAATCCCGAACGCACCGCCGCGGTCGACATAACCGGCAACATCGCTGCTGCCGTATTTCGAATTCGATGCGCTGATCGTGCCGTAATCGAATTGATATGCGGCATGAGAAGTCAAAACCGAACAGCCGAACAAAATGCCAGTCAAAATCCTGCTAATCTTCATTCCCTGAAATCCGAACAAAATTGCGTCGCTTTTTCATAATATAGAAAGCAATTAATGGAAAAGCAAGCCCCTCGCCCGGGATTCCCCGAAAAAACTCAGCGCGGCGGTCTGACAGTGACCTCAAGAACCGGATGCATCCAGCTCACCGGCCCCGGCGAACCATCCCGATACCAGACGAAATCTTCGCCGGAATCCCGAAGTACGGAGGCCAATCGAATCCGCTCCCCTTCCGGATGGAATTCGCGTAACAGGCAACGGCCATCCCGCAACGCCACAAAATTAAGTGTTCCCGGCTCCGGATAGCGTCCGCCCTCAATGATGATCAGACTGTCGGCGGGAAGTCCCGTATCCGAGTCGCCGATTCCGACACGCAAGGCACAGACATCAATGCCGGATATGGCATCATTCTTCCGCTCAGGAGAATTCCGGAGCAGGTATTCGGCAAGCGGTTCGAGCGCCGGATCGTATCCGGCCAGCAAAGCGATATCCGCCATGGGAATTTCGCTTCGCCGCTTTCTCCGAACCGCCCCCCGCGTACTCAGGCAAACCCGGTAATGTCCGCTTTCGCGGGCAGATTCGGCAATGGGCGGCTCCCGGCAGACCAAACGGGCATTAAACAGCTCGGAATAAAATTCGCTGCGCATATCCTCGTCGAATCGAAGAAAAACCGCAATTTTCTCCAACTGCCTCGGGTTCAACAGGAAGCATCCCTTCTTAACCTGTGAAACAGCGGCAGGAGTCATCCCCAGAAGCTGTGCAATCTCCCCCTGCCGCTTGTCCATTCGCTGCAACTGCCGCTCTATGGTCGGCCATCCGTTCACATGAATCTCCATATACGCAACTCCTTTTTCCTGCGAAAATAACAACCGGCCAGCAAACCGGAATCTCAACACTCGACTTAAATATACACCCCATTAATGTATTTTTCACTTAATTTATTAAAAAAAGAAAAAAATAATAACGGAAACGCATTGACATTAAGCGCACAATTACATATATTTTAAGCACAATCTAACAACAACAATTCAGAGGGGAATTACACATGAACAAAAAAACGTCATCTCCAATTACCGTTACCGATTCATGCAGAAGCATTTCTAACTGCTACGGGCTGTATTTCAGCAAGCTGCCGGCATGCCTTGCCTGCAGCTATAAACGCCATTGCGGGAAAGCGGGCGATCCGCCGCCGCTCTCAACCAATCCGCTGCCGGAGGAACTGAATGAAAGAATCCTCACCAAACACCGCCGCTCGACAGACAACCGTTATGAGCGCGCCGAACAAGATTGCCGCTATTCCCGCGCCGACCTCCTGGAGGTGATCACTTTTATGGCCGCACTCGATATCCGGTCGCTGGAATTGATAACCCGGAAGCTGGCGGACCCGGATCTCAATTTAAGCGAGCTTGCCGAGCGACGCGGCGTCTCCCGGCAGGCCATGCACAAGATGGTCCGGCAACGGCTGGAACGGATTCCCGAACTGGCCGCGGTCCTGACCTATCGGAAACACAAAAACAACAGTTTGCCCCAACCCACAACATTTATGGAGGAAGTATGCCGAATCCGCAGACAAACACAAGAGAATCGATCGAAAAAACCAAAGCTCGCCTCGAGCTGCTTGAGGAAATTGAGATCCTTGAAACCGAGTTTGCTCTCATCACCAATGAATATACTCAAAGGCGCCGTCATCTGG